>JASHTF010000279.1 GCA_030040715.1 Gammaproteobacteria bacterium | reverse complement strand
CGCTCGAGATCTTCAGTGCGTACGCGGCCATCGCCTCGGCGCCCTCGGCCGCGAGCAACGCCTGATCGGCGCCGAACACCGCACTCGCGCGTCGCGAGGCCATCGCCGCGCCAAAGCCGATGGTCGCCGCGAGCACGGTGGCGATCGCGACCAGCACCAGGGCGGTCACGAGCGCAATACCGCGTTGTGCTCGCTGGCGATCGGCGCGGGTGCTCATCCGGCAACCTCGATATGCCGCACGATCGTGCCCCAGTCATCGAGCTGCAGCGTCACCTCCACGGCGATGGGGCGCGTGCTCGGCAGCGGCTGTGGTGACCCCGGTGCGATCGGCTGAGGCTCAGGCCACTGCATCTGCCAGTTACGGCCAGAGTCCATGAAGCGCAGACTGACGCTCTTCACGTGATCGAGCAGCGTGCGCGTGATGATCGCATCCTGGAGGGTCCCATCGAGCACCGGCGAATACTCGCGTACCAGTTGATCACCCTGCAGTGCATAGCTCACCCGTTGGAGCTCGCTGCGCTCAAGCCCGGAGGGATTGGTCCAGCTGCCGCGCGTGAACGTCAGCAGCGGAGTCAGCGGCGCATTGCCGCTGGAGCTGCCGAGCTGGAGTGTGTTGTTGCCGCCGGTCGGCGAGGTGGTCAGTGCCGGCAGGTAACCGTCTCCCTGCAGATTGCGCACCGGCCGAGGCTGTAGCAACTCGAAGTCCTGCTCCATGGTGCGCACGGCCTGTTGGATGGCCATCAAGCGCGCCGACTGCTCGTCGATCTCGCGACGACTGGTAAGGGCCTGATCGAGCTCCCGATAGCCGATTGCAAACATGACCGCAGTGATGAACAGCGCCACCAGCAGCTCGATCAACGTGAAGCCGTGGGCAGCGCTGCCAACGGTTGCGTGCCGAGCACTACCGGGGCTGGCTGGGGGGCAACTCGGGCGTGGTGCGCTCACGGCGCTCACTGTGACCCCGTAGTGTTACCCGGCGAGGTCGGGTTAGGCCCCAGAAACGGGTTGCTGCTACCGCCGCCGGGGCCGAACGGGCTAGTGCTGCCGTTGCCGTTGCCGATACCCGTACCGGTACCCGTACCCGTACCGGTCCCGCTGCCGGCACCAGTGCCGGTGCCGGTACCGCCGTTGGCAGCGGTGGCACAGCCGATGGCATTGCCCGAGCCGAAGCTTGTGCCGATGCCGGTGCCGTTACTCTGAGTGGGAGCGTTGGGCAGGGGTTGACCGCACCAATTGGGGTACTCGCCACTGGGCGTGCCGAGGGAGGTGCCTCGAAAGCCCGTCAACGTGACCAGCCAGCTCACCCCACTACCCGGCGCGCTCGTGCTGCCGGAGCCGCTGCTCGAGCTGCTCGACGTGGAATTGCCCGAGCCACCCGAGGACTGAGTTCCCGTGCCGTTCAGCGCCGAGCCGAATATCCCCGAGGCACCACCGGCAGCGTTGCTCGCGGCGTTGCCGTTGCCACTGCCCAAGCCCAGTGTGGTCGAGGTCCCGAGCCCGGATGGGACTTGCGATTGAGCACCGAACTGCGCGGAAGAGGACGGGCCGCCGAGGGAGGACGGGCCACCGAGAGAGGCTGGACCACCGAGAGTGGGAGGGCCGCCGAGCGAGGGTGGTGTGCCGAGCGAGCTGCCGGGCGCCGAGGCTGCGATGCAGCTGCCGGCACCGAGGCTGGTCACCGTGCCGAGCGGCCGGGTCGCCCCGAGCGTGCTCGGACCCGAGAACAGGCCTCGACCGGACCCCGCCTGTGCGTTGTTGGTGTTGTCGTTGCTGGTGTTGTTGCTGGTGTTGTTGCTGGTGTTGTTGGTCTTTGGGATCGCGTTGCCGGTGCGCCGCACGCTGACACTGATGCTCACGAGTCCGGGTATCGCCGACACGCCGGTCACGTCTTGGCGCCAATGCCAGGTGCCATTCGCGCAGTCGTCGATGTCACCTTCGGTAGTCCCCAGCGTTGGCATGTTGAGCGCGAGGCGCGTGTCGGCGACCTTGTTCATCGCGATCCACTCGGCCACCGTCTTGTCGCGCAGCGCCCCGACGTTGTCGGCGGACACGTTCAGGGTCTCGAGCAAGGCGCTCATGCCGAGCGCCACGATCGCGAGCGCGACCAGTACCTCGATGAGCGTGAAGCCGCGGCTCATTGCTCCGCCTGCGCGATAGCGCTCGCGCTCACGGTGCCGTCGCTCGCGCTCTTGAGCGTGACGCTGCGATGGGCGCTGCTGCGCTCGATCGTCAGGGCGAAGGAGTTCATGTCTCCATCGGACAGCAGCATGATCTGCGGAGCATTCTGGGCGATCTGCGCGTTGAGCTGAGCGGGTGCCCCAAGCCCGGAGCTCGACGAGGAGGCCGATGAGAAGGTCGAGGAGTACGACGAGGTCGATGAGGTGGCGGCATCGCCCGGCGAGCCGGTGAGCGATGCCGGTGCACCACTGCCCGTGACGGTCGCATTCTGCGGCAGCTGCAGCGCTTGATCATCGAGCACCACGTCGCGACCCTCGATCACGAGCTGCAGGTCGAGCCCATCCGACAGGTGATGTACCCGCAGCGTATCGTCGAGCGTCTCGGGCTGCCACTGCATGGTGCGATTGTCGTAGTAGACGAAGCGGTAGCCGTGCTGTCCGCAACGGATGCCGTATTCGAGTGTGAGCAGCGCGCCGCGCTCGCGCGCGTAAGCGATCAGCGCCGTTAGTCGATCGCGCTCGCGTTCGAGCTGGCCGTCGCGACCGGTGGCCCCGAGACTGAGTATCGCTCCGGCCACTACCAGCCCGATGATGACCACGACCACCAGCAACTCGAGCAGCGTGAAGCCGCGCTGCATGCGCTCGCCGAGGCGCGCCCTCGCGGTGCGACGCTCCTGGCGCACGCGCCGGGCGCTGCGCTCGGATACCGCTGCGAACGGCGATGCGCGCAGGCCCGCTGCAGTCAGGTTGCGATCAATTGTCCAGATTCCAGTTGCCGATGTCGGCGTTCACGCCATCGCCGCCGGGTTGTCCATCCGCGCCCAGGGAATAGAGGTCGTACTCGCCACCGTGGGTGCCGGGAATCTGATACTGGTAGTCACGCCCCCACGGATCCTTGTTGAGATGCTTGAGGTAGCCGCCCTCGCGCCAATGAGTGATGTTTGGGTCGTCGGGCTTCTCTACCAGCGCCTTCAATCCCATATCGGCCGTGGGGTAGGTGAAATTGTCCAGCTTGTACATCGTCAGCGCGGTCTCGATCGCCTGGACGTCCTGTTTCGCCTTGGCGACGCGTGCGTCGTCCACACGGTTGAGGAACTGGGGAACCACCACCGCCGCGAGCAGGCCGATGATGATCACCACGACCATGATCTCGATGAGGGTGAAGCCGCGCTGGCGCGAGTCGAACATGGCAGCTGTACCTGAAGCCATAGCGCTCCTATAGTGGGAACGGCCAGGGTGCCTGGCGTGAGCGGGCCGGGGAGCGGGTGTCCGTCAACCCATCGCCTACCTGTCAGGGTTCGGATGATAGCAAATGAAAGTAACCAGTTCTGACAGCCTGTCACAATCCTGGTTCCGGTCGGCGAATTGCGACGATCGCTATGGTGCAGCATTGCTGGCCGCCGTGCTGCTGCTGCTCGGGCTCGGGGCGACCGGCGAGTGGGGACGGCAGATGCTCGACTACGATCGCGGTGCGCTCGCGAGCTACCAGTGGTGGCGTCTGGTCAGTGCCCATCTGGTGCACCTCAGCTGGGAGCACGTACTCCTCAACTGCGGCGGCCTGGTCCTGCTGTGGGCGTTGTTCGCGCGCGAGTACTCACCGCGCCGCTGGCTGTGGATCATCGCCGCCGCGATGCTCGCGATCGATGGCGGGCTGTGGTTTCTGCGTCCCAGCGTGGATTGGTACCTGGGTGCCTCGGGTGTGCTGCATGGCGTGCTCGCAGCGGGCGCCTATGCGCTGTATCGGCGCGGGGAGACGATGGGCGCGGTGCTGCTGCTGCTGCTGGTCGTGAAGCTCGTTTATGAGCAGCAATCCGGCGGTAGTCTGTTTGCCGGTGACTTGCCGCTGGTCCCCGACGCGCACGTGCTCGGCGCTCTGGGCGGCCTGATTGCCGCTTTTCTGCCACGCGCGCGGGTGCAGCCGGCCTCGGGAGCCAAATCGCTGACGAGCGAGCCCCCCGGAACGAAGCCGCTATAATTTGCTCGCTACCGCACCGCCGAGAGCGCTGCTCGGCTCGCTGCCGGGCGCGTAAGCGTTACGACCGCCACACAGGAAGCTCGCGCCCCGCATGACCGTCGCACTCGTGTTCCCCGGCCAGGGCTCTCAGTCTCTGGGCATGATGGCGGCGCTCGCGGCGCGCTACACAGCGGTGCCGCAGTGCTTCGAGCAAGCCTCGGGGGTTCTCGGCGTAGACCTGTGGCGGCTGGTGAGCGAGGGACCGGCGGAGCGCTTGAACATGACCGAATTCACCCAGCCGGTGATGCTCACGGCGGGGGTGGCTACCTGGCGCGTCTGGCGTGAGCAGGGCGGTTCGCCGCCTGCGGTCGTCAGTGGCCACAGCCTGGGTGAGTTTACCGCGCTCGTGTGTGCCGAGGCGCTGCCGTTCGAGCCGGCGGTCGCTCTCGTGCACGAGCGCGGACGCCTGATGCAGCAGGCCGTGAGCGCGGGCGCGGGCGCCATGGCGGCGGTGCTCGGCCTTGCGGACGCGGAGGTCGAGGCCACGTGCGCCGAGGCCGCCCAGGGGCAGATCGTCGAGGCGGTGAACTACAACGCGCCCGGACAGGTCGTCATCGCAGGTGACACCGCAGCGGTCGAGCGCGCGATGCGTCTCGCAGCTGCACGCGGCGCCAAGCGCACCCTGCGCTTGCCGGTGAGCGTGCCGGCCCACTCGAGTCTGCTGCGGGGCGCAGCGCAGGAGCTGCAGCACAAGCTCGGCAGCATCGCGCTCGCGCCTCCGCGCTGTCGTTACGTCAGCGCGATGGATGCAGCCGCGCACTCCGATCCCGAGGACATCCGCGCGACGCTGGTGCGCCAGCTCGCCTCTCCAGTGCGCTGGACCGATACCGTGCGGGCTCTGCTGGCCGTCGCGCCGACACTGATCGAGTGCGGCCCGGGCAAGGTATTGACGGCCTTGAACCGCCGCATCGAGCGCACGGCGCGCTGCCTCTCACTCGAGGATCCGGAATCCATCGCCGCGGCCGTGAGCGCTGCCGAGGGCGCCGACCCCGGCGGCGACACCGCAGCGAGCGGAGCGGCACATGCCTGAGGCGCAGCGCGAGCCGCACGCCGAGACGCAGAGCGGTGAGCGGGCAGGCGGCGCCGAACATTCCGGCGCGCCTGCGGCGCGCCCGCTCGAGGCCCAGGTGGCGCTCGTGACCGGCGCCTCGCGCGGCATCGGGCGCTCGATCATGCGGGCGCTGGCCGCGGCGGGTGCGACGGTGATCGGTACCGCGACCTCTGCCGAGGGCGTGGAGCGCTTGAGCGCGCAGCTGCGAGCCGACGGCGTCAAGGGGCGCGGACTGGTGTGGCAGGCGACCGACGCCGCCTCGACGGAAGCCTTGCTGGCCGCGATGGCCGCAGCCGAGGGGCCGCCGACGATCCTGGTGAATAACGCGGGGGTCGCGCACGATGCCTTGATCCTGCGTATGAAGGAGCAGGATTGGGAGCAGACGCTCGCGATCAATCTGTCGGCGGTGTTCCGTCTGTCCAAGGCGTGTCTGCGTCACATGCTCAAGCAGCGCCACGGCCGTATCGTCCACATCGGCTCGGTGGTCGGCGCGATCGGCAATCCCGGTCAGGCGGCCTACGCCGCAGCCAAGGCCGGCCTGGTCGGGTTCACCAAGGCGCTCGCCCGCGAGGTCGCCACGCGCAATATCACGGTCAACACCGTGGCACCCGGCTTCATCGAGACCGACATGACGCGCGCCCTCAGTGAGGCCCAGCGCGCTGCCTATCTCGCGCAGATTCCCGTCGGTCGTTTTGGTACGCCGGAGGACGTGGCGCAGGCAGTGCTGTTCCTGGCCTCACACGAGGCGGCCTATATCACGGGTCAAACGCTGCACGTCAACGGCGGTCTGTACATGCCTTGAGATGCAGCGGGCAATTGCGCGAACTATCAACGACTCGGGAGCTGGCGTGGCTGGCGGCCCGGCAGGGCTTACCCTACAATAGCCGCGCGAGCGGAGCAGCGCTTCCCCCCCGAGACGATCAAACCAGACGATCTAACAAGGGGTCGGAAGGTCATCACGCAAGAGGGTCAGTGAAAGATGAGCACCGTTGAACAACAGGTGAAGGCGATTGTTGCCGAACAGCTGGGGGTGAAGCCTGAGCAAGTCACCAGCACCGCTTCGTTCGTCGACGACCTGGGCGCCGACTCGCTCGACACCGTCGAGCTGGTCATGGCGCTGGAAGAGGAATTCGAGATCGAGATTCCAGATGAGGATGCCGAGAAGATCACGACCGTCCAGCAAGCAATCGATTACATCAGCGAGCGGCGCAACAAGACCTGAGCACCGTCGGGTGGCGTCCTCACGCCCCGGGCGCGTTCGCATCGTGCCGCTGTCGCTGCCCGCCCGTGCGTGGGCCTGCAGCGCGAGGGCATGGTGACTAAGCGGCGAGTTGTCGTTACCGGTCTCGGACTGATCTGTCCCATCGGCAGTACCGTCGAGTCTGGCTGGGCTGCCATTCTCAGGGGCGAGAGCGGTATCGGCCCGATCACGCGCTTCGATGTCTCCGCCTATCCGACGCGCTTCGGCGGCGCGGTACGCGATTTCAACGTCGAGCAGTACATGTCGGCGAAAGAGGCCCGGCGCATGGATGAGTTCATGCATTACGGGATCGGCGCCGGAATTCAGGCCGTGAGCGATTCCGGGGTGAATTTCGAGCGCCTCGATCGGGACCGTTGCGGGGTGATTGCCGGCGCGGGTATCGGCGGACTGTGGACCATTGAGGAGACGTACGCGGCATTTGCCGACACGGGCCGCAACCCGCGCAAGATCTCGCCGTTCTTCGTGCCATCGACGATCATCAACATGATCGCGGGACACCTATCGATCCGCTATGGTCTGCGCGGACCCAATCTCGGTGTGGTCACCGCCTGCACCACCTCCACGCATGCGGTCGGCCTGGCGGCGCGGGCGATCCAATATGGCGACGCCGATCTGGTCATCGCGGCTGGAGCCGAGATGGCAACGACGCCAACGGGGCTCGGCGGCTTCGCGCAAGCCAAGGCGCTGTCGACCCGCAATGACTCGCCGCAGACCGCCAGCCGTCCGTGGGATCGCGAGCGCGACGGCTTCGTGCTCAGCGACGGCGGCGGCGCAATGCTGCTCGAGGAGCTCGAGTATGCGCGCGCTCGGGGGGCGCGCATCTATGCGGAGTTGATCGGTTTTGGCATGAGCGGAGATGCCTATCACATCACGGCTCCGCCCGACGACGGCGATGGCGCCCGGCTCGCGATGGTCAACGCGCTGCGCGACGCGCACCTCGATCCAGCGGCGGTGCAGTATCTGAATGCGCATGCGACCTCGACGCCGCTGGGCGACAAGGCCGAGACCCTCGCGATCAAGCGCACCTTCGGCGAGCACGC
>JASHTF010000034.1 GCA_030040715.1 Gammaproteobacteria bacterium | reverse complement strand
ACCAGACGATCGTCACGTTGACGATCACGGTGCCGAGCACCGCGAGCTTGCGGTTCGGCGGCCGCACGATCAGCTCCCACAGCTCGAACGGAATCAACGACGCCGTCGCGATGACCGTGAGCCACTCCGCCCAGGCCCGCCGCATCCACAGACCCGTGCCCTCGCAGAGCACCACTGCGGTATACGCGAGCGTGACTCCCACGACGATGTGGATGCGCTTGGCGCCGAGGCCCTCGACCCAGCCGAGTGCGTGCAGCAGCAGGCGCTGCGCGAAGCTGTCGGTCAAGGTCATGGTCCAGTCGCGCAGCCGCAGCAGCAGCGACGGCTTCAGCAGCAGATGCACCCCGTAACCGGTAGCGATCAGCAGCGCCGCTTTCATGAACTTGAACACGGCGATCACCCGCAGCGGGTCGAGCGAGCGACCGGCGCCGGGATAGTGAACGTGCGGGTGGCCTGTGGGACGGTGCATACCGGGCTATTTTACCGGTGCGTCGAGCTCGACCGGGGTGTCCGGGCGCCCGCCCCATTCGGTCCACGAGCCGTCGTACAGTGCCCCCGGCGACAGCCCCGCGACCTCGAGGGCGAGATTGAGGATGGTCGCGGTCATGCCGGAACCGCAGCTGGTGATCACCCGCTCAGCCGGCCCGACGCCACAGGCGGCGAAACACGACCGCAGCTCTGCCGGCGGGCGCAGCCGCTGCTCGGCGGTCAGCAGCTGCGTGTACGGCAAGCTCCGGCTTCCCGGAATGTGGCCGCCGCGCAGGCCCGGGCGAGGCTCGGGCACGCGCGCATGGAAGCGCTCACTCGAGCGTGCATCGAGCACGATCTCGCGCCGCGAGTACAGATTGTCGCGGACATCTCCGAGCCCACGCAGATAGCGCACCGTGAGGTCGGCCGCGAAGCGCGCCGCGCGCGCCGGCGGCGGCTCACCCTGCTCGAGCGGCCGCCCCTCGGCTCGCCACCGCGGCAGTCCCCCATCGAGCACGGCGCAGTGCTCGTGCCCGAACAGACGCATCAACCACCACCCGCGCGCCGCCGAGTACAGCCCCTTCTGATCGTAGAACACCACGGTCGCATCATTGGAAACGCCGAGTGATGCCAGCAGCCGCTCGAAGCGCCCCGCCGTAGGCGCCATATGCGGCAGCGCCGACTCGGTGTCTGCGATCACATCGACATCGAAAAAGCGCGCACCCGGAATATGGGCCTGACGGTATTCGGCCGCCGCGCTGCGCTGCTCAGCGGGCAGGTACCAGCTGGCGTCGAACACCGTCACACCGGGGACGCCCGGCCGCTCGGCCAGCCGCTCCGCCAGCCGCTCTGCCAGCCATTCCGTGCTCACCAGCGCTTGCATCGGGGCGGTCTAGGAGCGCCTTCGGGAGCGCGGAGGTGGAAAGGCACGATCGAGCTGCTCGAGCTCGTCGCTGCTCAGCCGCAGGCCGTCCGCCTGCCAATTCTCTTCGACGCGCTTGGGATCGGCTGATTTGGGAATGGCGACCACATCCGGCTCGCGCAGACACCAGGCGAGCGCGATCTGAGCCGCGCTGGCACCGCGCGCCCGCGCGAGTTGCAGCAACAGCGGATGGCGCGTGAGCGCCCCGCGTCCGAGCGGCGAGTAGGCCATCGTCTGGATGTCACGCGCGCGCTGCCACGCGAGCAGCTGCGCCTCGATCTGGCGGGTATCGAGACTGTAGTCCAGTTGATTGCAATGCGTGCTGCCGGCAACCCCGACCCGCTTCTCGTCCTCGAGCCAGCCGGCCAGATCGTCGACGTCGAAATTGCTCACGCCGAACGCGCGTATCAGGCCGCGTCGCAGCAGCTCGTCGAAGCCCCGCAGCGTCTCGGCAAACGGGTGCGAGCCGCGCCAATGTAATAAGTAAAGATCGAGATAGTCGCAGCCGATACGCTCGATCGACGCCTCGCAGGCCCGCACCGTGCCCGTGCGCGAGGCGTTTTCAGGCAATACCTTGCTGACGATGCACAGCCGCGGGCGCTGCGCTGCGCCGAAGCTGCGCAATGCCTCGCCCAGAATGCGCTCCGCGGCCCCGTCCGCGTACATCTCGGCGGTATCGAACAGCCGATAGCCCACCTCGAGCGCCCGCGTCACGGCGGCCACCTCGCGCGCATGCGCGCTGCGGGACTCGCCCATCTTCCAGGTACCGAGACCGAGCCGGCCGGGAAAGCGCAGCGTGTTGCCCGATGCGTTCATCGACCGCCCCAATGATCAAGGTCCACGTACCCGCGCTCATGCGCGAGCGTACCCGCGCCATCGGGCGCAGACCGATTTGCAGACCCGCCGCGGCGCGGGTTACTGCGCTTGAGACCTGAGCCGCCGGCGCCGAGGCCGGCGGCCTACACGGTGCCTACCAGCGACCGCCGCCGGCGTTGCCGCCGCCGTTACCGCCGCGGAAGCCACCGCCGCCCGGGCGCCCGCCGCCGCGCGGCTTGTCCTGCGCCTCGTTGACTCGCAGTGCGCGTCCGTTCATTGCATAGCCGTTGAGATTCTGGATCGCGCGCGCCGCGTCGGCCTGGCTCATCTCCACGAAGCCGAAGCCACGCGGACGACCGGTCTCCCGATCGGTCGGCAACGAAACGCTCTCCACGGTGCCATGCTGCGAAAACAGGGCACGAACATCAGCCTCACTGGCTGAGAACGGCAAATTACCTACATAGATCTTCGACATAAAAAAGCCGCACTCTCCCAACAATCCGACCACTCCAGGTCGTAATTACACGGCAGGAACAACTGAGGTCAGGGAGGAAATTCTCACGAGCCATCGAAGCTGGATCCTGTCACCGATGATCGCGCAGGCAGTTCGGGCTCGAGAAACGAAACACGACGCTCGACGATCACGGGCTAGTTTAGGCACAAGCGCCTGAATTTCAAGCCACTCCGCTGTCAGAATGGTCTTACCGCCTCCGCCGGCGGGTTTACCTCGGCCCCGGGGCTTGAAATACTGCCGCCATGCCGACCGCCCCCCTGCCAGCCTACCGGGTCGAATTCCCCTGCGACTACCCGATCAAGGTCATGGTGCGCCTGCAGCCCGGGGTACGCAGCCACGTCGATGCCATCGTGGAGCGCCACGCCGGTCCCCTCGACCTGAGCACGGTGCGCGAGCGCCCCTCGGCCCAGCGGCACTTCATGGGTCTGACCTATGTGATTCGCGCCCGCAGTCAGGCCCAGATCGCCGCCCTGTTCGCGGCGCTGAAACTGTGCCCGCAGGTCATGCTGGTGCTGTAGCACCGCGGACGCCATCGCGCCCCGGATGGCATTGCGCTGCGGTTGCCGATACTAAGCCCCCGGGACCTAAGCCACCTGGGACCTAAGGCACCTGGGACCTAAGCCACCGGGACGGGCGCGGTCGCCTGCTCGACCCACTGCGCATACGGCGCGTAGACATGGTCCAGTGACAGCGCGTGGATATCGGGCAGTTCGTAGGGGTGCTGCGCGCGGATCGCGGCCTCGATGTGCGCGTAGCGCTCGGCTACGGTCTTGAATGCGATCCTGAACTCGGGCTCATTGTGCACGGCGCCGTGCCAATGGTAATAGCTCTCGATCGGGGAGATCTGCGCGCACGCCGCCAGCCTGCGCTCGACCATGGTGCGCGCGAGCGTGCGGGCATCCTCGAGGCTTGCGACCGTCGTGAGTACCACGATGTGGGTCACGGCGGCTGCTCTCCGGTCGCCATCGACACCAGCTCCTCATCGCTGAATGAGCGCTGCGACAGCGTCCAGCGCGCCTGCGAGCTCTGCGCGGCGTCCACGAGAATACGGCACGGTACCGCCTGACCGAGCATGTACGCTTCGGAGGCGACACGCACCGCGATGCCCTCGGCCCGCAGCACCTGCGCCAGAGCCTCAGCCGAGGGTGCGTCCGAGAGCGTCGTCAGCAGCTGCCATTTGCGCGCCATGTTCCTCTCCGCGTCAGTTGTTGCAGCAGTAGCGGCGCGAGCTGCGCGGCGACCTGAGCCACGCAGGACGGCCCGCCGAGAGTGGCAAGATCGGTCATCTCCAGTCCCTGATAGCCGCACGGATTGATGCGCCGGAACGGCTCGAGATCCATGCTCACGTTGAGGGCCAGACCGTGATAGCTGCCGCCCCGACGGATGCGCAGACCGACGCTCGCGAGCTTGCGGCCCGCTACATAGACGCCAGGCGCTTTGGGGCGGCACTCGGCCACGATGCCAAACTGCGCCGCGTACTCGATCACCGCCTGCTCCAGCGCTCGCACCAGCGCATGCGCGCCCAGACCGGCGCGGCGTACATCGATCAGGGGATAGACCACGAGCTGACCCGGCCCGTGATAGGTCACCTGGCCGCCGCGGTCGGTCTGCAGCACCGCGATGTCGCCGGGCGCGAGCACGTGAGCGCGGTCGGCATTCATGCCGAGCGTGAACACCGGCTCGTGCTCGAGTAACCAGAGCTGATCGGCGCCCTCGGCGTGATCGGCGCTGCGCTCATCGGTCAAGCGCTGCATCGCCCGCCACGTCGGCTCGTAGGGGCGGCGCCCGAGCCAATGAACCTGGATCGGCGCTACGGTACCCGTGGTCTCGGGCGTGGTCTCGGGCGTGGTCTGCGGCGTGCTCGCGAGCCCGACGTTATTACCCGCGAGGGCGCGCTCAGCCCGATAGCTCGAACGCACCAGCGGACCGGCGACGCATTCGCGGAAGCCGAGCACCAATCCCCAGGCGCGATAACGCTCGAACTCCTGCGGCGTCACGTAGCGCATCACCGGCAGATGATGCACGGTCGGGCGCAAGTACTGACCGAGCGTCAGCAGGTCGACGCCGGCCGCACGCAGATCCGCCATCGTCTGTGCGATCTCCGCGTCGGTCTCGCCGAGCCCGAGCATGAGGCTGCTCTTGGTCAGCACCTGCGGTCGGTGGCGCTTGGCATGCGCGAGCACCGCGAGCGTCTGATCGTAGCCAGCGCGCGCATCACGCACCGCATGGGTCAGCCGCCGTACCGTCTCGATGTTCTGGGCGAATACCTCCGCCCCGGCATCCAGGACGCACTCGACGTCGCCCAGCACCCCCCGAAAGTCCGGGGTCAATGCCTCGACGGCGATGCCCGCATCGAGCCGTTTGATCGCGCGGATGCAGGCGGCGTAGTGCGCGGCGCCCCCGTCCGGCAGATCGTCGCGATCGACCGAGGTCAGTACCACGTACCGCAGCCGCATCAGCGCGACGCTCGTGGCCACATTCTGCGGCTCAGCGCTATCCAGCCAGCCGTGCGGATTACCGGTATCGACGGCACAGAAGCGGCAGGCGCGCGTGCACACCGATCCCATCAGCATCAGCGTCGCCGTGCCGGCGTTCCAGCACTCACCGATGTTGGGGCATTTGGCTTCCTCGCACACCGTCGCGAGGCCGTGCTGATGAACCGTGCGCCGCACGAACTCATACCCCGCACCCGCCGGGGGCAGCGCCCGCAGCCACGCCGGCTTGCCGAACAGCGGCACGCCACCGCTCTCCACGGCGTGTGCCTTGACGCCGTCCTTGATCGCGCTAAAGCCGTGGAGGGTGCGATATTTCTCGCCGCTGCGGGCGGCGGGTACCGCGCTCTGGGCGTCGGCCGGCACGCTGCTCGGCACGCTGCTCTGATCGTCGGGCGGACTCTGCGGAATGGAATCCATAGCTGTCACCATGACGACAGGCGTCGCGCCGCTGCCTCACGCCACGGCGTCGCCGCGTCGCGGCATGACGGCGCGGCGGCGCGGCGCGGCGCTGCCGCCTCTCGCGCTCGCGAACAGTTTAGCGGAATGGCGTCATTGCAGCGCCGCCAGACGCTCGGGCGACCCGACGTCGGTCCAGGGCCCCAGATAGCGCTGCCCGTGCAGCCGTCCGAGCGCGCCCGCACGACGCAGCAGCGGCAGCAGCGGAAACCTACCCGGGGTGCAGCCCGCGAACAGCTCCGGCCGAAACAGACCGATGCCGGCGTAGGTCCAGGCGCGCGCGCCCTGGTCCGTCACGCGCGTGCCGCTCAGAGCAAAGTCGCCCTGGGGATTGTGGTCCGGATTGGGCACCAGCAGCAGCTGTGCGAGCGCCTCCGGAGCGATCGCGAGCTGCGCGAAATCGAACTGCGTGAACACATCGGCGTTGACCACCAGAAACGGCGCCTCCCCGAGCCACGGCAGGGCGCGCAGGATGCCGCCGCCGGTCTCGAGCGCCTCGCTGCCTTCATCACTGTAATGAATGCGCAGGCTCCAGCGCGAGCCGTCGCCGAGCGCTGCGCGGATCGGCGCCCCCAGCCAGGCGAGATTGATCACCACCCGCTGCACTCCGAGGCGAGAGAGCTGCTCCAGGTGATGAACGATCAGAGGCTTGCCGCGGACCATGAGCAGTGCCTTCGGCACCGTGTCGGTCAACGGCCGCATGCGCTCTCCGCGTCCGGCCGCGAGCAGCATCGCGCGCGGCGCGTCCGCGCCCACGCGCGCGTTCACGGGGCGCTCACCCGGGCACCAAGCCGCGACTGCCGGCCGCCGCCTGCTCGAGCGCACGCGCATTGGCCGCGGCGAACACCGGCACCACGCGCCGCTGCAACCAGACCGCAAACTCGCGCATCTCGGGGTAGAGCGCCGCGGCATCGCGCACGTACTGCAGAACGCGCGGCAGATCGGTGAGATAGCCGGGCTTGCCGTCACGCAGCCACAGACGCGCGAAGATCCCGAGCACCTTGATGTGCCGCTGCAGCCCGATGAGATCGAACCAACGCAAGAATTGCCGCGCATCGGCGCCGGCCAGCGTGCCCTGCGCGCCCTGCGCGCCCTCTTCGGTCACGCTGGCGCGGTACTGCATCACCCAGGCCTCGACGCGTGCGCGTGGCCAGGCGATATAACAGTCCTTGAGGAGGGAGACCAGGTCATAGCCGATCGGTCCGGCGAGCGCGTCCTGGAAATCGATGATGCCGGGATTGCGCTCGGCGAGATACATCAGGTTGCGCGCATGAAAGTCGCGATGCACGAACACCACCGGCTGCTCGAGTGCGGCCTGTGTCAACAGCTCGAAACTAGCCGCGAGCACGCCACGATCCTCTGCATCGAGCTCGAGCCGCAGGTGCCCCCCACAGAACCACTGCGGCATCAGCTCCATCTCTGCCATGAGCGCGGCGCGATCGTAGGGCGGCAGCGCGCCGGCGAGCTGTCTGCCGCGCAGCTGTATCCGCCGCAGCGCCGCCAGTGCTTCGCCATAGAGTGCATCGACATCGGCATCCGCGCCGGCGCGCAGCCGCTCGAGGTACTGCACCGACCCGAGATCCTCCATCAGCACGAAGCCACGGGTACGATCTACGGCATCGATCGCCGGCACGTGGACCTCGCAGCGCTGCAGGAGCGAGGCCACCTGGACGAACGCGGCGATGCTCTCCTTCTCGGGCGGAGCGTCCATGACGACGCGGGTGGCGCCGTCGGCGCGCCAGGCGCGCAGATAGCGCCTGAAGCTGGCGTCGTTCGACGCCGGCTCGAGCCGCGCCAGATCGAACCGCAGATCGTGCCGCAGCCAGGCGGCGATTTGCTGAGCGCGCGGATCGGCGCGGCTATCGTCGTGAGCCATGAACGCGTCTCATTATAATGAGCGCCTGCATGATCGCCCCCCCGCACCTGCGCACGCTCTTGGGTGCAGCACTCTGCTGGGCGCCGGCGCTCGCGGCGGCTGCGGGCGCGAATGGCTCGGATCCCTCGGCGTCACCGCATTCATCCAGCAGCTCCGACGGCGCCGCATTCGCGTCCGCGCAAGTCCCCGGCGCTCGCGGCGATGACACCGGCTTCAATGGGCTGGTCGCGCCGTGCCTGTTCTTCCTCGCTCCGCAGTCGACGCCCAACCCGGTCACACCCTCGACGCCGCCGGCCTCCAGCCAGCCGCTGCGGGTCGCGAGCGCCGCCCCGCCCCCGAGCAAGCCCGCGGGCAAGTCACTGCAGCAGCTCCGGCGTCCGTCACCGTTTCGCATCACCGGACCGATCACGACCAGCTCGGAGCGCCTGCAGACCGGCAACAACGGCGTGGTGACGCTCAGCGGCAACGTCGACGTGCACATGGGCGATCATGAGATTCAGGCTGATCAAGCGACCTACGATCGGCAAAGCAACGCCATCAATGTCAGCGGCAAGGTTCGCTACAGCGATCCGAACATCAAGGTCCAGGGCACCTCGGGGCATTATGACGACGAGGGCGCCCAATTTCGTGACGCTCAGTTCCAATTTCTGAAGCTGCCCGGGCGCGGCAGTGCCGCCGACATGTCGATGAACGCCAGCAACGTGGTCACACTGCAGCGCGTGACCTACACCAGCTGTCCGCCGCCGCACTCCGACTGGGACCTGCGCGCGCGCCTGATACGGCTCGACACCGACGCTGAACGCGGCGTCGGCGAGGGCGCCAAGGTCGATTTCGAAGGGATTCCGATCTTCTATCTTCCCTATATCTCTTTTCCCCTGAGTACCGCACGCCAGAGCGGCTTCCTGTTTCCGCAGCTCGGCAGCTCGAGCCGCGACGGCATCATCTTCGGGGTCCCGTGGTACTGGAACATCGCGCCAAACCAGGACGCCACCTTCACGCCCACCGAGTACACCAGCCGCGGCCTGAACATGGGCGTCGAATATCGTTTTCTTACCAGCGCTACCGACGGCACGCTCAACGCCGACTATCTGCCGCACGACGACAGCTACCACGCCGAGCGCAACTATCTGCGCCTGGTCGACCGGCTCGAGCTCGGCGATAACACCCGGGTGCAGACCGACCTCGAAAGCGTCAGCGACACCGAGTACTTCGAGGACTTCAGCATCGGCACTCAAACCACGAGCACGCCGTTTCTGCCGCGCTCGGTCGCGATCACGCATCGGGACGACATCTGGGACCTGCGCCTCGAGGGCCTCGGTTATCAGACCATCGACGAGACGCTGCCGATCGATGCGCGGCCCTATGTCGAGATGCCGCGGCTCTCAGCCGTCGCGGCGTGGTCGCCCCCCGATCTGTCGGTGCTGCGGCTCGGCTTTGGCAGCGAGGCGGTGAACTTCTCGCGCACCGCCTGCATGCTGACCAGTTGCCTCATGGCGGCGAGCTCGGATCTGGCTGACTTTCCTCTCGGCGTCGGCGTCAGCGGCTGGCGACTCGACGCTCAGCCCAATATCGGGCTTGACTTCTCGGGCCCGGGCTATTTTTTTCGTCCCACCGCCACCTGGGAATTTACTCACTATCTGTTGCACGACACGTCGGCGGCCGATCCTGCGGTCCCGCCCACGCCCTCGCCCCCGGCCTCGGCCTCGGCCTATTCGGGCACCTACGGTCTCTACAACCCCTACGGTGCCTACGGCAGCTACGGCGCCTATGGGGCGGGCTATGGCGCCTATGGCAATGGCTACAGCGCCTATGCCAGCGGCTACGGCGCTTACGCTGCCGGTATCCGGCCGGGCGCCGACCCGGATCTGACGCTCACCCGCAACCTGCCCATCATCACGGTCGACAGCGGGCTGTTGCTCGAGCGGTTCGCGGCCTCGGCCGGAAGTAGCGTGAGCAGCGTCACCCTCGAGCCGCGGCTGATGTACACCTACATTCCCTATCGCAATCAGGATGACCTGCCGCTGTTTGATACCGCCGAGCCCGACCCGAACCTGATCGAGCTGTTTCGCCCCAATCGCTATGTCGGACTTGATCGCATCGGCGATGCCAATGCGGTCACGTTGGGCGTTACGAGCGAGCTGTTTGGCAGCAGCGGCACGCGCTACCTGAGCGCCTCACTCGGACAGAGCTTGTACCTGCAGCCGCCGCGGGTCAGCTTGCCGGGTGAGACGCTCAGTCAACATACCTCAGACCTGATCGGGGAGATCAACCTCACGGCTTACCGCAACTGGAATCTGATGCTCGACGCGGCGGCCAATCAGGAGGTCACGCGCATCGAGCAGGCGGAGGTGGAGCTGCAGTACCGTGCATCCGGCACCCAGGTCGTGAACGTCAACTATCAGTACCGGCACGACGAGTACGAGCAGATCGACACCTCCGCCGCCTGGCCGATTCTGGGCCGCTGGGATCTGTACGCGCGCTCGGTCTACTCGCTGTTCGATCGCGCCCCGATCGAGGATTTCGCCGGATTCCAATACCGCGGCGACTGCTGGGGCGTACGCGCCGTCTGGCAACGCTCGGTCACGCTGCGCAACGGCGAGCGCGACAGCGGCTTCATGCTGCAGGTTGAACTGACCGGGCTGTCCAATGTCGGAAGTCAGGTCACCACTTTCCTTCAGCAGTCGATTCGAGGATACTCACCTGCCACCGGTCGCCCCGGCATGCCACTGTCAACCCCTTGAGACCAATGGTAAAAATTCCTCGCGTGCTCCACCCTGGCACCCTCTCGCCGATCGGTTGCTGTGCGCTGGCGCTGTGCTGTGTCCTCGGGCTGATGGCGTGGCCCGACGGGGCCCGGGCCGCGCCGCGCCACAAGCAGTCACAGACCCCGCCGACCGACAGCAGCTCCACGTCCGCCAGCAGCGCCAGCACCGCGACCACACCCAAGCGATCCAACGACGGGCAGCTGCTCGATCGCATCGTGGCGGTGGTGGATGACGGCGTGGTGCTCGAGAGTGAGCTGGACGCGCGCGTGCGCGAGATCACCACCCAGCTGCAAGCCCAGAACGTGGCCCTGCCGCCCGAGGCGACGCTGCGCTCACAGGTGCTCGACCAGCTCGTAATCGAGGAGATCGAGGCGCAGCGCGCCGAGCATGCCGGCGTCAAAGTGTCGGACGAGCAGCTCAACGAGGCACTGGAAGAGGTCGCCAAGCAACAGAACGTCACCCTCGAGGAGCTGCCGCAGAAGCTCGCCCAGGACGGCGGAGACTATGCCCAGTATCGCCAAGAGCTGCGGCGCGAGATCGCGCGCGAGATGCTGCGGCAACGCGACGTCACGCAGCGCATCGTCATCACGCCGCGCGAGCTCGATCAGTACATGCAACAGCAGCGCAACTCGTCCGACATGAACGAGTACAACGTGTCGCACATCCTGATCGCGATCGCGCAGGATGCCACGCCGACACAGCTGACGCAGGCCAGCAAGCTCGCGCACGACATCGCCAATCGCGCCCGCGGCGGCGAGGACTTCGCCAAGCTCGCGGTCACCTACTCGCAATCCGAGACCGCGCTGCAGGGCGGTTCGCTCGGCTGGCGCAAGGGCAGCGAGCTGCCGACCTTCCTGGTCGACACGATCGAGCGCATGAAGCCCGGAGAAGTGAGCGATGTCATCCAGACGTCGAGCGGCTTTCACGTGGTCAAGCTCAACGAGAAGCGCAGCGTCGACACCAAGCCGCAGATCGTGCAGCAGTACCATCTGCGGCACATCCTGATCAAGCCGACCGAGCTCGAGGACGACGCCACGGTACACCAGAAGCTCGACGAGATGCGCGCCGCGATTCTCGATGGCAAGGAAGACTTCGCGGTGCTTGCCAAGACCAACTCCCAGGATCCGGGCTCGGCCGTCAACGGCGGCGATCTCGGCTGGGCGGAGCTCGGCAACTACGTGCCCGAGTTCAGCAGCGTCGCGGCAGGACTCAAGGTGGGTGAGATCAGCCAACCCTTCCACACGCAGTTCGGCTGGCACATCGTGCAGATGCTCGGCAAGCGCGACTACAACAACTCCAGCGAGGCCGGCCGTGAGCGCGCCTACTCGGCGCTGCGCGCGAGCCGCGCGGAAGAAGCCACCGAGCTCTGGCGGCAACAGATTCGAGACGAAAGTTACGTCGAGCTGCGCCTCTGACACGGCAGCGCCGCTGGCGCTGACCTGCGGCGAACCTGCCGGCATTGGTCCGGATCTGTGCCTCGCCGCGGCCGAGCGTGCCCGCAGCTGGCCGCTGGTGTGCCTGGCGGATGCCGAGCTGCTCGCGGCGCGGGCCCGCGAGCTGCGGCGCGCGATCACGCTGAAGGAATATCGCCCCGGGGGCGTGATCCAACGCGAGCGCGGCACGCTGACGGTACTGCATCAGCCGCTGGTCGCCCCCTGTCAGGCCGGACGGCTCGATACGCGCAATGCGCGCTACGTGCTCGGGCTCATCGATCGTGCGGTCGACGGTGCGCTCGCGGGTGAGTTCGCCGCGGTGGTCACGGCGCCGGTGCAAAAGAGCGTCATCAACGATGCCGGCATCCCCTTCATGGGTCATACCGAATACATCGGCGCGCGCACCGCAGCTCCCCTGCCGGTCATGCTGCTCACGGCGGGCGAGCTGCGGGTGGCACTCGCCACGACACACCTGGCGCTGCGCGACGTCAGCGCGGCGCTCGATGCCGAGCGACTGGCCCAGATGCTGCAGATCATCGCGCACGACCTGCGGCGCGACTTCGATCTGCCGTCCCCGCGCGTCGCCGTGTGCGGTCTCAATCCGCACGCCGGCGAGAGCGGACATCTGGGCGATGAGGAGCGGCGCCTGATCGCTCCGGCGATCGCGCGCGCGCGCGCCGCGGGTGTCTCGGTTGCAGGACCGCTGCCCGCGGATACCGTGTTCGTGCCGCGCCAGCTCGCAGCCTATGACGTGGTGCTGGCGATGTACCACGACCAGGGACTGCCGGTGCTCAAGTACGCGGGCTTCGGCCATGCGGTGAACGTCACGCTCGGGCTGCCGATCGTGCGTACCTCGGTCGATCACGGCACCGCGCTCGATCTGGCCGGCCGCGGCGGCGCCGACCCCGGCAGTCTGCTTGCCGCCCTCGATCTGGCGGCGCGGCTGGCAGCGCACCGGACACACGCGACCGGCGCCGCGCGCGCATCGTGATCCGGGCACGCAAGCGTTTCGGCCAGCACTTCCTGCACGATCCGGCGATCATCACGCGCATCGTCGCGGCGGTCGGACTGCGCCGCCACGACGCGGCGGTAGAGATCGGGCCGGGGACGGGCGCGCTGACCGCGGGTCTGCTCGCCGCCGTCGAGCGACTCGACGCCATCGAGATCGATCGCGACCTGGCGGCGGCCCTGCGGCTGCGCTTGGGCGCGCACGGTGGGCTGGTGCTGCACCAGTGCGACGCGCTCGAGATGGACTGGGGCGCGCTCGCGCACGAGCGCGGCCAGCGTCTGCGTCTGATCGGCAATCTTCCCTACAACATCTCCACGCCACTGCTGTTTCGGCTGCTCGAATGCGCCAGTGCCATCGAGGACATGCATTTCATGCTGCAGAAGGAGGTCGTCGACCGCATCCTCGCGGCCCCGGGCACTGCGGCCTACGGGCGCCTGACGGTGATGCTCGCGCCGCGGCTGACGCGCGAGCGGTTGCTCGAGGTCGGAGCGGGAGCGTTCCGGCCGGCGCCGCGGGTGACCTCGAGCATGGTGCGACTGCGCGTGATTGATTCGCCCGAGCCTTGGGCGCGCGCTCCGCTCTATGGCCCGATCGTCGCCGCCGCCTTCGGTCAGCGACGCAAGATGTTGCGCAACGCGTTGCAGCGCTATCTGCCCGCAGAGCAGATCCGCGCGCTTGGCATAGATCCCGGCGCCCGCGCCGAGCAGCTGCGCCCCGAACAGTTCGGAGCACTCGCGCAGGCAGCGGCCGCATCGCCCGCGCCGGGCTGAGCTGGCGCAGCCGCCCGAGGCTGTGATTCACTAACGGTCATGCTGCCGTATCAGTGCATTCTGGCCGCAATCGACCTCAGCCAGGACAGCCGCACCGTGGCCGCGCGCGCGCGCGCGATCGCGCAGGCAACCGGCGGCACGGTGCAGCTGCTGCACGTCGCACGCCTGGTGGCGATGGAGCCGATGGGCGACATGCCGGTGGTGCAGATCGACGATCAGATGCTCGCGCAGGCCCGCCAACAGATCGAAGCCCTGGCGCACGAGTTGGGTCTTCCGCCCGACGCCTGCCATATCGAGGCCGGCAGCGCCCGCAGCGAGATCCTGCGCTATGCGCGCGAGCACCGGATTGATTTGATCGTGATCGGCTGCCGCGAGCGCCATGGTCTGTCACTGCTGCTCCATCGCAGCGAGGGCTCGTTGCTGCAGGCCGCCCCCTGTGACGTGCTCACCGTGCGCGTGCGCTGAGGCCACGCCGCCGATGTCGAGCCTGAAATACAAGATCAGCGTTCAGGTTGAGACTGCCTATCTCGAGCACCAGTCCTCGCCGAGCGAGCATCGCTACGTATTCGCCTACACCATCACACTGCGCAACGAGGGCGCGGTCCCGGCCAAGCTGCTCACGCGCCACTGGATCATCACCGACGCCAACGGACAAGTGCAGGAGGTACACGGTGACGGCGTCGTCGGCGAACAACCGCATCTGCACCCCGGGCAGGGCTTTCGCTACTCGAGCGCGGCGGCGCTCGAGACGCCGGTGGGCTCGATGCAGGGCAGCTATCAGATGATCGCCGACGACGGTGCGCGCTTCGATGCGCCGATACCGGTATTTCGGCTCGCCATTCCCGGGTTGCTGCACTGACGCGAGCTGATCGGCGGCATGGCGCGCTGGGCAATCGGAGACGTACAGGGATGCTACGACGAGCTCGAGCAACTGCTCGGCACGATCCACTTCTCGCCTGATCGCGATCGGTTGTGGTTCGTCGGCGATCTGGTGAATCGCGGGCCGCATTCGCTGGCGGTGCTGCGTCTGGCGCGTAACCTGACCGATAACGCCGTCTGCGTTCTCGGCAATCACGATCTGCATCTGCTCGCCGTGGCGCTCGGCGGCGCACGGCTACGCGCGCGCGACACGCTGGCGGAAATCCTGCAGGCGCCCGATCGCACCTCACTGCTCGACTGGCTGCTGCAGCGACCGCTGGCGCATTACGAGAGTGGCGATCTGCTGGTTCATGCGGGCGTGGTGCCGCAATGGAGCGTGGCGCAGACGCTGGCGCTGGCCCAGGAGCTGCAGCACGCACTGCGTACCCAGACCGTCGAGCTGCTGTCGCACATGTACGGTGACATGCCGGACCGCTGGCGCGCGCGGCTGAGTGGGCTGCCGCGGCTGCGCTTTGCGATCAACGTGCTCACGCGACTGCGCTTCTGCACCGCCACGGGTCGCATCGATTTCAAGCACAAGGGCAAGCCCGACTCCGCCGGCAAGCCCTGGATGCCGTGGTTCCAGGCGAGCGAGCGCGCCACCGCCGGCGAGGCGCGCGTGGTGTTCGGGCATTGGTCGGCGCTGGGCTTCTATCGGGCCCCGGGATTGCTCGGGCTCGACAGCGGTTGTGTGTGGGGAGGCGCGCTGACCGCCGTCAATCTCGACGATCCGCGCACTGAGCCGGTCAGTGTCCCGAGTCGTCAGCCGCGCTCCATCGGAGACTGATCTGCGCGCTATCGGGCTGGTATACCCCAGGATCGAGCTTGAGCACGACCGGCCCACCCTGGGCCGGCACGGCGAAGATGAGTCGCTGTGCCGCGCGCACCTCGAGCCGCCCGGTGCTGCCGGGGCGCACGCGGAACTCAAGTCGCACCGGCCAACCGCTGCCCGCGAGCGGCGTCAGCTGCGCGCTGCCGTCCGCCCGTACCTGCGTCAGATCCAGCAGCAGCGTGTTGCGGTCCCAGTACTGCTGGATCGTCTGGCCGGCCGCATCGATCGCGAGCGCCTGCACCGGCTGCGGCGGCCCGGAGGCGCTATGGTGCCAGGGCCAATGCAGCGCCGGCCAATGCAGCGCCCATGCAGGCAGGGCGAACAGCACCGCCGCCGCCAGCACACCGACGCGCGCGGTAGCGCCTGGGGCAGGATTGCGACTAGCGTCACGTAGCATGGCGGGTCTCATTCGCTCCCGATGTCGCTCGATGGAGACGCAACGGCGCCGGCACGATCGCTCCCACTCGGGCAATATCCCTACCATACCTGAACTGCAGACTCCCCGCGGCGCGCAGCTGCGCCGTATTGTGATCCACTGCCGCATCGGGGGCGGCAAGCGGATCGGAGCCGCCGTGCCCCGGCCCGAATGACACACTGAGCTGGAAGGCGCCGTGCTGCTGCTGCTCGACTACACCAAAACCTTCATCAAGGACCTGGTGCTGCCGCCAGCCGGGCTGCTGCTGCTCGCGGTGATCGGAGCGCTGCTGCTGCGCCGGCGGCCGCGACTCGCGCGCGTGCTGCTCACGCTCGGGTTGGCCTCGCTGTGGCTGCTGTCGATACCGATCGTCGCCGACCCGCTGGCGCGTTGGTCGCAGCATTACGGTCCCTTCGATCCGAGCGAGCCAGTACCGGTGCAGGCGATCGTGATCCTGGGCGGTGGCGGACAGCGTGACTACGCCCCGGAGTACCGCGGCCCCGATGCCGATCCGTACCTGCTCGAGCGCCTCACCTATGGCGCCTACGTCGCGCGCAAGATTGCTGTCCCGGTGCTCGTGACCGGCTTTCGCATCGAGGCGACCGCGATGAGCGCGACCCTGCAACGCGACTTCGGCATCGAGCCGCGCTGGGTCGACCGCGACGCCTACGATACCTTCGACAACGCCCGCGATAGCGCCCGCCTGCTGCATGCCGCCGGCATCGTCCGCATCGTGCTCGTGACCAGCTCGGCTCATATGCTGCGCGCGGTGCACGAGTTCAGTGCCGTCGGCCTGGTCGTGACTCCGGCACCGGTCGGACTGATGTCGCCGTCGCCCGAGAAGATCACCCCGATGTCCTTCATTCCCGACCCGCTGTCGCTGCTGCGCTCCTCGAATGTGGTCTACGAGGCGCTCGGCGAGTACGTGCGCGTAGTGCTCGCCGTGACCCATTTGCGGCGCCAGCACCCGCTGCCGCCGGCACGCTGACGCGCACGCCGCTCGCATGCATTTGTGACGCGCTCTCTACCAATCGGCGCACCGCGCCGCTAGACTGCCGGCGTCGCAGACGAGGGAGGGACCTACATGCGTCGAGCGTATGGGCTGATTGCCGCGGTGAGCCTGCTGGCGCTCGCGCCGAGTGTCTGGGCGAAGCCGCACGTCGATCGGCTCAGTCGCCCTGATCCGTTTCCGAGCGCGGCGGTGGCCTACGCCACGGTGCTCGACGGGCAGCTGTTGTGGAGCCGCAATGTCGATAAACCCCATGCTCCCGCGTCCCTCACCAAGCTGCTGACCGCGCTGGTGCTGCTCGACTCGGACTGGCAACCGGATGCGCTGCTGCCGGTGAGCCACGCCGCCGCGCACGTGACCCGACCGCGCGCTGGCTTTCATACCGGCGACTATGTACGCGCTGAGGACGCGCTCACCGCGATGCTGATGCACTCGGCCAACGATGCCTGCATGGTGCTGGTCGAGAACGCCGCCGGCAGCCTGTCCGAGTTCGCCGCACGCATGAACGCACGCGCCGAGCAGCTGGGGATGCACGACTCGCACTTCGTTCACCCCTGCGGCTTCGATGAGGACGGCCAGTACTCCACCGTGAGTGATCTGTTACGGCTGGCGAAAGCGGCGCATGCCGATACGCGTATCGCCAGCATCGTGGCCGAGGAGCACACCACCATCAGCACCGAGGCCGGCCGCAGGCTCAAGATCAACAGCACCAATCAGCTGCTCGGTCATTTGCCCGGCGTCGTCGGCCTCAAGACCGGCTACACCGCCCAGGCGGGACGCTGCGTGATCGTGCTCGCCGAGCAGTCGGGGCACCGCGTCTGGGTGGTGCTGCTCGATTCACAGCGCCGCTGGTCCACTGCGCACCGACTGATCACGGCTGCCTTCGCGACGGCCGCGCGCACCGAGCAGGAGCGCTCCAGCCTGGCAGGTACCTGAGCGGCGCCGCGGTCGCGGCGTAACACTACTGCCCGCTGTTACCGGCGCGCAGTTACCATGGGGCCGCGATGCGTCCGTCCGGCCTGCAGTATTTCCCGGTCAC
>JASHTF010000278.1 GCA_030040715.1 Gammaproteobacteria bacterium | reverse complement strand
CTTCCTCAACCTGGTCGATAACGCCGCCAAGTACACCCCCCCGGACGGCTCGGTGCAGATGCGCTGGTGGATCGATAAGTTGGGCGGCCATTTCTCGGTCACCGACACCGGCATCGGCATCGCGCGCGAGCACATCCCGCGGCTGACCGAGCGCTTCTACCGCGTCGACCCAGGCCGCAGCCGCGCCACTGGCGGCTCGGGCCTCGGACTTGCGATCGTGAAGCACGTTCTGCAGCGCCACGGCGCGCAGTTGTCGA
This sequence comes from Gammaproteobacteria bacterium, assembly GCA_030040715.1. GTDB lineage: Bacteria > Pseudomonadota > Gammaproteobacteria > Steroidobacterales > Steroidobacteraceae > FEN-1191. Next base: position 5,969 of record JASHTF010000278.1, on the reverse strand, counting down.
TCGAGAGCGAGGAGGGGCGCGGCAGCTGCTTTACCTGTCACTTCCCAAGCCAGCGGCTGCGAGCCGAGGCGGTGGAGCGCGCCGCTCGAGCCGCGGTCGAGAGCAGCTCATCGGCCGGCGCCCTCTGATGCGGCGCTGCGCGTCAACGCGCGCCAATGCACGTCCATGCGCGTCGCCCCGATGCTTCCCCATCAGGCCTATCCCACCGCAAGCAGACCCATCCCACCGTGAGGTGGGCCTATCCCACCGTGAGGTGAACCCATCCCACCGTGAGGTGGACCTATCCCACCGTGATCTGAACCCTATCGCGCGACCCGCGCGGACTTGCAAACCGTCTCACGGCCTCGTATGTGATCGGATGCCGCGCTTTGGTTCAAGTAGTTGCGCTATAGTCAAACTCGAATGCGTCATGGCCTGATCCCCCGCGTGTAGCCCATGGAAGCCGCTGATCTCTCTCACCACACCTCGACCCGCTTCAACGAGGAGCTCGAGCGCGTGCGCAGCCGGGTGCTCGCGATGGGCGGCTTCGTCGAGGAGCAACTCGGGCGCGCACTGACCGCGCTGGTCGAGGGCGATAGCGCGCTCGGACAGTCGGTCGCGATGGAGGACTACAAGGTCAACGGCATGGAGGTGTCGATCGACGAGGAATGCAGCCGCATCCTCGCCACCCGCGCCCCCGCCGCCGGCGATCTGCGCATGATCGTGGCTACCATCAAGACCATTACCGATCTGGAGCGCATCGGCGATGAGTGCGAGAAGATCGGTCACATCGCTGCCCGGCTCGCGAGCATCGAGCGGCCCGAGGATCGTTACCGCGAGGTCAAGCACCTCGGGCGCACCGTGCAGGCCATGGTGCGCGCTACGCTGGACGCGTTTGCGCGTCTGGACGCTGATGCTGCGCTCCGGACCTGCCGCCGCGATCGCGCGGTGGATGAGGAGTATGAGTCGATTCAGCGCCAGTGCATCACCTTCATGATGGAGGATCCGCGCACCATCCGCCGTGCACTCGACGTCATGTGGGTGGTACGCTCGCTCGAGCGAATCGGCGATCACGCCAAGAATATCTGCGAGTACGTCATCTACATGGTTCATGGTAAGGACGTGCGCCACATCTCCCTCGATAGCATCGAGCGCGAGCTCGCCGAGCGCGCGGCCCACACCCGCTGATGCGTCGCGCGGGCTGCTGATGCGTCGCGCCGGCAATCTGATCGGCTTTCTGGCCTGTGCTGGCATGCTCGCCTACGCCTGGTACGCGCAGGTCGTGCTCGGCCTCGAGCCCTGTCCGCTGTGCATCCTTCAGCGCATCGGCATCGCGCTGCTCGGTGTGCTGTTCCTGGCCGCGGCGCTGCAGAATCCGCGGCGCTGGGGTGCGCGCGCGTATGGGGTTCTGCAGCTGCTGGCCGCGCTCGGAACCATCGGCATAGCCGCGCGCCATATTTGGATTCAGCACCAGCCGCCCGGCTCGGTGGCCGCCTGCGGCGCGACGCTGTCCTACATGCTGCAGATCTTTCCGCTGACCGCGGTGATCCGCAAGGTATTCACCGGTTCCGGGGAGTGCGCCAAGATCACCTGGAGCTTGCTCGGCATCAGCATGCCCGGTTGGGTGTTGATCGCCGCCGTAGCGCTCGGTGCCTGGGCGCTGTACCTCAATCTCCCCGCGCGCCACGCGCCGCAGCGCTAGGCGAGCAGATTGCGCAGCGCCTGTAGATACATCGTGTGCAGCAGATCGATCTCCTCCAACCGCACGCACTCGTCCACCTTGTGAATGCTGGCGTTGACCACGCCGAGCTCGATCACCTCGGCCCCCATCGGGGCGAGGAAGCGACCGTCCGAGGTGCCGCCGCCGGTCGATAGTCGTGGCGCGCGCCCGGTGACGGACTCGACCGCGGCGCGCACGGCGGCCAGCAGTGCTCCGGGGCGCGTATGGAAGGGCTCGCCGGACAGATGCCACTCGAGCGTGTACCTGATCTGGTGTCGCTGCAGAACCTCCTCGACGCTGCGCTTGAGCTGATCGAGCTGCTGTACCGGCGAGTAACGCAGGTTGAAGCGCGCCTTGAGCTCTCCCGGAATTACGTTGGGAGCGCCGGTGCCGGCGGTGAGGTTCGAGATCTGGAAGCTGGTCGGCTCGAAGTGCTCGTCCCCCTGATCCCATACGCGGGTCGTGAGCTCGGCCAATGCCGGGGCAAAGCGGTGCACCGGGTTTTCTGCCAGCTGCGGGTAGGCGACGTGCCCCTGTACGCCATGCACGGTGAGTCGCCCCGAGAGCGAGCCGCGGCGGCCGATCTTGAGCGTGTCACCGACACGCTGCTCGCTCGACGGCTCGCCGACGATGCACCAGTCGATGCGCTGGCCGCGCGCGCGCAGCGTCTCGACGACCCGCCGCGTGCCATCGACCGACGGTCCCTCCTCATCGCTCGTGATCAGAAATGCGAGCGCGCCACGGTGCTCGGGACGCTCACGAATGAACTGCTCCGTCGCGGTTGCCATCGCCGCGAGCCCGCTCTTCATGTCGGCGGCGCCGCGGCCGTAGAGCACGCCCTCACGGATCGTGGGTTTGAAGGGATCGGAGCGCCAGTCCGCCAGCGGTCCCGAGGGCACGACGTCCGTGTGCCCGGCAAAGCACAACACGGGCGCGCCATTTCCGCGCCGCGCCCAGAGATTCTCCACACTGCCGTAGCGCAGGTGCTCGATCTCGAATCCCACCGCCGCCAGCCGCGCTGCCAGCAGCTGCTGGCACCCTTCATCCGCCGGGGTCACCGAGGGGCGCGCGATCAGCTCTCGAGTCAGTGCGAGCGTCGCAGACACTGTTTTGTCACCAGATGGCTCCATGATCGCGGCTCAATCGCAGAACTTAACGCCAGATGTAGCCTCGATGCAGCGCGCCGCCAGCGTTCCTGCTAAGCTGCCGGCCTTATACGGTGCGGAGCCTTCCTCGGCAAGGCCTGGCGGACGGATTCCCGTCTGGCTGGGGGGTGCCCTCTTCAGGCGTGACATAAAACTGTCACCGACGAGTCTTTAACATTGCCCTTAAGATTGGGATATGGGTGGCAACCTGTGCGGTTTGAGCGTGGCGCGCCGCTGCGCGCCACGGCCGGGCTGGTGCGCGTCGAGCGTAGCGCCCCGCCGCACACCGCCCGCCGAGCGCTGCGGCGTTGCTGCGCCGGCGCGCTGAGCAGGCTTGAGCGATGAGCACCGAAGGGCTGACCCATCACATATGGAGTCGCTACAACGAGGAGCTCGAACGGCTGCGCAGCAGCGTGCTCGAGATGGGCGGGCTGGTCGAGCGGCAGCTCAGCCAGGCGATCAGCGGCATCACCGAGCCAGACGTGCGCCTCATCGTGCGCGTCGCGCAGGAGGAGCTACACGTCAATCAGCTCGAGCGGATGATCGATGAGGACTGCAGCCGCATCCTCGCTACGCGTGCCCCGACCGCCTCGGATCTGCGGCTGATCATCACGATTCTGAAGACCATCACCGATCTGGAGCGCATCGGCGACGAAGGCGAGAAGATCGCGGCGATCGCCGCCCGGCTGGCGACGCGCGAGCGCGCCCAGAGCCGCTACCGCGAACTGCGCAACCTCGGCGAGCTCGTGATCGGCATGCTGCACGATACGCTCGATGCCTTTGCCCGGTTCGACACCACGCTCGCGGTCGAGGTGTTGCGTCGCGACCGCACCGTCGATGAGGAGTACGAGTCCATCCACCGGCAGAACATCACCTTCATGATGGAGGACCCGCGCACGATCCGCCGCGCGCTCGACGTCATGTGGGTGGTGCGCTCGCTCGAGCGCATTGGCGATCACGCCAAGAACATCTGCGAATACATTATCTATCTGGTGCACGGCAAGGACGTGCGCCACACCCGCATCGAGGACATCGAGCGGGAGTTGCAGGCCGCACGCGCCTGAAGCCCCGCGGTGACCCGTGCGCGAACAACCCGTTTTTGAGCCCGCTGCCATCAGCCCAATGATCAGAAACATTCCGTCCGGTTCAGACTCGCGCGGTCTGCCGTCTCGAGATCTCGAGAACGAGGTCGTTCCGATGCGTCCGAGCGGGCGCGGAATGCTGCAGGTCGCGGTCGACGAAACCCGGCGCTCCTCCGCCCTCAACGCACCCATCAAGGCGCGCGTCGAAGCCTTGAGCTTCTATTACGGCAGCTACCTGGCACTCAAGGATCTGAATATGGAGATCCGCGAGAAGCAGGTGACGGCGCTGATTGGACCTTCGGGTTGTGGTAAGACCACTCTGCTGCGCTGTTTCAATCGCATGCACGACCTGACCCCGGGTACCCGCTACGAGGGCCAGATCATGCTGCTGCCGGAGGACATGAATCTGGTCGAGCGCGGCGTCGATCCGATCGAAGTGCGCATGCGCATCGGCATGGTGTTCCAGAAGCCGAACCCCTTTCCCAAATCGGTGTTCGAGAACGTGGCCTATGGGCTGCGCATCCGCGGCGTGCGCTCGCACATCCGCATCGAGGAGGAGGTTGAGAAGGCGCTGCGGGCGTCGGCTCTCTGGGACGAGGTCAAGGACCGGCTGTCGAACTCGGCGCTGTCGCTCTCGGGCGGCCAGCAGCAACGTCTGTGCATCGCGCGCGCGCTGGCCACCAGTCCCGAGATGGTGCTGTTCGATGAGCCCACCTCGGCACTCGACCCGATCGCAACCGCGCGCATCGAGGAATTGATCACGGCGCTGCGCGAGCAGGTCACCGTGCTGATCGTGACGCACAACATGCAACAGGCGGCACGCGTGTCCGACTACACCGCCTTCATGTATCTCGGCTCGCTGGTCGAGTTCGACGAGACCTCCAAGATCTTCACCAACCCCGGCCAGAAAGCGACCGAGGACTACATCACGGGCCGCTACGGCTAGCGCGCGTCGCTACGCCCCGCCGCCTGCGCTGCGAGAGCGGCGCGCCCGCCACCAGAGGCGGCGCGCCCGCCACCAGAGGCTGCGCGCCCGCCATCAGAGAATGCGCGCCCGCCGCGTCACTCCGCGCCCGCGCGCGGCAGCTCATTCAGAGCGGTCTTGGCGCGCGTCTGCGCGTCCACGCGCTTGACGATCACCGCACAGTACAGGCTGTGGGTGCCGTCCTTCGAGGGCAGGGTGCCCGGGACCACGACCGAGCCCGGCGGAACCTCGCCCTGCAGTATCGCCCCCGTCGTGCGGTCGTAGATGCGCGTGCTCGCACCGATGAAAACTCCCATGGAGATCACCGATCCCGCCCCGACGATCACTCCTTCGACGATCTCCGAGCGTGCGCCGATGAAGCAGTCATCCTCGATGATCGTCGGGGAGGCCTGCAGCGGCTCGAGCACCCCACCGATCCCCACTCCGCCCGACAGGTGCACGTTGCATCCGATCTGGGCACAGGAACCCACCGTCGCCCAGGTATCGACCATGGTGCCGGCGCCCACGTAGGCACCAATATTGACGTACGAGGGCATCAGCACGACGTTCGGCGCGACGAAGGCGCCGCGTCGTACCAGCGCCTGCGGCACGACCCGCACGCCGTCGGCCGCGAATGCCGCCGCCTCGGTGGCCGCATACTTAAGCGCTACCTTGTCGTAGAAGCGCGTGAAGCCCGCGTCGATGACGTGATTGTCCTGGATGCGAAAGTACAGCAGCACGGCCATCTTCAGCCACGCGTGCACCTGCCAGCGGCCGTCGATCTTCTCGGCGATGCGGCAGCGGCCGCTGTCGAGCGCGGCGATCGCCTCGCCGATCGCCGCCCGTGTGTCGGCGTCGACCGAAGAGCTGGACAGCTGCTGCCGGCGCTCGAAGGCGCTCTCGATCAGCGTTTGCAGCGAGCGCATCTGCGTTGGCTCCATGGACGAGTTCATCTTAGCGCATGCGGTTCCGTCCGACAGCCACGATCGATCCCGGTTGGCTACGGTTCCCGCTGGCTGTTAGCCTGCGCGGCGTGATGATCAATGAGCTCAAATCGGCGAGCGGCCTGAAAGGCCACG
>JASHTF010000277.1 GCA_030040715.1 Gammaproteobacteria bacterium | reverse complement strand
CGGCGCCGTTCTCACGCGGGCGCTCGATCAACCAGCTCCTGATAGCATGCGCGGTACTCGCGTAGCCCCAGCCAGAACGTTGCACCCGCAATCGGCCCGATGACTCCAGTCACCAACGCGAGCGAGTAGCGCAGCGCGGCGTGACTGTGGAAAACATAGTCCGTGAGCAGCGCCGGCAGGATCGGGCCGCACGACATACCTATCACTCCGACCGCGAGCAGAAACAGCGCGCTCAGTTGTCCGCGCAGCCGATTCGGCGCGACCAGGTTGATCGCGGCCGGAGTCAGCACCACCGAGAAGCCGACAAAAAACTTGTACGGCAGCAGCAGCACAGCCATGAGCTGGGGCTGCGGTGCCAATGGCATCAAAACGGCCGGCAGGGTGATCGCGAGCGCACCGTAAGCCATGACCCTGAGACTGGCATCGACTCCCCCGCGCGTGAACACACGCCCGGCCCACCAGCCCGCGACGATCAGCCCGAGCGGACCGGCAATGAGCGAGGTCATCCCGTTGACCAAGCCGACGTGCCGCGGCGTCCAACCCCAGGTGCGGATGAAAAGCTCCGGATACCAGGCGTTGTCGGTATAGCCCAGGATCGAGTACAAGCCCGAACCGAGAAACAATGCGGTGCACATCCAGGGGTAACGGCGCAGAAAGCCACCGAGCTCGCGCAGCCCCTGCCGAACTCCCGGCGCGGCAGCAGCGAGCGCGGCCGAGCCCGCGCCGTGCGCACGGCGCACCGGTTCGCGCAACGTCGACAGCCACAGCGCCAGCAGCAGCCCCGGCAGGCCGACCACGAGAAAGACGAGCTGCCAGGAGCGTGTGATGCCCAGCCACGCAAAGTCTGCGAGCGGCACGTGCTCGACGGCGCTGACGACGGTCCCGCCGATGATCATGGCCATTCCCGCGCCGAGAAATATTCCGCACGCATAGACACTCATCGCTCGGGGCAACCGGCCCTTGTCGAAGTAGTCCGACAGCATCGAGTACGCCGAGGGAGACAGCGTGGCCTCGCCCACGCCGACTCCAATCCGAGACAGCATCAGGTACCCGAGGTTGCGGGCGAGGCCGCAGCTCGCGGTCATCAGACTCCAACAGGTGATGCCCGCCGTGATGAGCCACTTGCGGTTGTAACGGTCGGCCATCCAGCCGAGCGGCAGTCCCATGATGGTATAGAAAATGCCGAATGTGGCGCCCGTGAGCAGGGCGAACTGTGAATCGCCGATGTGCAGACTGCGCTCGACCGGTCCCACCATCAGGCTGAGAATCTGTCGATCGAGGAACGCAAACGCGTACGCCAGCATCAGAACGCCCGCGGCGTACAGTCCGTACGATCTGAGCCGCAGCACGGGGCGGCGGTCAGGTGTTATCGCGGCGCTCCAGGAGCTGTGCGCGTCTGTTGCCGCCGGTGTCGCCTCGTTGCCGCGCGCCATGTTTGGGTATCCGTCAGACGGCTACGAGCGACCTGGGTTGGCCCAACGGATTCGGCGGCACGGTGTAGGAAGCGGGTACGAAGGTATGGATCACCGGCCACGGGCTTGCCATCTCGCCGACGCGGGCGGCGATGAGCGCGGGCCCCGGATCGCCCAGACTCTCCCGTACTGCATCAGCCAGCGCCGCCGGCTCGTCGGCGGCTCGAAACCGGACTCCAAAGGCAGCGGCGAGCAGACGCAGATCCGGACCCTCGACCTCGGTGGCGAACTCATGGCCGAACACTCGGCGCTGGATGCGACGGACGTTGCCGAACTGACCGTCGGCGAATACCAGCGCGATCACCCCGAGCCGGTAGCGTGCCGCGGTCGCGAGCTCCTGCAGGGCCCAACCGAATCCGCCGTCACCATTGATCGATATCACGCGCCGCTGAGGGTTGCCCATCGCTGCGCCCAGCGAAGTGGGGAAAGCGAATCCGAGTGACCCTTGGTAGCCCGGCGTAAGGTAGCAGCGGGGCCGCTCGACCGGCAGCGCAATGTTCGCGAAGTATCCGACCTGGGTCAGATCGCTGACGATGATCGAGTCATCGGGAAGGACGCGGCGCAGCGCCTGCAGGTAGTCCCATTGTGGTTGGATCTGGCGATACTGAGCCTCACACCATGCCTTCACCGCATCCGCATCGCGTCGTCGGGATGCGCGCTCGGAAAGATTCTCGAGCAGCGGCAGCAGCGCTTCCAGGGTTCGTCGAGCATCTCCCTCCAGGAGGATTCCACTCTGGCGCGGCGAGGCTGCATGGGCTGGGTCAACGTTGAGATAAATGAAACGGCAATCGGGGCTGCGGTGCAGCGGCGTTCCGCGGCCGTCGAGGAAGCGCGTGCCGACCGCCAACACCAGGTCTGCGTGCGGGAAGACGGCTCGGCCGCCCAAGCTCGTCAACACCAGTGGCTCACTCGAGGGCAGCAGACCGCGGGCGCCATCGGTCAGGATGACGGGTGCCTGAAGGCGTCGGCTCACGCCCGCCAGCACGGCACCCGCGGCCGCGGCCGCCGCGCCACCGCCTGCCTGAATAACGGGGAATCGTGCCGCCCGCAGCAGCGCTGCGGCCTGCTGCAGCGTCGCCTGACCTGCAGAGGTGGCCTCGTATGCGGCCGGCTCGCACAGCGAGGCGTCGGCGCTCTGCTCGAGTACATCGGGGGGGATCTCCAACGCAACTGGACGAGCCTTGCCGCAGCGGAGCTGCCGGAATGCCTCATGCACGAGCGCAGGGATCTGTCCCGGCTCGCGCGCCATGGCGTGCCACTTGGTCAGCTGCCTAAGGATGTCCGACTGTTTGGGAATCTCGTGGAGCAGTCCATAGCCGCGTCCGATCGCCTCCGAGGGAATCTGACCCGCGATGAACAGCATTCGGGAACCGCAGGCGTACGCCGTGGCAAGACCCGTCAGAGCGTTGAGCACTCCCGGCCCCGGAACGACCATGGACACGCCCTCGCGCCCGGTCGTGCGCGCGTAGCCGTCCGCCATATACGAGGCCGCTTGCTCATGGCGCGGCACGATGAATCGGATGCGGTTCTGAACTTGTCGTAACGCTTCGACCGCCCAGTCGAGCTGTACGCCAGGGATGCCGAAGACGTGTTGCACGCCTTCGCGCTCGAGCTGACCAATCAGGAGCTGGCCGCCCGTCAGCATGAGCGGCTCCTGCGCACAATGAGTGCGGCATTGTGCGATTGCGGGGCGTTCATCGACGGTCTACCGGCATGCCGCTAGTGCTGATCAACGCCCGCCGACTCGCGAACTTCAGTACCAGCGGCGAGTTCCACCAGGTCGCTGCCACCCTCGAACGCGACCCCAACCGGATCACCACCCTGGGCCACGGTTTCGACCTGGCGCTTGAGCATGGTGCGCAGCATGGCAATTCCCCGGTCGGTGCTGACCAGATGCTCCTCGGAGTGGAATGTGATCGCGCCCTGCCCCACCTGAGCCTCGTAATCGCCTGGCATCCTCTGGTGCTCTTCGGGCGTGAGCTCGAACCAGGTCTTGCCGTTGAATCGCGAGCGGCCCTTGCCAAGCTCTCCCGGCGACCTCACCCGGCCGGCGCTGTAGATCCGGAAGCTCGTATCATCGAGCGGCAGCACCCATCCGAGCTGCGCGCAAGGACCCCCGTGCTCAGCGCGCGGGTTGGCGACGGCGCGGATCGTGGGCAGCACCGTCTCGGTCACCCGATGATGCACTCTGCCTCCGCCGAGATCGCGCAGCTGGATGCTGCGCACACCATAGGGGGCGTTCTCGAAGCGCACCTGCGGCACGAGCCGCATCTGCTCGGTGAACTGCACGCCGCTGAAACTGCTGTGCAGTACCGCGACGTGGTACGGATCCATCACGTTCTCGAAGTGCTGCAGCCAGTTGCATGGCACGAGCGCGGGGCCGCCGCTGCCGATGCTGGTGTCATCCGCCTCGATGTGCTCACCCGGCGCGAGCTGCTCGAGCAGGTTGTAGCGCGGCAGAAGCGGCCGTTTCGCAGGCGGCCCGAGATAGGCGAAGATGAGACCGTAGCGCTCCTGGACGGGATAGGCGGGCTGACGCACCACACTCGCGCTGCCCCGATTGGTGACGAAGGGTTGCTCGAGGCAGCGTCCCTCGACATCGAACAACCAGCCGTGATAGCAACAGCGCAGGCCGCGCTCCTCGGTGCGACCGTAGTAGAGCGAGGCCCCACGGTGGGCACAGCGCGGATAGAGCAGCCCGGCGCGCCCGGCGCGGTCGCGGAACAGCACCAGATCCTCTCCCAGGACACGCACCATTTTTGGTATCTCGCCGGCATCGGATGTGAGCCCGACCGGGTGCCAGTAGCGACGCAACAGCTCCCCCATCGGTGTGCCGCGCCCCACGAGGGTGAGCTCGCTGTGGAAGCTCGGTTCGGGGCGCGAATAGGCGTCAACACTCATTTAGGGCTCCGTCCTCACTGGTAGGCCTGGCGCGCGCCCGCGCCGCTCGGGCGGTTCACGCTGAGGTTGCCGGGGTAGGCTAACGCGTTATGCCGCGCGGTCGCAACTGTTTAACGCGTTAATTTTTGCCGCCCCGTGTGTTCGCGCCACGCGCACCGCCGCCACGACGGTTACACGCTCCGTACGGTGCGCACGAGAGATTCGAACTGATCGTCACTGATGTCCAGGTGAACGACAAAGCGGATCTGCTGCCGACCGCTCGAGCTGGCTCGAACCTGCTGACACCGCAAGCGATCGAGCAGTGACTCCGCCGTCAAATCATCCGCCAACCTGATGATGACGATGTTGGTCTCGACCGGAAGTATGTCGGCGACGAACGGCCGCGCGCGCAGCTCCGCCGCCAGCACCTTGGCCTTGGCGTGGTCTTCCTTGAGTCGATCGACGTTGTTTCTGAGCGCAAACAGACCGGCCGCGGCCAGGTAGCCGGATTGCCGCATACCGCCGCCCATGAGTTTGCGATGACGATGAGCTTTCGCGATCAGTTGCTTGGAACCGAGCAACAGAGAACCTGCCGGTGCCCCCAGGCCCTTCGACAGACAAACCGAAATCGTGTCGAACAGTCGACCGTGATCGCCGGCGCTTTCACCCTTCGCGACCAGCGCGTTGAATAGGCGCGCACCGTCCAAATGCATGGCGATCGAGTGCTCATCGCAGACCCTACGGATGCGCTCGATTTCTCGCAGATCCCAACAGCAGCCACCACCTTTGTTGACGGTATTTTCTATGGCGACCACGCGCGTCCATGGCAGGTGCGAATCATCGCGCCGGTTGATGTTTTCCCGCACCTGATCGGCAGTAAAGCGTCCATTGCGTCCGTGCAGCAGGCGCACCGACGCCCCCGAATTGGCCGCGATACCACCACCTTCGAACAGGTAGACGTGCGCCAGCTCGTCGCATATCACTTCATCGCCCGGCTGCGCGTGCACCTTGATGCCGATTTGATTCGACATGGTGCCCGTCGGGCAAAAGAGTGCGGCTTCCTTACCGAACAGACGCGCACCTTGCTCTTGCAGCTCGTTGACGGTCTCGTCTTCGCCGTAAACGTCATCACCCACACGAGCCTGCAGCATCGCCTGCAGCATTGCCGGTGTGGGTTGAGTCACCGTGTCGCTGCGCAGATCAATCACTTCGGACATCGCACTCTCCAATTGACGTGCTCAAGTATGGCATGGCGGCGGGCGCGCCCATCACGACTTCGCGTCCGTAAAGGCTTCGTCCATGCCTATCTTGACAAACGCGCGTATCTTGTCGGCACACTGCCGGATCTGCGCGTCATGACCCGCTACCAGGGCTCCCGCCATGCGCACGGGATCACCGAAGAAGAAGCGCTCGTAGAGGACCTGTCGCGCGCCGAACGCCGACAGCGCCGTATCCCACGCGAGCCGGAACAGCGGGATGCGTTCGAATGCCTCTGCACGTGCCGCCTGGTAGTACTTCTTTATGTCTTCCGCCAGCGGACCTTTCAGATCGTGCTCGGTCGGCATCGCTACCAATCCGCTCGCTCCGATCTGCTGGATGATCTCCACCATGCGCGGATAAAGGCGGGGATAGAGGTTGCGCGCCGCATCCAGCGGGTTCCACGCCGGTCGCATGACTCCCCACTCGTCCAGCGTCGCGTCCACCTCCGCCGCGCGCAGGAATGCCTTCATGGTCTCCAAGTTGACCCAAATCTCGGCCAGCTTCTCCTGGATATGCTGGAACACCTCTGTTCCGATCGAGCTTACCAACGCCGCAGCGAGTCCGAGCAGAAATTCGGTTTTGGCGATGTTCTTCACGACGACCTGATGCGCCATGTGCACCACAGCCCCGGTGCGCGCATACGCCTGGTTACAGCGCTGCACATCGCGGTACAGAAAGACGTTCTCCCATGGTACGCACACATCATCGAATATGACCACGGCGTCCATCTCCTCGAAGCGTGAGCCGAGAGGATGATCCAGATGCGAGCGACCGTGATCGATGCTCTCGCGGCAGATGAAGCGCACTCCCGGGGTGTCGCTGGGGATCGCAAAACCGAAGGCGTAAGGTGCGTCCTCCTCAGTAGTTTTGAGCAGTGTCGATGGGAATACCATGATCTCGTCCGACATCGGCAGCGTTGCCAGCATGCGGCAGCCGCGGATGACAATACCGGCGTCGGTCTCTGCCTTCACGCGCGCTGCGAGGTAAGGATCGGCCTGCTTGGCGAGGGTTACCGCTCGATTCGCCTGGGGCGGGATGAGCGTATGAGTGAGGCACAGATCATGCTCGCGCAGATACTCGTAGTAGCGCACCGCATTGGCCCCGAAGCGCGGATCCGCTTCCGCCAGATACGCTGCCCCGGCGGCAAGCCCCGTCATGGCACGACTGAGGTAGCCGGGCACGCGCCCCATCATGCCGTGGGTGTGATCCTCCGAAATCCTCATCGCAGCGCTGATAGTGCGCACTTCCTCCTGCGTCTTCGCCATCATGAAGGCGCGCGCAACCTTCTTCCCACTGCTCGGTGAGTCGTACAGTGATAGCTCGGGTTGCCGCC
>JASHTF010000276.1 GCA_030040715.1 Gammaproteobacteria bacterium | reverse complement strand
GTCTGGGCTACTTCGGCTGCGGCCTGATCGATGGACCGAACATTCATGTCACCGGTCGTGTCGGCTGGTCTTGCGGCGAGAACATGATGGCCGGCACGGTTGTGATCGACAAGAATGCCGGCTCGACCTTCGGCGCAGCGATACGCGGCGGCGATCTGGTGTGCAAGGGCGACGTCGGGGCGCGCATGGGGATCGATATGAAGGGCGGCACGCTGATCGTCGGTGGTCGCGCCGGCGCCTTCTGCGGCTTCATGATGCAGCGTGGCCGTATGGTGATTCTCGGCGATGCGGGCAAGAATCTCGGCGATTCCATGTACGACGGCACCATCTATGTCGGCGGCCGCATTGCCGGACTAGGCGTCGATGCGGTGATCGAGGACATGACCGATCTCGACGTACAGTGGCTCGAGTCCAAACTCAAGCTCTACGGGCTCGAAGCCCCCAAAGGCACCAAGAACTTGCAGAAAATCGTCGCTGGCCGGCAGCTCTGGAACTACGACAACCTCGAGCCGGCCGAAAAGAAGCTGATCCTGTAATTCGCATCCTGTCATTCGCCTCGCGAAAGGAAATCCCTCCGATGCCGAAGGAAACCAAGATTCCAGCCGTCATTCCTACGGCGAAGAAGAAGCTCAATCGCAACACGCACGTGCTCGGTCACAGCTCGCTGTTCACGCCGCAGGTGATCGACGACATTCACATCAAGAGCGAGCTCGGTCGCTACCGTATGCGTGGCTTCTCCATCTTCAAGAAGATCCCGAGCTGGGACGACCTCACCTTCCTGCCCGGCACGTTGACGCGTTTCGTGATTGAGGGTTATCGCGAGAAGTGCGAGACCCGCACGGTCATCGGGCCGCGGGCCAAGCGGCCACTGGTGCTGGACATTCCGGTGTACATCACCGGCATGAGCTTCGGGGCGCTGAGCTTCGAGGCCAAGATCGCGTTGGCCCGCGGGGCAACCATGGCCGGCTCGGCCACGTGCTCGGGCGAAGGCGGCATGATTCCCGACGAACGCCGTTACTCCTCGAAGTGGTTTTACCAGTGCATCCAGTCCCGTTACGGCTTCAATCCGCACCATCTGCGTTTGGCCGACGGCTGCGAATTCTTCATCGGCCAAGGGGCCAAGGTGGGACTCGGCGGACATCTCATGGGCCAGAAGGTTACCGACCAGGTGGCCGAGATGCGCTCGCTACCAGCCGGCATCGACCAGCGTTCCCCGGCGCGCCATCCCGATTGGCTCGGCCCTGATGACCTGGCCATGAAGATCGATGAGATTCGCGAGGCCACCAACGGCGAGATTCCAATTCAGCTCAAACTCGGCGCGGCGCGTGTCTACGACGACGTGCGGATGGCCGCCAAAACCGGTCCGGACAGCATCTACATTGACGGCATGGAAGGCGGCACCGGGGCTGGACCCCACATTGCAACCGAAGAGACCGGCGTGCCCGGCATCGCGGCCATCCGTCAGGCTCGCAAGGCGCTCGACGACGTCGGCAAGACCGGCGAGATCTCGCTGGTGTACGCCGGAGGCATCCGTAACGGCGCCGACGTCGCCAAGGCGCTCGCGCTCGGTGCGGACGCGGTGGCCATCGGCCATGCGGCGCTGATGGCGCTCAATTGCAACAAGGATATTCCGGAGGCCGACTACGAAAAGGAGGTCGGCGTCGAGCCTGGCTCCTGCTATCACTGCCATACCGGGCGCTGCCCGGTGGGTGTGACTACGCAGGACCCGGTGCTGCGTCGGCGCCTCGATCCGGATGCCGCAGCCGAGCGCGTTTACAACTTCCTACACTGCCTGACCATCGAGTGCCAGATGCTGGCGCGCGCTTGCGGCAAGACCAACGTCCACAGCCTCGAGCCGGAGGATTTAGCCGCCCTGACGATGGAAGCCTCGGCTCTGGCTATGGTGCCGCTGGCTGGGTCACAGCATACGGTCGGACGCCCTGACATGACCCGCTATTGAGGACGCTCAGCCATGGCGAAGATCACCGAAATTCAAAAGTACGCGCGACGCAAGAAAGGCGCCAGGACGACCAAAGGGATGGCGGCAGCGAAAGCGCTGGCCAAACCGGCAGTCAGAAACGGCCATCGCAGCGGCGCGACCGACATCGATCACTTCATCAAGACCACCGGACTCGACAGTCAGCGCGAACGCGAGATCGGCCAACATATCGGCTATCGCTACGACGTCAACCTGGTGCCTGATTACCGGCGGCTGACGCCGTTCCTAAAAAAGTACATGGAAGTGATGGGTTGGCGAGACCTCAACTGGCTGGAGGATGTGCATCTCGGCTACGAGGAGGGCAAGGCCGCGGTATTCGACCGCAACGTCAATGGCTGGGTCACGGTGCCGGATGGCGTCAAGCTACCCGACAACCAGCAGGACCGCGACATGCTGGCGCGCGAGCTATTGATCAAGTTCCAGATGTCGCCACAGCACCCGCTGGTCGAGCTGTATCGGGCCTACCGCAAGTTCTAGCGTTCGAGCTCGATCCCTGCGCGCTGCTGCCGTGCGCCCTAGGGAGCGCACGCCCGGCACCATCCTCAAAGAATGGGTGCTCACGCGTCGTGAGCCTCGCGGAAGGACCTTGCATGGGCCCAATCAGGCTTGAAGGACAACACCTCGAGCTCGGCGGGCTGATGGGAGTTGAACAGACGGTTGTGCCAGTAGGTAGCCTGATAGAAGGGATGCGTGACGGTGAGCCGCGCCACATCACAAGGCAGTTGGTAGCCCTGGGTGAACTGCTCGAATTCCAGCAGGCAGCGGCCGTCCTCGAGCAGCTGCCTCGCCAGCACTGAGCCGCCGGCGAACAGCGCCGTGAGCACGTCGGAGAAGCGCCCTGGCTCCTGGAAATAGCCCGCACGCAATATCTGCAGCGCCATCTGGTAGCGTTCAGTAGGATCCTGCGTCTTCAGATACTCGAAGCGAAACTGCTGCGTGCTGTTCTCGGGCTCAGCCTCGACAATCAGTATTACGGTCCCCGCGGACATCTGCTTCCCATCGGTACTCAGCACGCGCGGGCGCATCCCCGTTGAGGGTCGGCCGCCCAGCTCCCGTGCCGCCAGTTGGCGAATACGGCATTGCCAGCCGAGAAACTCGCCTCGCAACGCCTGACTGGCGAGCCGTGTGAGCACGACATTGCGCGGTGGTTCGGTCATACGCTAAAGAACTGGGTCATGTGCGAGGAGTGACAGGAGCGCACCGTGTTCGGCAGTAGATATTGATTCAAATTGTATCATCTCCATCACAAGCCCAGACCGCCTCGTCATGCGGCTAGCGCACTAACATGTTCCCGATGCACCCGCACACTGCGGTCCTGCGTGACGGCCGTGAAAATGGTCATTGGCTGCTGTTCCGTAATCCGCACACCGTCGTTGCCGCCAGCCACCCAGAGGAGGTCATCGCTTCATTACAAGAGATCGATTCCTTGCGCAAACATGGGGCGCACGTGGTTGGATTCATCGGCTATGAGGCGGCGGTCGCATTCGACAGTGCCTTCAAGACATCGAGTCTACCGGTCGCACTTCCTCTGATTTGGTTTGGCGCATATGAGCGTGTCGAGGCGATATACCCCCCTACCCCCTCCTCGCGCGATTACACCCTCGCACCTTGGACCCCATCGGTCTCGCTGCACGAGTACCGGGCATCGATCGATCGCATCAAGGACGCGATTCAAGGAGGAGACACCTATCAGGTCAACTACACGATGCGCCTGCGAAGCGACTTTCGCGGGAATCCGTGGGCCCTCTTTCTCGCTCTGCACCAAGCTCAGCAAAGCATTTACGCCTGCTACATCAACCTCGGCCGTTACCATATTTGCTCTGTCTCTCCCGAATTGTTTTTTTCGCGCAGCAACGACCTTCTCGTCTGCAAGCCGATGAAAGGCACCGCTAAGCGCGGCAGCTCCCCGCTCGACGATCGACTTGCGGAGCAGCGGCTGCGGCTTTCGTCCAAGAATCGCTCGGAAAACGTCATGATCGTCGATATGGTACGCAGCGACATCGGCAGAATCGCCGTCCCCGGTAGCGTGCGGGTGGACGGGCTGTTTAATGTCGAACGCTATCCAACCCTGTTTCAAATGACGTCAACCGTTTCTGCACGTGTCGGCGCTTCGATCATAGAAGTGTTTCGAGCGTTGTTTCCATGCGCATCCGTCACCGGCGCTCCCAAGGTCAAGACCATGGAGATCATCAGGGAGCTGGAGAGCGAGCCTCGAGGTATCTACACCGGCGCAATCGGACATATCCTTCCGAATGGCGACGGTCACTTCAACGTCGCCATTCGCACCGTCGTCGTTGATACTCACAAGCAATGCGCAGAATATGGCACCGGTAGCGGTATTGTGTGGGACTCCAGCGCTAACGAGGAGTACGAAGAGTGTCTGACCAAGGCCGAAATCCTGGCCCGTATCGGGGTTAACTCGCTCCGCGACAGCTGACGAGCGGCCGCGCAGCGGCGGCTCGCATCAATGATCCCTGCCTAATCCGCCCGGCACGCCGGTGAATAGCTGCGTTCGGTAGTTACGACTCACCTTCAGCACTGAGCCATCCTTAAGTACCAATTCGTAGTCGCTGTGCCCCTTGGGCACGATTTGCTGGGCGCGTCGGATATTCACGATCGTCGAGCGGTGAATTCGAACAAACCTGTCGGGATCAAGACGCTGACCAAGCGCTCCCAGCGTCGAGCGCAATAGGTACGCATGTGACCCGACGTGCAAGGTGGAATAGTTCTGGCTTGCTTCAATCCAGTCCACTTGTTCGATATCAATCAGGACCACGCGTCCCCTGTTATCGCCGACCGCGATTCGCCGCACCGGCTGCGCCTGTCCAGCCGCGTGATGATCCTTTGCCAAAACTCCGTTCTTGCGTGCGTCCAATGCCATGATCAACTCTTGCTGTCCGTGAAGTTCCCCGACTATCCGCAGTTGCCGCCTGGCATATTCCAACACCCCTTCGAATCGTGCCTTGGTAAACGGCTTGAGCAAGTAGTCTAGAGCATGCACCTCGAATGCCCTCAGAGCATACTCATCATAGGCGGTCACGAAGACGACCACCGGAACGTGATGGCTTGAGATCCGTTCGAGAACATCAAAGCCATTCAGCCCCGGAATTTTGATATCCAGGAACAGCAGATCCGGCAAGGTACTCGCAATGGTCGCTATAGCCGCGTATCCATCGGCCGCTTCCCCGACGACCTCAATATCGGCGTGAGACTTGAGGAGGTGGCGTACGCTGCCGCGGACTAACGGCTCGTCATCAACGATGACGGTCCTGATGGCCATGGGCATTTCCATAGTTCTCATAGAGGCGCGGCGTAGATTGGAACGGAATTGTGATGTGCACGGTAGTGCCGTGAGGCATCAGATTTCCGATCTCCAGGCTGTACTCATCGCCATACAGCTGCGCCAGACGAGCGCGCGTATTGCTTAGACCGACACCCTCCTTGCTGCCGTCGAAGTTGAATCCAGGTCCGGTATCCTGAACGCGCAAATGCAGCTTTTCTGCTTTTCGATACGCACGCACGGTGATCCGACCGGGCCCGGAAATGGCGGAGATGCCGTGCAGCACGGCGTTCTCTACCAGAGGTTGAAGCACCATAGAGGGCACTACCGTCTCGTGCACCTCCGGCTCGACGTCTATATCAAACGTCAGGCGATCGGAGAAGCGCAGACACTCGATTCTCAGGTAGTCTTCGAGCAGTCCCAACTCCTTCTGCAACGGTACTTCCTGAGCTTGCCCCTCGAGCGCTTTTCGCAGCAGTTGCCCGAGACGCCCCAGCGTCTCAATGATGGTATCGTTTTGTCCATGCATGGCGAGCGCGGACACGGTCTGAAGCGTATTGAATAGAAAGTGCGGATTGAGTTGAGCACGCAGGGCGCGAAGCTGTGCGGTGGCGAGACTTTCTCGCAGGCGCGAGGCCTGCAGTTCCACTGCCTGGTATTCGTGATAGTACTTGTAAGCGTAAAAGGCAGTGACGATGAGCCAGTAGATCGCGAACAGTACCGCGAAATACTCTACCCCTGCGATCAACAGCCGCTGGGACCAGAATGGCGGATCCCTTCGCGCCAGGTAGAGCATGAATCGGCTGCCGACCAGCACCAGCGCGCTGAAGGCCATTGCGGCGAACAGATGGATCGGCACGCGCCACTGCCAACCAGGCTCGTCGAGCCCAAGTCGCCTGCACAGCCACACGGCCGGAGGCACCAGGAGAGCGACCATTATCCAGAATGGCGCGTTATTCAGAAAGACTCGTAACAGCGACCCGGGTAGTCCGAGGTCCAGATGCAGGACCTCACCAACATAGGGCACGACGATATCTATCAGGGCCAGACCGAGACAGGCAACGGCCGTAGCAAAGATGACCAGACGAGCTCGGCGATTGGTAGACTTCACTGGCGTCCTGCGTTCCTCGTTGCGCTCATTCATGCTAATCGCACCCGAGCGGGCTGTGCACCCACGACTGGCGGCCGAGCGCCTGCCGACGGGAGGCAGCCCGCGCAGAGGTACTCCAGTCAGGGCTTCAATCCGAGTGCCACCCACGCGGTACCATAATCCTTGCCGCCGATGGGCACGATAATGTATTGCTTACCGTGGATCTCATAGGTGACCGGGCCACCCGTCGCACCTGCCGGCAGTGTCGTTTGCCACACTCGCTGACCTGTGCTCTTGTCGTACGCGAAGAACTGCGCCGAGCCTCCGATCCCATAGTGACCTGATATTGAGTCGCTGGTCTCACCAACGAACAGCAGCGTCTTGGTCACCAGCGCTACCGATCGCCCGATCGAGCCGAGCGGCGGCAAATTCAGCGACTGCAGCGCAGGATTATTGCGCGGACCATCACCATTCGCGATCGTCCACAACTTTGTGCCCTTATTGAGATCCAGCGCCGTCACCCGACCGTAAGGCGGCTTTACCAACGGCAGTCCCTCCGGCCCCGGCCCATAGGCCGGTTGCTCGCCGAACTTGATGGCAAGGCCATAAGGGAGCTTCCCGTCTCCCTTTTCGTCGGGAGTTTCCGGAGCCCGTAATCCAAAGTTCCACGGAGAGGTCATCGAGACCGCGTAGTAGATGCCGGTCTCTGGATCGAACGTCCCCGTGTTCCAGTTGCCAGCTCCCCAGATGCCGGGCAATCCGAGGGTCCCCTTCTTACCGGTCGCGGGATCATCGAGCTGAGTAGGTGGGGTAAAGACCGGGCCCGTCACGTATGCCTGCATGAACTTGAGGGCCTCTGCGTGCAGTGCGGGCGTAAAGTCGATGAGGTCATCCTCGCTGATGCCCTGCCGGTCAAACGCGGGCGGCTTCGTGGGGATCGGCTGCGTCGGCCAGGGCTGCTCTCCCGGCAGTGCCGGAGCCGTCGGGACAGCGCGCTCGACGATCGGCCACACGGGCTTACCCGTCCGGCGATCGAACACGTACAGGTAGCCCGACTTGTTGGCCTGCATCACCGCATGAATCCGCCTCCCATCGACGGTGATGTCGCCCAGCACCGGCGCCGAGGCGTTGTCGTAGTCCCACAAATCGTGATGTACCGTTTGGAAGTACCAGAGAAGCTTGCCGGTCTTGGCATCGAGCGCTAGCAGGCAGTTGGCATACAGGTTGTTCCCGGGCCTCTCGGCCCCATAGGTGGACAGGGTCGGCGAGGTCGTCGGCACATATACGATCCCCAGCTGCAGGTCCGCCGACAGCGGCGCCCAGGCAGCCATGTTGCCGACGTGCTCGAGCGACCCCTTTCCCCAGCTGTTGGGGTCGTCCTTGATCAAGTGGAACTGCCAGACCTGTTTTCCGCTGCGTGCGTCGTACCCGCGGATGTCTTCCGCACTCGCCCAGGCGTTGAAGCCTGAATCCCCTACGCTCCCCACACCATTGCCACCGATGACGATCACATCACCGACGACGATGGGACCATTCGTGCCAAAGAACGGATCATTCTTGGGCGTATGCCGGTCAAGCAATACACGCCCGTGATCGCCAAAGCCGTCGATTGCCTGCCCCGTCCCGGGATCGAGCTCATAGAGATATCGCCCCTTCACGCTCACGATGCGTCGCTCGTTCCCCGAGCGCCACATATCGACGCTGCGGATGCTCTGCCCGGCCACTTCCTTGAGCGTGGGCTCGACCGGCTTCTGAACCCACAGCGTCTTGCCGGTCGCCGGATCGAAGGCTTCGACCAAACCCACGGCGTCCGAGGCATAGAGCACCCCACCGATCATGATCGGCGTGCCGCGCAGGTAGGTCGATGGGTTGAGATCGGGAAATTGCTGGGTCAGCGAAGCATCCAACCCCGGTCGCGTCCACAGCACCTGTAGCCGACCGACGTTGCTGCGATCGATCTGTGCCAGTGGCGAGTAGCGATCCATATGCGTGCTGCCACCGAAGTATGGCCATTCGCCGCTGCCCGCTGCGCCACCAGAGGCAGCATAAGATGCCGTGCCGATAGCAGAGGCCGCCAATGCCAGACCTGCGACGATTAGCACTCTGTACATGGTTGTTCTC
>JASHTF010000275.1 GCA_030040715.1 Gammaproteobacteria bacterium | reverse complement strand
GGCCAGTGGTACGCGCGCCCAGCTGCAGTCCGTGCGCGCGCAGATCGAGCGCATGCGCCGGCAGGCGAGCCGTGAGGCGCGCGAGCGCGGTCGGCTCACCACGCAGCTGCGCGCGACCGAGCTTGCACGCGAGAAGACCAGCGATGCGCTCGACCAGATCAACACCCAGATCAGCGATTACGACAGCCGTCGCGCTGCCACCGCCGCGGCACGAGCGCAGCAGGACCACACGCTCGCGGGCACGCGCGCCCAGCTCGCCACGGCGGCGCGCGCCGCCTACAGGCTGGAACGCAGCTCCCTGCCCGCGCACAGCTCCGCGCTCGCTGTCTGGCCCGACGATCGCAAGCAGCTCGACGATGCCCGACTGCTGACCTACTACGGCTATTTCGGCCGGGCGAGCGCGCAGCGCATCAAGCGCCTTGCGGCGCAGATCCGCCAGCTCGGCGGACTGCAGGACAAGCTCACTCAGGAGCAGGCGCAGCTCGCGACCCTCAAGCAGACCCAGGAGCAGACGCTGCAGCAATTGGCGAGTGAGCGCGATCAGCGGCAGCAGGTGCTGCTGCAGCTCACGGCGGCCGACCATACGCGTCAGGAGCGGATCGCGCGACTCGAGAGTGAGCAGGCCGATCTCGAGCGCGTGCTGAGAGGCTTGAGTCGCGCGGCGGTCAGTCGGGCTCCACACGCACCCGCCGCGGCCGACCTTGACTCGGCATTCGGGCGCGTCAGGGGGCAGCTGCTGTGGCCGGTCAACGGCCAGGTCACGGCCACATTCGGCGAGCAGCGTGCGAGCGGTCTCACCTGGGATGGGATGGTGATCGCCACCCAGCGCGACAGCCCGGTGCATGCGGTGTCCGCCGGCCGTGTGGTCTATGCCGACTGGCTCCCTGGCCTCGGGCTGCTGGTCATCCTCGATCACGGGGACGGTTATCTCAGTCTCTACGGACATAATGACCGCCTGCTGAAGCCGGTCGGCGCGTCGGTCAATGCCGGCGATGTGATCGCCGATGCCGGTGATACCGGCGGCCGCGCCGAGCCGGCGCTGTACTTTGAGATCCGGCGCGCCGGCAAGCCTATCGACCCCCGACCGTGGTTCAAGGCCCCGGAACCGCTTCCCTGACCCAACGACCGGCAGCCCTGATCGGGGAGGAAGCTGATCAGGCGGAGAGGAGGCCGGGCTCCACCGGCGCGGGCCCAGGGTTAGGCCCCCAGGCCGGTCCCAGCCGTGCGCGGGGGCGGTTTCGGGCTGGTTCCGGGCCGGTTCCGGGGCGTTTTCGGGGCGATTTTGTGCCGGCTCCGGGCGTACAGCCGACTTTGCCGATCCGGCTGCTCGAATAGCGACTTTCGTCAAGGACCGTATACGCCGCAGGGGCGATTCTCGCGCTCAGCATGAGCACGCCTGCCCCCGTCAGCCCCTCCAGCAACCCCTGGACCTCACTCGATCCGTACGCGCAGCTGTTGCGGGCGTTGCTACCCCGCCTGAGCCACCTGAGCGTGTTCAACGCCAGCGGCGAGCTGCATTGGTCGAGCGAAATGACGGTCGATACCGAGGTTCTGAGCCTGATTCCCGAGTCCTTGCAGGCGGCGGAGAACAGTCCCGGCGTCCCGGGGCAGATGTCCAGTGGAAGTCACGAGCAGACTTATCTGTTCTGGCTGCGACGCGATGAGAGCGTGACCAATGCCAAGCCGTTTGCGGTCGTGGCCGTAGGCTGCCGATCGGCGGGTTCCGACAGCGAGCGGCGCTCGTTCTCGTTCGTGTACGGCATGGTGAAGCCGGCGATCGAGTGTCTGCGGCGCGAGCTGATGGCACGCGAAGAGATCATGACGCTCCACACCTCGATGCTGGAGCAGGACAGCGACCTGGAGATGCTGCTATCGGTCTCGGGCGCGGGTGCGGACAACAAGCCCGAGGGCGTCGGTGATCTGAAGACCATCATCGCCAACGCGACCGAGCATCTGCGCGCGGGGCTCGCGGCGCTGATTGTTCCCGAGAACGGCATCGCCCTGGTGCATTCCTCGACCGAGGCGCCGCTCGAGACCACGGTGCTCGCCAAGGCGCACCGCCACCTGTTGTCGATGGCGCGCGCGCGCCGCCAGGCCGTGATCGCCAATCGCATGGAGTTGCCCGCCGATGGCACGCCGATTTCGTATCGCGTGCTGGCATCGCCGGTTCTGTGTGCTGATGGCCGCGCCATGGGCGTGCTGGCGCTGTTTCGCTCCCAATCGGCGCCCGAGTTCACGACGCATCATGCGCGCGTGACGGAGCTGCTCGCGCGCCGCATCGCCTCGATCGTCGCGCACAGCTACGACAGCCTCACGGGCCTGCTGACGCGACCGGCATTTGAGCAGCGCGTGCGGCCGGCGCTGGCCGCCGCAGCGGGCGCTCAGGGGCGCTGGAGCGCGCTCCACATCGATATCAACCGTCTGCACCTGATCAACGACAACTGCGGCATGCACGTGGGCGATCGCATCATCGCGCAGCTCGGTGAGCTCATCCGCGGGCGACTGCCGCCGGGCGCCGTCGCAGCGCGCATCTCCGGCGATCGCTTCGCGATCCTGCTGCCGGCGGCGCTGCCGAGCGCCGCCCAGTTCGCCGAGGCGCTGCGCGCCGGCGCCGAGCTGCTCGGCCGCGCGTTCGACGGCAAGTTGCAGGTGTCGATCAGCATCGGTGTAGCCGCCGTTGAGCCGCGCGCCGAGGAGTTCGTGCACGCATTCGCTGCCGCGGAGACCGCCTGCAAGGCGGCCAACGACCGCGGTCGCAATCGCGTGGAGCTCTATCTGGAGACCGACGACAGCATCGTGCGCCGCTTCAGCGACATCAATCTGATCAACGGCCTGCGCAACGCGGTCGCCGAGCAGCGGCTGCAGCTGAACGCGCAATTCATCGCCCCGCTGGCGGCCCAGGGAGTGGCGCATTTCGAGATTCTGCTGCGCATGATCGACGAGAAGGGAGTGATCGTGGGGCCGGATCACTTCATGTCGGCGGCGCAGCGCTACCAGCTCATGCCCACGATCGACCGCTGGGTGATTGGTCGCGCGATCGAGATGCTCAAGCCGCACAGCGAGTTGCTCGAGGGCGGCACGATCGTGTTCACGATCAACTTTTCCGGGCAGTCGCTCCAGGATGGCGACTTCGCCACGCACGTGACCAAGCTGATCGAGGAGAGCGGCGTGAATCCCGCGGCGCTGTGCTTCGAGCTCACCGAGAGCGCCGCGATCGGCAATATCGCGCGTGCCGAGGTATTGATGCGGCGGCTGCGCAAGCTCGGATGCAACGTCGCGCTGGATGACTTCGGCGTGGGTCTGAGCTCGCTGGCGTATCTGCGCACGCTGCCGATCGGGATGCTCAAGATCGACGGCAGCTTCATACGCGATGTACTCAAGGACACGCGCGCCGAGTCGATGGTGCACACCGTCGCGCAGCTGGCGCACGCGATGTCGCTGACGACGGTGGCCGAGTGCGTCGAGACCGATGAAATCCGTCAGCGCATCACCGCCCTCGGCGTGGACTATGCGCAGGGATTTGCCATCGCCAAGCCCGAACCGCTGGCCGAGGTGCTGGCCGAGCTGCCCCTGTATCAGGCCTCGGCGATGCCGGGCGGGGTCTGGCCACAACAGGGCGAGATGGCCGCCCTGTCTGCATCCGACGGCAGCTGAGAGGTCACATGCGGCGCCGCAAACTTGGATCTTCTTATCAAAAGTTCATTTTCGCGCGCACCAGTCGCCATGTAGTATCTGTCCTCATGTCAGTCCGCTCGCGTCCGACGTCGTTGCTGCTGCTCGGGCTACTGCTGGGCCTGTCGCTGTCGCTCGCCGATCGTGTGTTCGCCCAGCGCAGCGTGCCCCCCGCTGCGAGCACCACGACGAGCACCAGCGCGACGAGCACCACGGGAGCCGCGAGCACCCCCGCGAGCGCGAGCGCCACCGCGACTGCGACTGCGACGGACGGCTCGTTGCCGTTGGAGGATGCCCGCCTGTTCGCCGATGTGATGCAGCGGGTGCACGAGAACTACGTCGACGCGACTGACGATCACAAGCTGATGCAGGCCGCCATCCGCGGCATGGTCGAGTCGCTCGATTCGCACTCGACGTTGCTCAGCACCGACGAGTTCGAAGACATGCAGGTCAGCACCAGCGGCGCGTATGCCGGCATCGGCGTGGAGGTCGCACCGTCCAAGAACGGCGTCAGCGTCGTGCGCCGCATGCCCGGCTCACCCGCCGAGCGCGCCGGCATCCACTCCGGTGACGTGATCGTGCAGATCGACGGTTTCACGATCAATCCAACCGACGTCGACGAGGCGATCGGGCGCATGCGTGGTCCGGAGGGCAGTGTCATCCGCCTGGCGGTGCAGCGCGCCGGCGCTCCGGGGCTGCTCGAATTCCAGATCCGGCGCGCTCACGTACAGCTGCAAAGTGTCGAGGCTGAGCTGCTGTCGCCCGATTATGGGTACCTGCGCATCAACAGTTTCACCGATACGACCGCGAACGAGCTGGAGCGGGCCGTGGCCCGACTCGAGCACGCACGCACGCAACCGTTGCGCGGCTTCGTGATCGACTTGCGCAACAATCCCGGTGGTGTGCTGGACGCGGCCGTGGAGGTGGCGGACGATTTCCTTGATCACGGCACCATCGTCAGCGCCAAGGGGCGCGCGGAGGATGCGAATTTCAGCATCGAGGCGCGACCAGGCGATATCTCGCACGGCGCCAAGCTGGTCGTGCTGGTGA
>JASHTF010000274.1 GCA_030040715.1 Gammaproteobacteria bacterium | reverse complement strand
GCTCAGATCGGAAGCGCGGGCGTAATGGCTCTCACCGGGGGATTGGTATTAGAACCTTGCTCCCGGTGCGTTAGAACTTCGCTCTCAAACCCAGGCGCCATACCCGGCCGAAGCCGTCGTAGATGTCATCGCGATAGGGCGCCTCGAAGTCGCTGATCGCGTTAGGCGTCATGGCGATGACGGGCGGGTATTTATCGGCGATGTTGTCGACCGCACCGTAAACCGTTATTCCATTGCTGAGTTTGTATGACAGGCGGGCGTCGAAGTACCAGTAGAACGGGATGTCGTTGTCGTCGACGTTCACGCCATTGGTCCAGTTGTTGACCAGATGTGTCGCGCCGATCATGCGCGTATCGAGCGTCCCGAGCCACCCACCCTGACTGTACGTCCCCGACACCGTGCCCCGGAACTTCGGCACACCCGAAGTCGAGTTCGGGCAGTAAGAGGCCTCGTCGTAGCTGATGGCATTGGCCTCGTCGCAGTTGAAGCCGACCGACGCGTAGCGCTGCTCGAAGATGTAGTTCATGGTGCTGTTGAAATCCAGCGCTCCGGCACCAAACGGGAAGCGGTAGTCGCCATTGAAGTCCAGACCCGAGATCGACTCGTGGTCGGAGTTCAGCGGCTCGGTGATCACCGCACCCAGCGGCAGACCGGGGCAGCTATTGATTGTCGGCCCGATGCAGCCGGTCGGATACTTGCCCCACTCTATCCCCTCGCAGAACGCAGACACGCCCGCCTCGCACTGCGAGATCACCGTCTGAGTGGGAAAGCCCTCATTGATCGCGCCTTCGATGAGGATGAAATACCAGTCCATCGAAAGGTTCAGATTCTGGACCGGCGTCAACACCAGCCCGAAGGTGCGCGTCTCGGCGTCCTCAGGAAGGAGGTTCCGATTCCCTTCGCTGATAGTGTAGGCCGTGTTTTCCACCCCAGTACGCGGATTGGTGATATCGGCACTGATAGCGAGCGCGTTGCTGAACAGCTCGATCAAATCCGGCGCGCGGATGTCGTAGGAGTAGGATCCGCGGAACCGCACCCAATCGTTGAGCTGACTGAGCACGCCGAATTTGTAGGTCTGCACCGAGCCGCTGGTGCTGTATTCGCTGTTGCGGGCCGCCAGATCTAATGAGAGGCTCTGGACGCCCTGGTTCTTCAGTACCGGTATGTTGACTTCTGCATTCTCCTCCTTGATGTTGTAGCTGGCCGGGCCAAAGCTGGCAAAGTTGCCGATGTTGAACAGGACGTCCGTGCAGTTGAAGCCGCAGTTGATCGTGATGCCCGCTTCGCTCCGATACACGACGCCGGCCGCCGCCGCGATCGGGCCAGCCGGCAGCCCGATGGGGAGCTCGCCCTGAATCTTTGCCGCGGCAACACTCTCGAATAGCGTCATCGACTGGAAGTCGCCGCCGGCCCGGGCGACGCTGTTGATGTAATTGATCGCTCCCTGCGAGGCGGCGCCGACGCCCATCACGTTCAACGGCTGACAGCCGGCGGTGGCAGTGCCCAAGGGGTTGGCAGCTTGGGCTACGGCGCCGTTGGCACCTCCCGGCAGCAGCGCGGGATTCACATTCATCGCGCAGGTGGGTGAACCGACCGCCAGGCTCGGATTGGCGGCGTTCATCGCCGGCGTCACCGTCACCACGTCTTCCGCCGCCAGCAGATTCGGGTAGTAGGCGTTGTTGATCGGCGCCTCGTACATGTGGCTCTGGCCGTGCATGAAGTAGGCGTTCCAGGTCCACTTCGATCCGATGGTGCCGTCGAGCGTGAATACGCCGCGCTCAAGAGTACGCCGGGTCTGGTTGACCGCGATGCTGACGGTGCTCGCCTGTTGGGCGAAGCTGCTGCCGCCTCCGGGCACGTTGTTCTCGTTCGAGGTGCCGAGCAGGAAACCGGGGATACCGAGTGCCGTCATCTGCGCCTGCAGCGCCGACGGAATGAATGGGTTGCCCGAGAACACCTCCACGCCATTGCCGCCCGGCTGGTCGGCCGAGTAGCTGTTATTGGTCAGCGAAGTGGTGCCGTAGTTCAACTGCAGCGAGGCGGACAAGGCGTCGCTGAACTTCCAGCTGAGCAGCGCGAACGCGGTCTCGTTCTTCACCGGCTCGCCGCTGAGGTTGAGGTAGCCCTTGTCATCGTTGAGCGTGCCGCCGTTGGAGAAGAACCCTTCAGTCACGTTGCCCGGATTGAACAGGTACTCCTGAGCGCCGGGACCGAAAGCGATGTTGGTCAACGGAAAAACGCCGGTATAGCCGGGCAGAGGTCCCGTGATCACGCCGCCGGCGGTCTCCGATGCGAGTCCGACGTTGTTCGCATGCAGCCACGCCGGCTGGCCTGCCGGACAGGTGGCGGACTCGCCGACATAGTTGCTGCAGGCCGGATTGCTCACCAGTCGCTGCGATGCCCAGCCCTGCGTCTCGCTGGTCCAGAAGGGATTCGGGATGTCCCAGTAGTTGCCGGCGACCTCGATGTGACCGGCGCCGTCGGCGAACGAGGTGCCGGCCGTCAGCTCGGCCTTGTACTGCTCATGGTCCGACTGCCAGTTGTTGCTGTCCTCGAGGTTGACCTGTACGCCGTTGAAATTCTTGTTGATGATGAAGTTGACCACGCCGGCCACCGCATCCGAGCCCCAGACGGCCGAGGCGCCGCCGGTCACGGTGTCAACCCGCTCCACCAGCGTCTGCGGAATGAGGCTGACGTCGACGCCGCCCGCAATGTTGGAGTCGACCACGCGCTGCCCGTCGAACAGCACCAGCGTGCGATTAATGCCGAGATTCCTCAGGTTCAGCAGATCCTCACCCGTTGTGCCTGCGCTCACCAGGTTCGAGGTGTCGCTGTTCTCGGCCGAGGGCGAGCCGCTGAAGGTCGGCAGGCTGCGCAGCTCATCGCCGAGGTCGGGGCGCGCGTCGCTCTCCAGCTGCTGGAGGCCAACCGTGTTGACGGGCGTCGGTGCCTCATAGCCTGCGATCGAGATCGCCGAGGCGCTGACCGTGACTTCCTGCAGCTCGCTGCCCGGCGCGGCCGTCTCCGCCGTGGGCGCCCCCGCTGCCGGCGGCGGCTGCGCGTGCACGGCATTGGCGGCCAGGAAGGTTGCAACCGCTAACGAGACCCACGCGAACGCAAATCTCAATCTTGTCATTGTGCGCTCCCCGAAAACCCGATCTGAGCTATGTGAAAGGATTTCTAAATCTTTGCCTGATCTCTCTCTAATATCTCAAATGGCATTGTGGCCATATCTTCCATAATGCGTCAACCGTATCTGAGAGTTTCTCACATTTTCAAACGCACTCCGACGCGGATGACGCGTCCGAAGCCATCGTAGGTGTCGTCACGATACGGCACGTCGAAGTCGGTGAGAAAACTTGAAGGACTGAATGCAACCACCGGCATGATCTTGTTCAGCAGATCATCGGCCGCCCCATAGAGGGTCAGGCCGTTGTCGAACTTGTAGCTCACCCGGACATCCGTGTACCAGTAGAACGGAATGTCGTTGTTGTCGACATTCACACCGTCCTGCCAGCCCGTGTAGAGGTGGTCGGCGCCGATCATGCGCTCCTGGACGGTAGCGAGCCAGCCGGCTTGGGTATAGGTCGCCGCCACGGATCCTCTGAATTTCGGCTCGCCGTTGATCGGGCAATAAAAGTTGGTCGCATCAGCACCGATGCTGTTGGCGATATCGCACTGAATTCCCTGCGGCCTGGAGATATAGCGCTGCTCGAACACGTAATTCATCGCTGAGTTGAAATCGAGCGCGCCCGCGCCGATCGGGAAGCGATAATCGCCGTCGAAGTCGAGGCCCGATTCGGTCTCTTCGTCCGAGTTCAAGGGCTGCATGAACACAGCCGCGAGCGGCCCCGCGGGGCAGCTGTTAAGCGTCGGTCCGGTACAGCCGCCCGGATAGTGGGTGAACATCAGGTCCTGGCAGAACGACGATTGCCCTTCCTCGCACAGCTCCTCGATGACGCCCGCACCGAAGCCCTCGTTGATCGCGTTTCTGATCAGGATGTCGAAATAGTCGATCGATACGTTCATGCCTTGGACCGGCGTGAACACGAGACCAAAGGTCTTGGTCTCTCCGTCCTCGGGCTTCAGATTCGGATTGCCTTCGGTAGTCCCGTAAAACCCGACGCTCAGTCCCGTGCGCGGATCGGTTCCGGCGCTCAGAATCGGCGTCGGCGCGCTGAACAGCTCGAACAAGTCCGGCGCGCGGATATCGTAGGAGTACGACCCGCGGAAGCGCACCCAGTCGGTAAGCTGGCTGAGGACACCGAACTTATAAGTCTCGACCGTGCCGCTGGTGCTGTAGTCGCTGACGCGCCCGGCAAGATCAGCCGAGAGGCTCCTGACCACCTCGTCCTTGACGATCGGAATATTGAGTTCCGCATTAGCTTCCTTGATGTCGTAGCCGGCCGGCCCGAAGGGCGCGAAGTTCATCAGGCTGAAGTTCGCGTCGTTGCAGTTCACGCCGCAGTTGATCTGAATGCCTTGCTCCTTGCGATAGAGAAGGCCGGCGGCAGCTGCGATCGGCCCCCCCTGCAGTCCAAACGGCAGCTCGCCCTGCACCTTGCCCGACGCCACGTCTTCCCTGAGCGTCGAGCGCTGTGCATCCTGGCCGCCGCGCGTCGGACCGTCGATGTAGTTGATGGCGGCTTGCGAGGCCGTGCCCACACCCATCACGTCGAGCGGCACGCACCCGGGACTGGCGCCCGCGATGGGGGCGGCCTTACCGACGTTGACGGCGCAGGTCGGAACCCCTCCGGGTCCGGCGACCACGTTCTCGGCTTCCTCGAGATTCGGGATATCGAGATTGTTGAGCGCGTTCTCATACATGTTGCTCTGGCCGTGCATGTAGTACGCGGTCCAGGTCCACTTGGGACTGATCGAGCCGTCGAGGGTAAATACGCCGCGCTGCATGATTCGATGCACGAAGGCGACCGGTATGCCGAGCGAGTTCATCTGCGCGCCGAGGCTGCCGCCGCCGCCCGGGACATTGTTGTCGTTCGTGGTACCGAGGTTGAACGAGGTGATGCCGTTCGCCGTCATGACCGACTGGATCGACGCCGGAATGTAGGGGTTGCCGGAGTAGATCGTCACGCCGGGCGAGCCGCCGTACTGGTCAGCCGTGTAGCTGTTGTTCTCGGTCGTGGTGGTGCCGTAGTTCAGCTGCAGCGATGCGGTCAAGGTATCGCTGATCTTGAAGCTACCGAGGAAGAAGGCGGTCTCATTGGTCAGCGGCTGCCCGTCGAGCCCGATGTAGCCCTTCTCATCGTTGAGCGTGCCGTTGTTGGAGAAGAAGCCCTCGGTCACGTTACCGGGATTGAAGGTGTAAGGTGTACCGCCCTCACCAAAGGCAATATTGTTGAGCACGTTGCTGACCCCGCCTGGACAGGTGGGACAGGTGGCCCCAACGATGAGCCCACCCGTGGTCTCGGTGGCGAGCCCGACGTTGTTGGCGTGTAGCCAGATGGGCTGACCTGCAGGACAGGTAGCCGACTCAAAGCTGTAGTTGGTGCAGGCCGGATTCGAGACCAGACGTTGGGAGGCCCAGCCCGGCACGTCACTGGTGAAATAGGGATCGGGGATCTCCCACCAGGTACCCGCGGCCTCGATATGCCCGCGGTCGTCGTCGAAGCCCGTGCCTACGGTCAGCTCGAGCTTCTCCTGCTTATGCAGGTCCTGGGCGTTGTTGCTGTATTCCGCGTTGGCCTGGATGCCGTTGAAGTTCTTGTTGAGGATGAAGTTGACCACGCCGGCGAGGGCGTCCGAGCCCCAGGTCGCCGAGGCACCCCCGGTCACGGTGTCGACGCGCTCGATCAGGCTCTGAGGAAAGGTGCTGACGTCGACGCCGCCCTGAATGTTGGACAGTACGACGCGCTGTCCGTCCACCAGCACCAGCGTGCGGTTGATGCCGAGGTTTCTCAGGTTGAGCAGGTCCTCACCCTGAATGCCCGCGGTGACCAGACCCGTATAGTCGCTGTTCTCGGGCGAGGGCGAGCCGGCGAAGGCCGGAAGGTTACGCACCACATCGCCGATGTCGGGACGGGCATCGCTCTGCAGCTGCTGCAAGCCGACCGCGGTCACGGGTGTCGGTGCCTCATAGCCTGCGATCGAGATCGCCGAGGCGCTGACCGTCACTTCCTGCAGCTCGGAGCCCGGCGCGGCCGGAGCGGGGGTGGCGCCCGTGTCCGGCGCCGGCGCTTGCGCCAGCGATGGGCCGGAAAGCAAGAGCGCGGTCGCCGTCAGCGAGACCGTGGCCAACGCACATCTGAGTTTTGTCACCGCGCTCCCCTCCGCAAGTTCGAATGGACCAACGGGCTGCGTGCGACAGAAATGGCATTTTCCGGCAGCGTCGCCGGATGCGCGCGCTGCCGTCCAATGCCCCCTGCCGATATTCCTACAACAAGCAGCTCAACCAAGCCGTCCTGGCTCGCGAGACCCCGGCGTCGACGCGTGCGAAATTTTGTCTCAATTTAGCCACGCACGCTATCGGTCGCTGTCGGTGCGCAGCTCGTGTGCGTACCATTGTTACAATAGGAACGGCGGTGCGTCAATAGACGCGGACCGAGCCAACAGCCGCGATCATCGAGCGAGCAGCGTACGCCGGCCGCGAGGCGAGTGCGCCACTACGGCGCGACCGATCGGTCGATCTTTACATCCCGACCAGTGCGCGGCCGAGCGCGTCGAGTAGTTGACCGGTGCCGCGCTCGCGCGCGCCGGCGTCGTCATAGCCGTCGAGAAACGCACCCTGCTCGGTAACGACCAGGCGCGTGGCCGCCCCCGAGCGCTGCAGCTCCAGCGTCGCGAGCGATACCGAGATCTTGCGCTCGTCCAGGTGCATCTCGTACGCATAGACGAGGCGCTCGTTCGGGATGACGTCCAGGTAGAGGGCGTCGAAAGTGGATACCACGCTCGCCGCCTGGCCACCCGAGGGCGAAGAGCGCGGGTGGCTGCCGCCGTCCCAGCGGCCCTGCAGCCGCTCGCGACCGCCGACCCGCACGTCCATGCTGCGAGCCAGCTCGGTAAAGCCGCTGCCGCCGGTGAACCACTTGGACTTGGCCCTCGGATCGGTCAGCGCATGATAGACCTGCGCCGGCGATGCCTCGTAGGTACGCTCGATGCGAAAGGTCGAATGCACGACCGAGCGCGCCGAGGTGCCAGGGGCCTTCGCGGCCGATCTAGTTGCCGTCGCCATGTGGGTCTCCTCGCGGCCGCTTCGGGGTTTGCAGATATTCACCGAGACGATCGAGCCGGCGCTCCCATTCGAGGCGGCGCTGATCGATCCATCGCGCCGCCAGGCTCAGCCTGCGCGACTCGATGTGACAGACGCGTACCCGGCCGATCTTCTGCGAGCGCACCAGGCCGGCGCTCTCCAGCACGGCCAGGTGCTGCATCACCGCCGGCAGCGTCATCGCGAGCGGACGGGCGAGCTTGCCCACCGCGGCCGGCCCGCGCGCCAGCTGTGCCAACATGCAGCGTCGTGCCGGGTCCGCGAGCGCCTGAAAAGTCGCATCGAGAGCCGCACCATGCTCGACCGTCGTCATGGGTCACGGCCGTAAATAGTTAAGCATGTGCTTAACTATATCCCATGTTAATCAGTTAAGCAAACAGTTAAGTGACGTCGCCTCCCAGCCGCAGTGTGGATGCAGCTGCAGGTCCATGCGCGCGCGCGTACGCGGCCGCGCAGCTACGCCGAGACGCTGCTACGCCGAGACGCTGGTGCGCGCCGTCGCCGCCGCCGGCGTGTGCGTGGCGAGCCATGAGCCGGTCAGAATCAATACCAGCCCGCTGATCCCGGCGATCCCGAGATCCTCGTGCAACAGCGCGACTCCGACGATGGCCGCCACGCCGGGATTGACATAGGTGACTACCGAAGCGCGCAGGGCGCCGACCCGCCCGATCAGATAGAAGAACAGCAGCATCGCGAGCGCCGTGCAGACGACGCCGAGCACCGCGATCGATGCCAGCGTCAGGGCCGAGGGCAGACGCGACGGCAAACTCAGCAGCGCGAAAGGGGTCTGCACCAGGGTGGCGATGGCGAGGCTGGCAGCCAGCGAGCCGACCGGATCGACGCCGCCGAGGTGACGCTGCGCGATCAGCGGACCGGCCGACAGCCCGACGGTTGCCG
Source organism: Gammaproteobacteria bacterium (assembly GCA_030040715.1). Taxonomy (GTDB): domain Bacteria; phylum Pseudomonadota; class Gammaproteobacteria; order Steroidobacterales; family Steroidobacteraceae; genus FEN-1191. The sequence goes on along the minus strand of JASHTF010000274.1, from coordinate 1,784 downwards.
CCAGCACGCAGCCGACCCCGACCCAGCCGAGAGCACCCGAGATGCTCCCCACGCCCACGAGCGTCACCACGCCGACGAAACCGATCGCCAGACCCAGCACCCGCCGCGGCCCGAGACGCTCGTATACGCCCAGCAGCCGTGACTGCGGCGCCATGACCAACGGCACCGCGGCGAGCAGGATCGCGGTGACGGAGGAGCTGATCCAGCGCTCGCCCAGTGGAATCAACCAGAACGGACCCGCGAACTCGATCAGCCCAAATGCGCACACGGCACCCCAGTGGCGGCGCAGCGCGCGCAGCGAGCCCCGGTGCCAGGCGATGGGTAGCAGGATCAGGGCGCCGAGCGCGAGCCGGCTCCACGCCACCGCGAGTGGCGAGATGTCCCGCAGCGCCAGCTTGATGAAAAAGTACGGCAGGCCCCAGAACAGGCACAGAGCCGCAAATGCCGAGCGCACGCGCCAGCCCACCCGATGACTCCTCGAAAGCTGTCGGACGCAAGCCCCAAAACCGCGGACCGCCGGCGGGGCGATCGATCGCGGCCGCACCAGCACGGAAATGCGATGGCGCTATCTTACGGGGCGGCGGCGGCCCTGCGTGACCCGCGCAGCGTGAGCTCGAGCACCACCGGCATCGCCAGCAGCACCAGCGGCAGCTGCACCACGATTCCGGCGATGATCGCGATCGCGAGCGGTTGCAGCATCTGATCCCCCGAGCCGCTGATCGCCGCTCCGAGCGGCAGCAGCGCCAGAATCATCGCCAGAGTGCTCATGGTGATCGGCCGCAGTCGATTGGCCGCCGCGGCCTGCAGCGCCTGGCGTGCTGGCATCGTGCGTTCGAGCAGCTGATATTCCGATGCCAGAAAGATGGCCATCTCGGTGGCGATGCCGATGATCATCACCGTCCCCATCATGGCCGTGATGTTGAACTCCACTCCCGTGATCCAGAGGCCCAGGAACACCGCACTGCTGGAGATGACCGCGCTAGCGATGATGATCAGCGGCAACCAGAAGCGGTTGTACAGGAACAGCAGCAGAATGAACTCCGCGACCGCCGCCGCCGCAAACGCTGCGATCATGTCATGCAGCGCGAGCTGCTGCTGCTCGTAGGCGCCGCCGATGCTGTAGTAGGTGTCCGCAGGCAGCACACCCGGGCGCTGCAGCGTCTTCTGCACCGCCGCGAGCGTCGAGCCGAGATCATGCCCGCCGCCGATCTCGGCCGTCACGGGTACGATCTGTGCCAGATTGTCCCGGTTGATCTCGGGCTGACCGCTGACGAAGTTGATGTGCGCCACGCTCTGCAGCGGAAACACGTGTCCGGTAGCCGAGCGGATCAGCAGTTGCCCGAGCTCGTCGCGATAGGGCTTGGCGCGCGGCGGATTGAGCGGGGCATCGAGCCACAGCCGCACACCGACATCCTGCACCGAAGATAGATAACGGGTGACGACGGCACCATTGAGATAGTGACTGACCTGGTCCTGTACCTCGTCGGCGGTGGTGCCTTGCGTCGCCGCCGCTCCCGGGTCGACCTGCACCTCGAGCGCATCGCCCGCGGGGACGACGCCGCTGTCGACCGAATCGGGCACGATGCCCGGGACCTGCGCGATCGCGTGCGCCACGGTGACGGCGGTGTCGCCGAGCACTTCCGGATTCTTAGCGCTGAGGTCGATCACGACCGGCTGGGGTCTGCCGACCATGTCGCCGATCATGTCATCCAGCAGCTGGTGCGGGTCGAAGTTGATGCCCGGGACCTGGCGGGTGATCTTGTCGTTGAGCTCGTCCATCACGC
>JASHTF010000273.1 GCA_030040715.1 Gammaproteobacteria bacterium | reverse complement strand
GCGTTGCCGGCACCGATGGCGCGGGCAATCTCGAAACGCGTCGCGAGCTGGCCGGGACTGGCCCAGGCGGCTTCGGTGAGCGGGTAGCCGTCGGGCGTGAGGCGCGCGAACGGCAGCTCCCCGAGGGCGCGCAGCCAATTGAGCAGCGGCGTGGTGTTGGTGATGGTGCGATCGGCCGCCGCCAGACGCGCGGCCGACAGCACGTAGCGCATGGGGTCCTTGAACTTGCCGCCGAGCGCGGTGCCGAATTCCGGTGCGAGAAACATGGTGCGCAGCACTGCGCTGATGTCGCCGTCGGTGCGCTGGAAGGTCTGCGCCATCCGCGCCACCAGCGCGGATGGTGGCTCATCGGCGACGAAGTAGCTCGCGAGCTGCCGTGCTATGAAGCGCGCACAGGCCGGCTCGCGCACGATCAGCGTCACGGCGCGCTCGACCTCGTCGAAGCCGCCACCGCGGATGCGATGCCCGAGCAGCCGTTTGCTGCTCAGGTCGTGGCGGGCGGGATTGAATTCGAATGCGCCGCGGCGCAGGTACAGCGGTTGCAACGCGCGCGGCAGGCGCGGCGGCGGTCCCATAGCGATGCCGACGCCGGTAAAGACGAGCGCGAGCTGCTGCACATCCTGCTGCGTGTAGCCACCGTCGACCCCGAGGGTGTGCAGCTCCATGAACTCGCGCGCGTAGTTCTCGTTGATGTGCCCGACGCGATTCTGCTGGTTGTCGAGATACTGCAGCATCGCCGGATGCTCGAGCGTCGCGAGCAGCAGATCGCGGAAGCGCCCGAGCGCATGGGGACGGATGGCGCGCTCGACATAATCGCCCACCAGCCAGCGCAGCTCGCCCTTGTTCTGATAGACGCTGAAGTGATTGAGCCAGAACCACACCATCTGCTCGCGCAGCTGCGCCGGCGAGTAGATGGCCTGTAACAGCTCGCGGCTGACGGCTTCACGCGCCAACTCGTTGCCGAGCTGATCGAGCGTGCGGCGCGCGTCCGCGCGCTGCTCGGGGGCGAGCGCATTGATGTATCTGATTCTGGCCGCAACGCCCGGCAGCAGCCGCTGCGGATCGACGCGGGCCACGTCGAGCGCATTGATCTGCGCGGCAATCGCCGGCGGCAGCACCAGCTCCTGCGGCGCGAGCTGCTGCTCGAGCAAGCCCTTGCGACCGAGTCGGCGGTAGTCGGCGAGCAACCGATCATCGACGCCGAAGCCGACGCGCTCGAGCCAGAGCATATCCTCATGGGTCAGGGTGCGCAGCGACGCGGATTCGGGCGTGCCGCCGGCGCCGTCCGTCGGGCCGGGCGCGCCGCCGGCGGAGCTGCGATCGGGCCGCATCGCAGGCGCGCACGCGCACAGGATTACGGTAATGCCGCCGGCGAGCAGTACCCGCCTGGCGCGCGGCGGGCGCGGGCGAGCCCCTGCGGGCAGGGCCGAGCGCTGCGTGGCTGCCATGGTGGCCATGGTAGCCGGTTCAACGGCCCGCTCTCGGACCCGGTTGACATTGAGGGACGCGCCCCACGGACCGCCCGGGGTAGCGCGGACTCGACTTGAGTCACCGCAGCAACTGCGTCACAGTTTCGGCATGTGGTTTTGGCCGGCATTGGGATGTTTGCTGCTGATCGCCGCGGCCATCGTCGTCGCTTATATGGAAGGAGCGGCGCTCGGTCCCTACGCGACGCGGCTGCTCGCGATCGGCGCGCTGTTGCTGGGCTACTATGGTGTGATCGGGTGGCTGCGCTTCGGGCGATCGCGCGCGGCCGCGCTGCACTGGCCGTTGCTGCACTACGCAGTGCCGGCCGCGGGCGCGGCCGGTGCGCTCTACTGTCTCTACCAGGTGGCGCGCAACTGGCGCACCGAAGTGCACGGGCTCGCCAAGACGGTGTTCAAGCTCGTGGTCGTGTTGGTCCTCGGCGCATTGGGGTGGCTGTGCTTCACGCGCTGACGGCGGCGCTGCACCTGAGCGCGTGGACAGGTCCGCCGGCGTAGGCGCAGACTCGCCCCCATGGCGGAACTGGGCTTCATTGGACTCGGCATCATGGGTGCACCGATGGCGGGGCATTTGCGTGCGGCTGGTCACCGGGTGCACGTGTGGGCACGACGCAAGAGCGCCGCCGAGCTCGAGGCGGCCGGCTTTCTGCCCTGCTCGAGCGCACGCAGCGTCGCCGAGCGCGCCGACTGCATCGTGCTGATGGTGTCAAACACCCCCGACGTCGAGTCGGTGCTGTTTGCGACCGACGGAGTGGCTGCCGGTCTATCCGCCGGCAAGCTCGTCATTGACATGAGCTCGATCTCGCCGCTCGCTACGCGGCAGTTCGCCGAGCGCATCGCCGCGCGCGGCGCGGACTATCTCGATGCGCCGGTCTCCGGCGGCGAGGCCGGCGCCAAGGCGGCCACGCTCACGATCATGGTGGGCGGCAAGCCCGAGGTGTTCGAGCGCGCCCGGCCGCTGCTCGCGCTGATGGGCAAGACGATCACGCTGGTCGGGGATGTGGGGGCAGGGCAGACCGCGAAGGTCGCCAATCAGATCATCGTCGGCCTCACGATCGAGGCCGTGGCCGAGGCGCTGCTGTTCGCCTCCAAGGCGGGTGTCGACCCGAGCCGCGTGCGCACGGCCCTGCTGGGAGGATATGCGGCCTCGCGCATTCTCGAGGTGCATGGCCAGCGCATGATCAGCGGTGACTTCGCGCCGGGCTTTCGCCTTGAGCTGCATCAGAAGGACATCAACCTCGCGCTCGAGGGCGCGCGGGCGCTGCGACTGTCGTTGCCGCACACTGCCTCGTGCGCGCAGTTGATGAACGCGGCCACCGCGCTCGGGTGGAGCGGATTCGACTCGTCGATTCTGGCGCAGGTGCTCGAGACCCTGTCGAAACACCACATCAGCGGGGACGGCACGCGCGCGGCGCACGATCCGACGCCATGAGCGGCCGCGAGCACCGCTATTGCATCGAGCTCGAATGGAGCGGCAACCGCGGCACGGGTACCTCGGCGTACCACGCGTATTCGCGGGCGCACGAGATTCGTGCACCCGGCAAGCCGCCGCTGCCCGGCTCCTCGGATCCTGGCTTTCGTGGTGATGCGGGGCGCTACAATCCGGAGGAGCTACTGGTCGCCGCGCTCTCGGCCTGTCACATGCTCTGGTTCCTGCACCTGTGTGCCGACGCGGGCGTCACCGTGATGGGCTACCGCGACCAGCCGAGCGGTGTGATGGTCGAGGACCAGACCGGCGGCGGACGGTTCCGCGAGGTGGTGCTGCACCCGCTCGTGACGCTGGCGATGGCGGCTGATGAGGCCAGGTTGGGCGCGTTGCACGCGCGGGCACACGCGCTGTGCTTCATCGCCAACTCGGTCAACTTCGAGGTGCGCTGCGAGCCGCTCAAGGCGCCCGGCTAGTCGCGGAAGTTCTCGAACTGCAGCGGCAGCTCGAGCTCGGCCTTGCGCAGCAGCGCGATGGCTGCTTGTAGATCGTCGCGCTTCTTGCCGCTGACCCGCACCTTGTCGCCGGTGATCTGCGCGTCGAGCTTGAGCTTGGAATCCTTGAGCTTGGCGATGAGCCTCTTGGCGAGCGCCTGCTCGATGCCCTGCTTCACGGTGAGCTGCCGACGCGCTTCGGTGACGTTCACCTCCACCGCGCCGAGCTCCAGACAACGGGGATCGATGCTGCGGGCCGCCAATCGCAACCGCAGGATCTCGAGCAGCTGGTTGAGCTGGAACTCCGTCGGCGCGAATTGCCGGATGACATAGCCTTCCAGCTCGAAGCGCGCGCCGGTCGTGCGCAGGTCGTAGCGCCGCTCGAGCTCGCGCTTGGCCTGATCGACGGCGTTGGTGAGCTCGTGCAGATCGACTTTGGAGACCACGTCGAACGCGGGCATGCGGCGGTCCTCTGTAGGGCGTCGGGGCAGATTTTTATGGAGCATTCAAGCGCCCCCGTCAATGTCCGCCCCCGGGTTTGCTGTGGCATGATGGCTGCGCCAATTTGAAGATTGCCAAGGACATCGAACAGCGCACCGGTCCTGCAGGCCGAGAAGCAGGATCGCAAGGACGCACGCCGGCCGCCCGCTCGAAGGAACAGCAGGCGCTCGGTTGGCTCGTGCTCGCCGCCGTGGCGGCGATGGTTTGGCTCGCGTTGCCGTTTGCGACCGGCCTACTGCTCGGGGCGGTGATGGCGTTCATGCTCGAGCCGCTGTATCGCTCGCTGGTGCGACGCAGGCGTCGCCCCTCGGTGGCGGCGTTCACGATCGTGCTGCTGTCCGGGGTGCTCGTCATCGGTGCGCTCGGCGGTTTCCTCATCATGTTCGTCACGCGCACGACCGCATTCGCGCAGGAGGTGAGCCGACAATTGAGCGCCGGTGGCTCCTACAGCGGCCGTGTCGATCTGGTCATGCGCTGGCTCGGACATCTCGGCATCTCAGCGGCGAGCTTGCGGGCGCATCTGGAGGCGGGCGCCGGAGAGATCGCCTCGCGTTCGGCGGCGCTGGCTGCCTCGCTGGCCTCGGACACGTTCATGGGGTTGCTGAGCCTGCTGTTTGCGCTGCTGGCGATGTACGCGGTACTGCGCTACTGGGCGCGCATGGTCTCGACGGTCGAACGTATCTCACCGCTCCAGCGCAGTCACACACGGGCGCTGCTGGCGGAGTTTCGTCGCGTCGGACGGCTGACGTTCTCCGGCACCGTCGTGACTGCGCTCGCGCAGGGCACGATCGCTGCGCTCGGCTTCTGGATCACCGGCGTGCCCGATGCGCTGTTCTTCGGCGTCGCCACGGCCATCGCCTCGCTGATCCCAGGGGTCGGAACGCTGCTGGTATGGGTGCCCGCGGGCGTCTATCTAATCCTGATCGGGCATAGCGGCCGCGCGATCATCGAGTTCGTCTGGGGCGCCATCATGGTCGTTGGTCTGAACGACTATGTCATCCGACCGCGGCTGGTAGGCGACAAGGCGATACCGCCGCTGCTGGTGTTCTTGGCCCTGTTCGGTGGGGTCTATGTGATGGGGCTGGCCGGCCTGATCGTGGGTCCGGTGCTGATGCAGCTCGCCGTCGCGGTGTTGCGATTGTACCTGCGCGAGCAGAGAGCGCGACGCGTGGCGCAATGAGGCACGGTGCATGGCCCATGCCGGCGGCCATCGTCAACACGACCGGGAGTCACTGACATCGTGGATGCTCTGCAGGGTGGATGTGCTTGTGGCGCGCTGCGCTATCAGCTGCAGTCCGAGCCGATGTTCGTGCATTGCTGCCACTGTCTCGACTGCCAGCGGCAGACCGGCAGCGCCTTCGTGCTCAACGCGCTGATCGAGACCGATCGCGTTGTCATCCTGACGGGAGAGCCCCAACCGGTGTCCGTGCCCACCGACAGCGGCCGGCCGCATCGGATCTTCCGCTGTCCCGGCTGCCAGGTGGCGGTGTGGAGCGAGTACGGCGGGCGCGCGCAGCTGCGTTTCGTGCGCGTCGGGACGCTCGATCGTCCGGCGGCGCTGTCTCCCGACGTGCACATCTACGTGCGCTCGAAGCTGCCGTGGGTGCGTTTGCCTGACGGGGTGGCGGCTTTCGAGGCCTACTACGACGCCAAGAGCGTGTGGCCGGCCGCGTCGCTGGCGCGGCGGCGAGCGCTGTTCGGCTGACATCGGACGCCGCGCGCCTGCGACTAGCATGCGGCCGCCTCCTGCGGCAGACCGCTGCCGGCGCAACCGGCGTGGGCGATCATCATGACAGCGCCAATCGAGCCGGCAACGCGCATTCTCGTGAGAACCACCACGATCGATGGTGCGGCGCTCGCTCTGGCAGAGCGACTCGAGCAGGCGAGCGGCTGTCCGGTCGCGCTCGTGATCGACGCTCGCTTCGGCGCGCCCGAGGCGTCCGATCAAAGCGTGATCGCGCTGTCGCGGGCCGTCTGCCGCGCCCTCGGTCTCTACTGCCCGCATGATTTCGCCTGGAAGTGCGGCGACTACGGCTACTACCTGGCGCGCCGACGCTTTCCGCACACGCAGCGCTTCTGGATGGTCGAGAGCGACGTCGGCTTCTACGGTGAGGCCGCGGAGCTGTTCCGTTTCTTCGCGCGTCACGAGGATGTCGATTTCCTCGCGGCGCAATTGCGTCGCGCCGACTACTCGTGGTTCTGGACCGAGACCGCACGCGCGCGCAATGCGGCACCGTTTCGCTGCCTGTTTCCGTTAACACGGCTGACGGCACGCGCGATCGACGCGGCGCTCGCGCGCCGCCGGGCGCACGGCCGGTGGCCGCAGCGCCGCCTGGCCTGGCCGAACGATGAGGCGCTGGTCGCGACCACGCTCATGAACGGCGATTT
>JASHTF010000272.1 GCA_030040715.1 Gammaproteobacteria bacterium | reverse complement strand
ATGCTCTGCTCGCCGTCCTGCTCGCGATCGGGCTGCGCCGCATCGACGGCTGGCAGTCGGCGGCGTTCCTGTCGCCACGCGTCATGTTCTTCAACGCTACGCTGCTCGCCGCGGCTCTTTATGTATTCGTGATGGCGGCCGGCAGCTACTTCGTGCGCCGGCTCGGTGGTTCCTGGGGAGCGGCGGGTCAGGCATTGTTCCTGGCGGCTGCGCTGCTGGTGCTGGTGGTCGCGGTGCTGTCGGAGCAGTTTCGAGCCTGGGCCAGGGTGACGCTGGCCAAGCACCTGTTCCCCTACCGCTACGATTACCGCAGCGAGTGGCAAAAGCTCACGCGTGCGCTCTCCGAAGGGGAAGAACCGCTCTATGAGCGCATCGCCAAGGTCATGGCCGGCTTCGTCAGTGCCGCAAGCGGCGGGCTCTGGCTGCGCGACGGGGAGGGAGGCTTTGTCCCGGTCGGGGGCGATCTGGCACCCGCCGCGGCCCCGCGGGTAGCCGAAAGGCGAGAATTCTTCGAGTTTCTTCGCAAGAGGGAATGGATCTTCGATCTCGACGAAGCCCGCCAGCTCGATCCTGCGGGTGCCACGCAGCCCGTGGGGACGGCGCTGCAGCCGCCGGCGTGGCTGCTGGCCAATCCGCGCCTGCGGCTGATCCTGCCCTTGATCTGCGATCAGGCGCTCATTGGTTTTGTCGTGATAGGACAGCCGCTGGTCACGACTCGCCTGGGCTGGGAAGAGATCGACCTGCTGCGCGCCGCCGGCCGCCAGGTGGCGAGCTTTCTCGCCTTTGAACAGGCCGCGAAACGACTCGCCGAGGCCCATCAGTTCGAGGCGATGAATCGTCTGTCCGCGGTCCTGATGCATGATCTGCGGCACCTGATCGCCCAGCAGGCCCTGGTGGTGCAGAACGCGACGCGCCATCGCGGTAATCCCGAATTCTTCGATGATGCCATTCTGACCATCGACAACTCGGTCAAGCGCATGACGCGCCTCATGGAAGAGCTGCGCAGTGGCGTGCTCGAAGGCGAATCGCACCGCGTGGAGCTCAGCGACCTGTGTGCCGAAGCGCTGCGCCGGTGCGCCGGGCGGCTGCCGGTCCCCGCACTGGAGGTCCACGAACGGGCGATGGAGGTGCTGCTGTACCGCGAGAGGCTGCTGCAGGTGCTCGAGCACATCGTCCGCAACGCCCAGGACGCGACCCCGAGCACCGGGACTGTTACGGTGCACCTGCGGCGGTCGGGACCGTTCGCAGTCATCGAGGTCAGCGATACCGGTTCCGGTATGGACGCCGAATTCATCCGTACTCGTCTGTTTCGCCCCTTCGATTCAACCAAGGCTGCGGGCGGCTTTGGCATCGGTGCCTATCAGGCGCGCGAGTTCGTGCGCAAGTGCGGCGGCACCGTCGAAGTTGATAGCGTCGTCGGCCGCGGTACGCGCTTCATTATTCATCTGCCGTTGGCTCCGGCGCTCGTGACGGCGGACAATGTGGCTCCCTATGAGCTCCAAGCGAACTAGTCTGCTGATCGTTGAAGACGATCCGGGCCTGCAGCGCCAGTTGAAGTGGGCGCTCGATACGTTCGAAGTGGTTTGCGCATCGACACGCGTCGATGCGCTCGCCGCGATGCGCCGGCATATGCCGGCAATCGTGCTGCAGGACCTCGGGCTTCCGCCCGATCCAAATGGTGTCGAGGAGGGCTTTGCCACAGTCAGCGAGCTGCTGCGCATCGCACCGGGCACGAAGATCATCGTCGTTACCGGCCGCGAAGGGCGCGAGCATGCGCTGCGCGCGATTCGACTGGGCGCCTATGACTTCTGTCAAAAGCCGGTCGATATCGAGTTGCTGTCGGTGATTATCGATCGCGCGCAGCGTATCCATCAGCTCGAAGCGGAGAACCAAGCGCTCGCGCAGAGCAGCGCACCGAACGCGCTCGAAGGCGTCATCGCGGCGAGTGAGCCCATGCTCAAGGTCTGCCGCATGGTGCAGAAGCTCGCCCCGACGCAGGCCACGGTGCTGTTACTCGGCGAGAGCGGTACCGGCAAGGAGCGGCTGGCGCGCGCCCTGCATGGGCTCAGTGCCCGTGCGACGCGGCCGATGGTCGCGATCAACTGCGCGGCGATCCCCGAGACGCTGCTCGAGAGCGAGCTGTTCGGCTACGAGCGCGGCGCCTTCACCGGGGCGATCAAGCAAACACTCGGCAAAGTCGAGACCGCCGCCGGCGGTACGTTGTTTCTCGATGAGATCGGCGATATGCCGCTCGCGCTGCAGGGTAAGCTGCTGCGCTTTTTGCAGGAGCGTGTCATCGAGCGGGTCGGGGGACGCGAGCTGATAGCGGTCGACGTGCGCATCATCGCGGCGACCAACCGCAACCTGCGGACTGCGATCGCGCAGAAGGCGTTTCGCGAGGATCTGTATTACCGCATCAGTGAAGTCGCGGTGGCGATACCGCCGCTGCGTGAGCGCGGTGCCGATAGCGTCCTGCTCGCCAACTATCTATTGCAGCAGGCGTGCAAACGCAACGGGCGGCCGGTGCCGAAGCTCTCAGCCGATGCCATCGCCGCCATCGAGCGCTATGAATGGCCCGGTAACGTGCGCGAGCTCGAGAACCGGGTGAATGCCGCCGCGATCATGGCCGAAGGTAGATTCGTCACTCCGGAGGATCTGTCGCTGCAGCCGCCCGCCGAAGGCGAGGGGCGGGTGCTGGCGCTGCGCGAGGTACGCCAGCGCGCCGAGAGCGCTGCGGTACAGCGGGCGCTGGCGATCGCGGGCGGCAACGTATCTAAGGCCGCCGAGCTGCTCGGAGTGACCCGACCCACGCTTTATGAGCTCATGGAGCGGACCTCGTCACCGCAAGCGACCGAGTGAGCGCCCCACGACTCGACCGGGAATCGCCGACGCGCCTCGCGTGGCGCGCGCTGCCGCGCTGGCACGCGCTAACGGCATGGTTGCCCGATGCCAGCACGGGTCAGCGCTTGGCGATCGCTTTCGGTCTGTGGGCGGCCGTGGCGCTGATCTACTGGCCGAGCTCAATGGCACTGGCGGGATTCTGGAGCGATACGATCGATCGGGCGTATACGCACGGCTACCTGGTACTCCTGATTTCGCTGGGCCTGGTGGTACGAGAGCGCGCGGCCTTGGCCGCGGCTGCCGTACGTCCAGTCCCGCGCGCGCTGGCAGCGCTGTTGTCTTTGAGCGCGATGTGGGTATGGTTTTATCAGGCCGCACTGCAGGACCTGCATCTGCTGTTATTGCCGCTGCTGCTGCTGCTGGCGCTGCTCACCATATTCGGCGCGCATACCGCACGCGTGCTGCTGTTTCCGATCGGATTTTTGTATTTCGCGATGCCGGTGTGGAGTGACCTGATCGGTGTGCTGCAGTCACTGAGCATCCGAGCCAACAGCGCGCTCATCTGGCTCACCGGGCTGCCGGCCTACATCACCGGTGACATCGTCCGCCTGCCCGCCGGAGCGCTCGAGATCGCCGGCGGGTGTAGCGGCCTGCACTCCTTCGTCGTAGGGCTCGCACTCGCTGCACTCTACGGGGAGCTCGCACGCGATCCGCTGCGCTGGCGGCTCGCGTGGATCGGACTGATGGCCGTGTTTGCGATGATCGGTAACTGGGTTCGTATCTTCGTGATTATCGCCGCGGCAGAGGCGACCGACAT
>JASHTF010000271.1 GCA_030040715.1 Gammaproteobacteria bacterium | reverse complement strand
CGGATGTTCCGAGAACTTGCCGCCGACCTACGGCAACGTGCTGCGGATGGGTGATGTGCTCACCTATACCGCACGGCGCCTGTTGCTGCCGGCGCGCATGCTGGCCAAGGAGTATGGTCGCGGTGACATCTCCTCGATTCCGGCGGTCGGTACCACCGATCCGGCCGATGCGGCACAGCCGGGCTTCAATCCGACGCTCGGGGCCGCGTATGCGCGGTTGCGCGCCGAGGGCTTTGCCGGCTTTCGTCTGCGGGTGGAAGGCTTGGTGGCCCGACCGACCAGCTATTCGCTCGCCGATCTGCAGCGCTTCCCGGCGCGTACGCAGATCACCAAGCACACCTGCGAGGAGGGCTGGTCGGCGATCGCGGAGTGGACCGGCGTGCCGCTGCGGCGAGTGCTGGAGCACGCGGGGATCTCACCCAGCGCGCGTTTCGTGAGCTTCTATGCCTTCGACAATGATGCGGACTGCATCGACATGCTCGATGCTCTGCATCCCCAGACCATACTCGCGTACGGGATGAACGGGCGCGACTTGCCCGTGCCCCACGGCGCGCCGGTGCGGTTGCGGGTCGAGACTCAGTTGGGATACAAGAGCGTGAAATATCTGCAGCGCATCGTGGTCACTGACCGCTTCGATACGGTCAATCAGCTCGGTCCGTTGGACCAGGGGTATGCGTGGTATGCGGGGATTTGATCGACAGCGAGCTCGACGACGCGTGCGCCAACGGCGCGTCGCGCGTTGGCGTCCCGAGCGGCGGCGATGACATCGAGTGAGTCACAGACCGCGCTGACCGAGCTGCTCGAGGCGGCCAAGCGGCGCTTCATCGCACGCAACCCGCGCAGCGCCGAGCATCAGCTCATCGCGGCCCGGGTCATGCCGGGAGGCAATACGCGCACGGTGCTGTTCTACGAGCCGTTTCCGCTGGTGATGGCGCGCGGCGAGGGCTGTCGGCTGTGGGACGTTGATGATCATGAATACATCGATTTTCTCGGCGAGTTCACCGCCGGCATCTACGGCCATTCGCACCCGATCATTCGCCAGGCGATCACCGCCGCGGTCGACAATGGCCTGAGCCTTGCTTCCCACCACGTACTCGAGGCGCGGCTGGCGGGCGCGCTGTGCGAGCGCTTCGCGCTCGAGCGGGTGCGCTTCACCAACTCGGGAACCGAAGCGACCCTGATGGCGCTGTCGCTGGCGCGGGAGATCACGCGGCGGCCGAAGATGATGGTGTTCGAAGGCGCCTATCACGGCAGCCTGCTCAACTTCCGCGGTGCCGGCCGGACGCTGAACGTGCCGTTCGAGTTCGTGATGGCCCCGTATAACGACAGCACCCAGACGCTGGAACTGCTGCAGCGTCATCGCTCCGAGCTTGCCGCGGTCATGGTCGAGCCCATGCTCGGCTCGGGTGGCTGTATTGCCGCCAGCCGCGAGTTCCTCGGGATGCTGCGTGAGGCCACCGAGCAGATTGGAGCCGTGCTGGTGTTCGACGAGGTCATGACTTCGCGTCTGGCCCCCGGCGGCCTGCAGGCCGTGCTCGGGATTCGCCCCGATCTGACGACGTTGGGCAAGTACCTTGGCGGCGGCAGCTCGTTCGGTGCCTTCGGCGGACGCGCAGCGCTGATGGATCACTTCGATCCGCGCCGCCCCGGCGCGCTACCGCACGCGGGAACCTTCAACAACAACGTCATCTCCCTGGCCGCGGGGCTCGCGGGGTTGACTCAAGTGTATACGCCGGAGCAGGCCGAAGCGCTGAATCGACGCGGCAGCGAGCTGCGCGAGCGGCTCAATGCGCTGTGCCGGCAGGCGCGTGCACCGCTGCAATTCACCGGCATCGGCTCGCTGCTGAACGCGCACGCGACCACGGGTGCAATCAACGCGCCGCGCGATCTGGCGGCTGCACACCATGATATCGAGGGGCTGCTGTTCTTCGATCTGGTGGAGAAGGGAATCTATACCGCTCGTCGCGGCTTCATCGCGCTATCGCTCGCGCTCGGCGCGGCGGAGCTCGATCGCTTGGTCGCGGCGGTGGGCGAGTTCCTCGAGGCGCACGAGTCGCAGCTCACGCGGCTGAGTGCGGCGCGGGACGCCGCGCGGGCGGCGTAGCGCTCGGGCTGCCCGTGTTTGTGCCTACGTAGGCCTGCGGCTGCCGCGCTCATCGGTGGTCGCTGATGTCTGTCAGCGCCCGCCTGCGTATAGGGTTGTGCGCATGAGACTGAGCCGACGGGTACCCCTCGCGCTGACCCTGCTACTCGCCAGCTGCGGAACCTCCTCTCCCCTCACCGATCCGTCGCCCCGCCGGGGCTCGTCCGCCGCGACGCCCATCAGCCAGGCAACCCGCCAGGCGAACAGCCAGACAACCAGTCAGGCGCCGCGGCCCTCCTACAACAGCGGCGATGGCTTCTTCGTCGCTCACGGCAAGCTGTACGACCCCGATGGCGATGAGTTTCGTATCCGCGGAGTGAACCGCCTGCATTGGGACTCGCCTTCCGCCGCGGGTATCGTCGCGAGCCACGCGAACACCGTGCGCTGGGACATCGATTTCACGCGCTCCGCGGGCTTCAACGTGGCGCTGATCCGCGCCCAGTCGATCTCCGAACACGACGTCCCGGTGGTCGGCAACTGGACCGCGACCTGCAGCAGCGATCCGGCGCGGCTAGGCGCGGCCGTCGCGACCTGGATCGGGCAGGCGAGGGCCTGGACGCGTCTCAACAGATATTTGATCGTCAACGTCGCCAACGAGTGGGGTCCCAACAACAGCACCGTCTGGCGCGATTCCTACATCAGTGCCATCGCGCAGCTGCGGCAGGCGGGCTATCTCGGTCCGATTCTGGTCGACGCTGGTAACTGCGGCCAGGACGTCCTGGAATTGCTGCACTATTCGACCGCCGTGTTCAACTCGGATCCGCAAAAGAACGTCTTATTCGCGCTGCATCTGTACGCCAATGCGCAGCTGGCGCTGCACGACAACTGGTTGCCGCAACTGGCGCGGCTCAGCGCGCAAGCGGGGATGGTGTTCATCGTGGGTGAGTTCGGTCCGGGGCACGACATCGGCCCGAGTCCGACCTCCGTCGCCCCCGGTCAGATCATCACCGCGGCCGAGAGTGCCGGGCTCGGCTGGCTCGCCTGGGCGTGGGATGACAACGACCGCCCCAACGGCGCCTCGGATGATCGCTGGTTCAGCATGACCTACCGCGGGCCGGGTCAGTTCGGCCGTCCGGCGGACCTGACGGAATTCGGCCGCGAGGTCGTGCTCGATCCGTCCTATGGCCTGCGGGCGCTGGCGACGCCGGCGTCGATATTTTCCCGCTAGGCCCTCATCGGCGGCGACGGCTCGATGGCGCCGTCTCGAAGGCTTACATTAAATGGATTTAATGAGCCATTTCATGGATTTAACGGGCTGTGCTAGCATCGTCGGCTGACCGCGCGGAGTCCTCGAAGGTCGACGTGCCCACAATCGGTAAATCCCACTCCCGCAACCAATTTCCCCGCCGCAGCGGGCTCGTTGCGCGCACGGGTATCGGTTTCGGTACCTGCGCCATCGTGGCGTTGCTCACCAGTTGCCAGACGTCGGGGCCCGCGGTCAATGCGCACCACCCGACGGGTGCGCACCTCCAGGCGCAGCCCGTAGCGAGAATCGCGGAACCGAAAGACGTAGTCTCCAGAGCGCGGCTTCGGATCATGACCGCGCAGCAATACGACAATACGCTCGCCAATATCTTCGGCCCGGATCTGAAGCTCGACGCGCAGTTTCCTCCGATGACGCGCACCGGTGGGTTGCTCGAGAACGGCGCCGGCGTCGCCGGTGTCAGCGAGGCACAGGTTGAGCAGTATCAGCGCACGGCGTCACTGGTTGCCGCCGAGGTCACGGACTCGGCTCATCGAACCTTCCTCATCCCGTGCACGCCGGCGAACGAGAAGAGCGCGGATGCCGCGTGCGCGGGTCAATTCCTCACCCATGTCGGCCGGCTGCTCTATCGTCATCCGTTGGCGCCCGAGCAAGCCGCTGCCCTGGTCAACCAGGCCGACGCGGCCGCGGTTCGGCTCAAGGACTTTTATGCCGGACTGTCCTACGCGCTCGAGGGCATGCTCATCAGCCCGGAGATGCTGCTGCTCACCGAGACCGCCGCGCCCGATCGAACGCAGCCGGGCCACGAGCGGCTCGACGGTTACTCGCTCGCGACGCGGCTGAGCCTGTTCCTCTGGGACTCGGGTCCCGACAGCAGGCTGCTCGACGCCGCCTCAAGCGGTGCATTAGAGACCCCGCGGGGACGGGCGCGCGTCGTTGCGATGATGCTTGCCAGCCCGCGCCTGGTCGCGGGCACGCGTGCGTTCTTCGACGACATGTTTGGCTTTGATGACTTTCAGACGCTGACGAAGGATCCGAGCATCTATCCCTCATTCACGGGAGCGACGGCGGCCGATGCGCGCGAGCAGACGTTGCGCACGGTGGTCGATCTCCTGATCACGCAGAACGGCGACTATAGGGATCTGTTCACTACCCGCAAGACCTTCATTTCCACCGCGCTGTCGCCGATCTACGGCGTACCCGCCGGCAGCGGCTGGACCGCCTACGAGTTTCCGCCCGACAGTCCCAGGACCGGTATCCTGACCCAGGTAAGCTTTCTCGCACTGCACGCCCACCCGGGTCGCAGCTCACCGACGCGCCGCGGCAAGGCACTGCGCGAGATCCTGCTGTGTGAGCCGGTCCCGCACCCACCGCCGAACGTCGATTTCTCCAAGGTTGAGAACCCGGATCCTTCCTTGAAGACGATGCGTCAGCGGCTGACCGCGCACCGGAGCAATCCCGTGTGCGCCGGATGCCACCGAATTACCGATCCGATCGGGCTCGGTCTCGAGAACTTCGACGGTGCCGGCGAATACCGCGGCGCCGAGAACGGGGCCACCATCGACGCGAGCGGTAGCCTCGACGGTACGACGTTCACCGACGCCGTGGGTCTCGGCCAGGCGCTGCACGATGATCCGGCCTTGACGTCGTGCCTGGTGCAGCGCGTCTACAGCTATGGCATCGGTGGGGCGGCATCAGCCAAGGCCAACCCCATGCTCGCCTATCTCAACCAGCAGTTCGCTGCGCACGGTTATCGCTTCAAAGATCTGTTGCGCACCATTGCGCTCAGCAACGCGTTCTCCGAGGTCGAGGAATCGACACCGCAGATGCGCACGGTCCGCAATGGTTCCTCACTCGGGAAATGATGGAGGATCTCATGGACTTGTTCCTGAGCCGGCGTCGCGTTCTCAAAGGCATCCTGAATGGCTCGGCGGTGACGGTGGCGCTGCCACTGCTCGATTGCTTCCTGAATGACAACGGTAACGCCTTCGCCGACGGCACGCCGCTACCGGTGCGCTTCGGCACCTGGTTCTGGGCACTGGGTATGGCGAAGCAGGTATTCGTTCCGAAGACCGTTGGCGCCCACTTCGATCTACCCGAGGAGATTGCTTCGCTCGCGCCGGTCAAGGACAAGATCAATGTGTTCACGGGCTTCGATACCTTCAGGGATGACACGCCGAACCAGTGCCACTACACCGGCTGGGTGATCCTGATGAGCGGTAGCTCTCCGCAGACGGCGGGCGACAAGCCTGGTGAATCGATCGATATCACCGTGGCCAACGAGATCGGCCGGCAATCGCGCTTCAAGACACTGACAGCAACCGCGACCGGCGACCCGCGCACGACCTATTCTTACGAGAATCAGACTACGCCGTCGACGCCCGAATGGTCAGCGACGCAGTTCTACACGCGCCTGTTCGGTCCCGAGTTCCAGGACCCGAACGCCAAGGAGTTCAAGCCGAATCCGAAGACGATGGTGCGCCGGAGCGTGCTTTCGGTCGTGATGGACGATATCAACCGCGTCCAGGCGCGCGTCGGCGCCGAAGATCGCGCGCGCGTGGATCAGTATCTCACTGGGCTGCGGCATATTGAGAAGCAGCTCGATCAACAGCTCTCGCGCCCTGAGCCACGGGCAGCTTGCAAGCCGCCGGCCGATCCCAAGGATGACGGAGCGATGGGCAGCACGTTCGAGATGATCTCGGCGCGCCATCGGGTGCTCACCGATCTGATGGTCATGGCGATCGCCTGCGACCAGACGCGGGTGTTCAACATGGCGTATGCGGATGCGCAATCCTCAATCACCAAGCCGGGCTATGAGAAGCCCCACCATACCTGCACGCACGAGGAGCCGGTCGACCAGACACTCGGCTATCAGCCGAATGCCTCCTGGTTCACGCGCCGCGCGATAGAGGAGTGGGCCTACTACGTCAGCGCCTTCAGCAAGGTCAAGGAGGGCGACGGTACGCTGCTCGATAATGTGCTGATCTACGCGTTCACCGATACCAGCTGGGCGCGCGTGCACTCGCTCGATAACATGCCCATGTTCAGCGCCGGCCGGGCCGGTGGCAAGATCAAGACCGGTCTGCATATCGTCGGCGGCGGCAGCCCCGCCACCCGTCTGGGCTTGACCGCCATGCGCGCCGTGGGCCTGAGTGGCAAGGAATGGGGCACGAAGAGCAACAATACGTCGCAGGCGATTGCGGAGATGGTGGTCTAGGCCGTCGCGGGACAACGCCGATGCGGTCATGCCAAGCCGTCAGCGTCACCGGATTGCTCGGACTCGCTCTGCTGCTGGCGGGCGGCGCGGCCAGCGCGCGGCACGAGCAGCCCAGCGCTGTCGGGCACGTGGATTACCTGTCCGAGCCCATGCCGCCCGGCTTCCGTGTGACGATCAACGACATCGAGGGAGCGGTGTTCGCCGACCAGAACGGCAAAACTCTCTACACCTGGCCCCTGCACAAATTGCGCAACGGCACCGTCGGCGACTACAAGAATACGGCGTCGAACTGCACCTCCGAAGTCGATACGGTGAACTCAGGCCTCGAGAGTCCGACCCCTGCCGGCTACGCGCTGCCTGAGCTCGCTTCCCGCAAGAGCTGCGTGCAGGTATGGCCGCCGGCGCTCGCCGCGAGCGACGCGAAGCCGGTCGGCAAGTGGACCCTCATCAAGCGGCACGACGGCGCCAAGCAGTGGGCGTACGACGGTTACCCGCTCTACACCTCGATGCTGGATCGACAGCCCGGAGATGTGCTGGGTGGAACCAAGCAAAAGTTGCCGGGCGACGCGCCGGGTGTGCGTGTACCCATCGGGCCGCCTCCGAACATCCCTCCGGCCTTTGAAATTGCCGAAGTAGGTACCGGCCGGATGCTGGTCAACTATTCCGGCGAGTCTGTTTACTCCTGGGATGGGGACGGCGTCGACAAATCCAACTGCGTCGGCGCCTGCTTGACGAAGTGGGCCCCGGTACCGGCGGCCGAGGAGTCGCAGTCCCACGGTGACTGGACGGTCATTGAGCGCTCGCCCGGCATCCGGCAATGGGCGTTCCGCAAGAAGCCGCTGTACACCTATATCCCGGACGACAAGCGGCCGCACGGTCTCGGCGGCAGCGACGAGTCCGGCTGGCACAATGTTTATACGCTGCCGGCGCCGGCGTGGCCGAGCGAGTTCACGCAGCAGGCCACCCACATCGGCATCGTGCTTGCTGATAGCCACGGCAGGACCATCTACGTCTATCGATGCGGCGATGACGCTCTCGACCAGCAGGCGTGCGACTATCCGTCGGCGCCGCAGGAATACCGGCTCGCGGTGTGTGGGGGCGGCGATGCGGCGCGCTGCCTCAGGACCTGGCCGCCGGTGCTCGCGCCCAAGAACGCGAAGGCACCGAGCCGCAGCTGGACCACGATCGACATCGATCCGCTCACCGGTCACTTCGCAACCCCCGGCCAGCCTGGGGCGATCCACGTTTGGGCCTACCGCGGGCGGCCGGTCTATACCTTCGCCGGCGACCCGGGGCCGGGCGACGTGAACGGTGATGCTTGGGGTGTGTTCTACGGCTACCGCAATGGCTTCAAAGCATTCTGGCTCAGGGATGATTTCTACACGAACGCGGGTTGAGCGTCCGCCTCTCGTCGGGCTTGCCTGCAGGCCTATGGAGTTACTCTCAATGCGCAGCCTCTGCACCTATTTCTCCCGCTCGATCGTCGCAGCGGCCATGGCGATGGGCCTCGCGGCGCTGCCGTATTACGGTGCGCACGCTGCAGGGATCACCAATCGGACCATCGGCTACGTCCTGACCAACAAGTATTGGGCCGTCTACACGACCGCCGACGCGAAGATCGAATGTCCACACGGCTTCAACGATGGACCGCGCGAGCAGTTCGCGAAGCTGTTCCCCAACGACGGTGTGAAGCGGACCTTGCTCGAGACGCAGCTTGCCCGTGAGGCGGACACATGGTTTCCGGCCAGTCTGGAGGAGAAGACGGCGCAGGGGCCGCTGCCGTTCTACTACGTGGGCGGCAGCACGGCCATCGGGTTGAACCTCGACGGCAAGGTCGGTCCCAACGATTTCACCAGCCCCGAGGGTGAGCCGGGCATCGACAACCAGCTTTATCGCGTCATCGGATGCGTGGCGGGATTCCGGCCGGGAGGCGCCTACTATTTCTTCATGAACGAGTACATGGAGCGCTATGCGTTCAATCGGGTTCTGATCGAGATCACCAACGTCGACAGTCTCGTCAACGACGACGACGTGACCGTGACCGTGTATCGCGGCCTCGATCCGCTGCTCGGCAGCGCGGACGGCAAGAACTTCCTGCCGGGAGGCTCGCAACGGGCCGATGAGCGCTGGGGCCAGCGGTACATCACTCGGTTGAAGGGCAAGATCGTCAACGGCATCCTCACCACCGAGCCGGCCAACATCCTGCTCCCCTATGCGGATACCTTCGACTGCAACACGGATCAGCACTTCAAGGCGGCGCGGCTGCGTTTGAAATTGACGCCGACCGGTGCCGAAGGACTGCTCGGCGCATATGTCGACGTCGACGAATGGCATCGCAACATGGCCATCAATTGGACCACCCATCACGCCAGCTACGGGCAGATGTCGGTACCCTCGATCGCGCGCGCTCTACGACAGATGGCCGATGGCTACCCAGATCCCGTGACCGGCAAGAACACCGCCATCTCCTCTGCGATCCAGATGAAGTTCGTGCAGGCCTATATCCTCCACCCGACGCTGCCGCACAGGCCCACGGTGGCGCTCGCGCGCTAGCGGCGCTGCATCTGTCGTGAACGCAGCTGGGCGGCGGCCGCCGCGAGGGCCGTTGCCGGGCTCATCGAGCTCCCGTGCCCGGCGTGTCGATCGGTGCGCAGTTGCTGCGGCCAGAGAGAGCGCAGTCCTGTATTCGCGCCATGCCACGCAGTACGTGCGTCAGAACCAATCCGCCGACGACCAGCAGCGCGACGACGACGAGGCCGATCAGCGCACCCCGGCGCGGGTCGGGTGGCGGTGGTAGGTCGGACCGCGGTTCCACTAGGGATGCGCCGCCGATGCCGCACCCGGTGGCTTGAGATCACCACAGTCGGCTCCGACGTAGCTCATTGCGGAATCACTCTGTGTCGAGTGCGTCTCGCCGCTGGAGGTGCGGGTGGTAACGTCGGTGTGAGTGTTGATGGTGTCCCCCTGCACCGTGGCCACGCCCTGGCCCGACGTGGTGACTCCATTGGTCGTGCAGCTGAATTGAAAGTGCGTCTCATTGCCTTGATGCGTGACGGTTGCCGGCTGGCAGCGACCCTGTGGATCGAGGATCGGAGCGTCGCGTCGCGCCATCTCAGGGCTGACGCAGATGCGAAAACCGCCCTTGCTCCCCGTACTCACGCCGTTCTGCTTCATCAGCGCTTCCATGCGCGCGCGCTGCTCGGGCGGCAGGCTGGCCATCGCCTGCTGCATGCGTTCCATGGTAGCGGTCGTCTGGGCCGAGATATCCCGGCCGTCGACCGTCTGCTTGACCACTCGTATCTCCCACAGACCTGCCTTGAGTCCACTGGCAGCCAACACCGGCAGTGTGGCCACTGAGATCACGCCCCAGACCATCCACCTGAGCCTAGCCGTCATAGCCACCTCCGTTGCGCGGCGCTCGTTCCTGGGCGGGATTCTAACGCCGCTCCCGCGCCTGGCCTATGTAGGAGCAGCCCGATGCGACCCATTCGCCGAGCCTGATGTGCCGAGGCGAACCTGCCGGCGGTAGGACGCTTCTCGCGCTTGAACTCGAACCCTGCCGTTTGTCAAACGGGATGTCTGTCGATGCCGCGGCGACCTGGAGGGCGGTTATCAACAGGGTCTCATGGAGCAAACGAACGCAGCGCCCAGGGATGGAGACGGACCGTCACGATTCGGAGGGCTCTATGGCTCAAAGCGCGGATTCGGAGCTGAGGCGACTGGCGGTGCAACGCATCGGAGCGGGGCGACTACCCTGTGATTCGGCGGCGCGCATGTGGGGCAGCCAGGGTACGGGCGCGGCCTGTGCGCTGTGTGACCATGCGATCGTGCCCGAGGAGATCGAATACGAAGTGGAGCTGGACGGCAAATCCGCGCGCCCGACGTTGCAATTTCATCTGGCCTGTTATTCGGTCTGGCTCAGCGTTTGTGAGTCGTTGCAGGAAGGCAGCCGCCGGTGACACCCGCCGCCCGTGTACGACCCGCAGCCGCGCCCTGCGGTCCTGCCCGGCACGGCATTGACGATCAACCCTGGCTGATGGCTAATCCTTGGCAAGCGCTGCGCGCAGCCGCTTGATTTCCCGGTGCAGCGCCGGATCGAGGCGCGGGTATTTCATCTTCAGCTCCGCCAACGCCTCATTGATGACACTCGAGATGATCAGGCGCGCGGTCTTTTTGTCGTCCGCGGGTACCACGTACCACGGCGCGTATACGGTGCTGGTAGCACCCAGGCAGTGTTCGTATGCCTTCATGTAGCGATCCCACAGGCGCCGTTCCTGCATATCCGCGAGGCTGAATTTCCAGTTCTTCTTTGGATCATCGATGCGCTCGAGCAGCCGCTTGGTCTGCTCTGCGCGCGACACGTGCAGGAAAAACTTGACGATGCGCATGCCGTTGCGGTTCAGGTGGTCCTCGAGTTCGTTGATCGAGTGATAGCGCGTCTGCCAGAAGTGCTTGGCCGCGAGCGCCTCCTCGGGCAGCTTCTCGGCATTGAGCAGCTCCGGATGTACGCGCACGATCAGCACTTCTTCGTAGTACGAGCGATTGAAGATGCCGATGTGGCCGCGTTCCGGCAGCACGCGCGTGGTCCGCCACAGAAAGTCATGCTCGAGCTCCTCGGCGCTCGGATGCTTGAAGCTGTGCACCTGACAACCCTGCGGATTGACCCCCGACATCACGTGGCTGATGGCGCTGTCCTTGCCGGCGGCATCCATCGCCTGAAGAATCATGAGCAGCGCATAGCGGCCATTGGCGTACAGCAACCCCTGCAGCTGGCTCAACTCCTCGATGTGCTCGCGTAACAGCGACTCGTAGTGCTGGTCCGATCGGTAGACGGGCGCGACCCGGGTCGGCCAGTGCTCGAGGTCGACCTTGGAGTCGGGCGCGACCCGATAGTCACGGTTACGGATCTTGGCTTTCATGGGCCCTGGGACGCGAGACCGAGCCGCGCGCGCAACTGCTTTGCCGTCAGTACCTGGACGTACACCAGCGAGCCGACATCAAACAGTTTCGCGCGCGCCAAGGGACCGACCACCACGGGCTCGAAGCCGGCATCGCGGACCAGGCGCGCGGCGACCGCCAGCGCCCCGGTGTCGTCACCCGCCAGCGGGATCGCGATCAGGTCACCCGAGCGGTGTGCTTCCCGGCGCAGGTCCTGATAGTTGATTGCGTTGAAGGCCCGTACCAAACGCACGCCCGGCAGATACTCTGCCGACGCGACGCCGGTGCCCTTGCGGCGCGCCTCGAGAGCCATGGGTCCGTCGCGTTCCGGATAGGGGTTGCAGGTGTCGAGCACGATCTTGCCAGCGAGCTGCGTGCGTAGCTCGCGCCCGACCTCCGGCAGCGCACCGTAGGGAATCGAGATCAGCACTACATCGCCGAACATCGCCGCCTCGCGCGGCGTGCCGACGCGCGCGCGCGGACCGAGCGAGGTCGCCAGCGCTCTGAGCTCCTCGGAATGGCGCGAGGACAGCATGACCTCGTGGCCGGCCTGAACCCACAGCGTCGCGAGGCTGCCGCCCATGCGCCCGCTGCCGATGATGCCGATCTTCACCGGCGCGCCGGCCGCCTCCAGGGCGTGCTCCGCTGCGCTGGCGCGCAACGGCAGCGCCAGCGCGAGCGCAATCACCCCCACAGTCCACAACCGCATCCACATGCTCGAGCCCACGCGGTGCAGATGATCCCGAAGGGTGGTCATGGGTATCGCTCCTACAGGGCCGGAGCGCGAGTATTGGAGAGATGCGCTGCCTTTTCAACCGCGGCGCGGCGGCACTTGGCGCGGCGGACGGCCTACTGCCCGGTGCTACGGTAGCCGGGTGCGCGTCGCCGGTCTGGCGACGGCGCCGAGACCGCCGAGCGCGAATCGCACCAGCTGGCGGGTGATCTGCGGTGCTGCCGCCGGCGACAGGTCGATCTGCGGCAGCAGGCGCGCGAGCTTATGCCGGTGGAACAGCAGCAGCACGGCGCACGGTGCCATGATGCTGACGCAGGCACGTGCCACCACGGCATCGTTCGGTGGCAGCGCCGTGAGCGCGCTGACGATCGACTTGAGGATCTTGGCTCGACCGGCGAGCAGTCGATCGTGCACCTGTCCGTAGATCACCGAGGGCGCCACGAACTCGCGGCTGAACAGTCGCACCGCCCAGGACGCGGACATCGGGCTCGCGACCGCCGCCACGATCAAGCCGAGAAACGCCGCGAGCTTGCGGCGCGGGTCGCGCTCCGCCGCCACCGCGGCCGCCAGTGCCTCGGTGCTGACGAGGCGCCGGCATGCCTCCTCGAACACGGCGCGGTACAGGCCCTGCATTCCGCCGAAGTGATAAACGATCGCCGCCGAATGCACCCGCGCCCGGCGGCAAATCTCCTGGCCGGTCGCGCGGTCGACCCCCTGGGCGGCAAACACCTGGCCGGCGGTCTCGATCAGGCGTGCGTGCGTGCGCAGGCCGCGGCGGGAGCCGGTGGCGCGCGCCTGCTTCAGCAACTTCTCCGGCAGCATGTAGGCACCACTTAAGCACCGGCGCGTCTTGGAATCAAGTCGAATTCAAATTTGAATTTGATAGACACTGTCGAAAACAGGAGATAATCTGCCCCGCTAGAAGGCAGGTAAGCGCATGCCCCGAACCGCCCGCTTGACCTTGGTGCTCGTCGCAGTGCTGGCGCTCGCGGCCGTGCTGTGGTGGACGCTCGGCCGTCACCGTGCCCCGAGCGGGCTGGTGCTCTACGGCAACGTCGACCTGCGTCAGGTCGATCTGCCGTTCAACGACAGCGAGCGGATCGCACAGGTGCTGGTGCAGGAGGGCGATCACGTCAAGGCGGGACAGCTGCTCGCGCGTCTCGACACCAGTCGCCTCGAGCCGCAGGTCGCCAAGGCACAGGCGCAGGCAGCGGCACAGCAGCAGGCGCTGCTGCGACTTCAGCACGGCAACCGTCCCGAGGAGATTGCCGAGGCGCGTGCCAACGTGGCGGCGGCCGAGGCCGACGCCGGCAACGCCCAGGCGCAGTACCGACGCACGCAGTCATTGGCGGCGCAATCCGGCGGGCGCGCCGTCAGCCGCCAGGACATCGATGCCTCCAGGGAGGCCGCGGACTCGGCCGCGGCACGATTGGTGGCGAATCAGAAGGCGCTGGTGCTCGAGCAGATCGGGCCGCGCCGCGAGGACATTGATCAGGCGGCGGCGCTGCTGCGTGCGGACCAGGCGGATCTGGCTCTGGCACGGCAGAATCTTGCCAATGCGGAGCTGCGTGCGCCGCTCGACACCGTGGTGCGCTCGCGCCTGGTCGAGCCGGGCGACATGTCCTCGCCGCAACAGCCGGCCTTCACGCTCGCGATCGTCGATCCGAAGTGGGTGCGCGCCTACGTTGATGAGCCCGATCTCGGGCGCATCCACGAGGGCATGTGTGCCACCGTCACCGTAGACAGCTTTGCGGCGCGGCGCTTCGACGGTTGGGTAGGCTTCATCTCGCAGCTGGCCGAATTTACTCCCAAGACCGTCGAGACGACGCAGCTGCGCTCGAGTCTGGTATATGAGGTGCGCGTGTTCGTGAGCGATCCACAGGATGAGCTGCGGCTCGGAATGCCGGCGACGGTGCAGCTCGCGACGCGTCCAGGCTCCGCCGCAGCCAGTTCCTCGGGCGCTGCCAATTCCTCCGGCGCTGCCAACTCCCCCGGCGCTGCCAACCCCTGCATCACCCGCCCGGCCTCTCAGTCGCCGCAGGCAGGCAATGCCCGCTGATCTGACGCACAGATGAATCCCGCCACCAAGGCCGCGCCCGCGCTCATGGCGCAGGGCCTGTACAAGCGCTTCGTGCGTAAGGATCAGCCGCCGGTGACTGCCCTCGACGGGGTGTCGCTGACGATCTATCACGGCGAACTCACGGCGCTCGTCGGTCCCGACGGCGCCGGCAAGACCACGCTGCTACGTCTGGCCGCGGGCTTGCTGCCGCGTGATGGCGGTGCCCTCGAGGTGCTCGGGATCGATGTGGCGCGCGATCCTCAGGCGGTGCAAGACCGTATCAGCTATATGCCGCAGCGCTTCGGCCTCTACGAGGATCTCAGCGTTGCGGAGAATCTCGATCTCTATGCGGACCTGCATGGTGTCACGGCGGCAGAACGCGCACAGCGCTATCCGGTCTTGTTCGAAATGACCGCGCTCGGTCCGTTCCAGCGTCGCCTCGCGGGGCGATTGTCGGGCGGCATGAAGCAGAAGCTCGGCCTGGCCTGTACCCTCGTGCGCCAGCCCGAGCTGCTGCTGCTCGATGAGCCGACCGCGGGGGTCGATCCGCTGTCGCGCCGTGAGCTGCGAGAGATCATGTTGCACCTGGTGCGCGATCAGGGGCTCACCGTGTTCCTGTGCACCTCGTATCTGGATGAGGCCGAGCGCTGCAGTCGCGCGATCATCCTGCATCAGGGCACGGTGCTGTCACAGGGGCCGCCGCAGGAGATCGCGCAGCTCGCTGCCGAGCGCTGCTACCTCCTCACACCGCGCGCCGGCGAGTCGGCACGCGGTCTTCAGGCGCAGCTACTCGATCACCCGCACATCGTCGATGCCGTGCCAGACGGCGGACGCGTACGCATCGTCCGCACCGAGCCCGCCGCGATCGGTGTTGCTGCAGACGAGCCGAATGATCCGATGCGCTCGCACGAGCTGCAAGCGGTGCGCCCGCGCTTCGAGGACGGCTTCATGGTGTTGCTGCAGCGAGTCGCCAGGCGCGAGCAGGCCGCGCCGATCACGGTGACACATCCGGTCCGACCCGATGCACAGGGCGGTGCCGCGGTGCGCGTCGAGCAGCTGGTCAAGCGCTTTGGAGCGTTCGTTGCCGTCGATCACATCAGCTTCGAGGTGCAGCGGGGCGAGATCTTCGGCTTGCTTGGACCCAACGGTGCCGGCAAGACGACAACTTTCCGCATGCTGTGCGGGTTGCTGACGCCGAGCGGCGGGCAGCTGCGCGTCGCGGGCGCCGATGTGCGCACCGCTCCGGCCTCGGCGCGCGCGCGTCTCGGCTACGTGGCGCAGCGGTTCTCACTCTATGGGCCGCTGACCGTGGTCGAGAACCTCGAGTTCTTCGCCGGCGCCTATGGGCTGCGGGGCGAGCACAAACGCGCCCGTATCCACTGGGCGCTCGAACAGTTCGACCTCGGCGCGCGCGCGCAGGCGACCAGCGCCGAACTGCCGGGCGGTTACAAGCAGCGCCTCGCGATGGCCGCGGCGCTGCTGCACGAGCCCGAGATCCTGTTTCTCGACGAACCGACCAGCGGGGCCGATGCGCTCGCACGCCGTGCCTTCTGGCGTCGGATCAGTGCGCTCGCCGATCAGGGCGTGACCGTCATCGTGACGACGCACTTCATGCAGGAAGCCGAATATTGCGATCACATCGCCATCATGGATGCGGGCCAGGTGCTGGCTCGAGGTTCGCCCGGGGAGATCCGCGCGCTCGCTGGCTCTGACTCCACTCCCGAGCCGACCATGGAGGATGCGTTCATTGCCGTCGTGGAGCAGGCGCGGCGCGGTCTCGGTCGGGACGGCCGCGAGGTGGCGGCGTGAGCACCGTAAGCATCGTGCGCACCGATGGCGACGGCGGTGCGGGGGCAGACGCTACGCACCGGAAGCTGCAGCGACTGCGCGCGCTCTTGTGGAAGGAGGCGCGCCAGGTGGTGCGCGATCCCTCGAGCATCGCCATCGGGGTGATTCTGCCGCTGATCCTGATCCTGCTGTTTGGATTCGGCCTGTCGCTCGATGTAAAGGATGTGCCGATTGCGGTGGTGATCGAACAGCCCTCGAGCGAGGCGAGCGCGCTGGCGGCGAGCTTCCAGCTCTCGAGCTACTTTCATCCGCAGCTGCTGCACGCGCTGGTGCCGGCCGAGCAACGCCTGATGTCCGGGCGGGTCGATGGCATTGTCGTGATCCCGAACGATTTCAGCGCGCGCCTCGGCTCCGGTGACGCGCGGCTGCAGCTGGTGCTGCGCGGTAGCGATGCCAACAGCGCCCGCATCATCGAGGGCTACGTCGAGGGCGCGGTGGCGACCTGGAGCGGCCAGCTCGCCGAGGCCGGACAGACGCGCATTCAGAACGGCACCGCCGGACCGGTGCAGCTGCAGACGCGTCTGTGGTTCAACGAGGCTGACGACAGCCGCTACTTCCTCGTGCCCGGCCTGGTCGTGCTGGTGATGACGCTGATCGGCGCACTGCTCACCTCCATGGTCATGGCGCGCGAATGGGAGCGCGGTACCCTCGAGGCGCTGCTGGTGACGCCGGTACGCAGCGGCGAGATTCTGCTCGGCAAGACCGTGCCGTACTTCCTGCTCGCGCTGATGGGATTTGTACTGTGCGCGCTCAGCGCCGAGTTTCTGTTCCACGTGCCGCTGCGCGGCTCGCTGTGGGTGCTGTTCGGGGCTTCGATGCTGTATACGCTGGTGGCCCTCGGCATCGGGCTGCTGATCTCCTCGGCGGTCAAGTCGCAACTGGTCGCCAGCCAGCTGACCATGCTCGCCACCTTCATGCCGGCCTTCATGCTGTCGGGATTTCTGTTCGATCTGCGCAGCATGCCGGCGGCGGTGCGGCTCGTGACCTACGTGCTGCCGGCGCGCTATTACGTCGCGCTGCTGCAGAGCGTGTTCCTGGCCGGTGACGTGTGGAGCGTGATCATCCCCGACGCATTGGTGCTCGCACTCATGGCGGCCGTGCTCGCGCTCGCCAGCCGTGCCGTGATGCGCAAGACCCTGGTGTAGGGGACGGCAGGCACCATGCTGGCGTCGCTGCTACGCATCCTCAGTCTCACGCGCAAGGAGCTGCTCTCCGTGATGAAAGACCGGCGCGCGCGACTGAGCCTGCTGATTCCGCCGGTGGTGCAGGCGTTAATCTTCGGTTATGCCGCAACCTACGATCTGACGCGCGTGTCCTACGCGGTGCTCGATCGCGACCAGTCCGCTGCCTCGCGCGCGTTGGTGGCGCGCCTCGACGGCTCGGGCGTATTTCAGCGCGTCGGCAACCTGAGGCGTGCGAGCGATGTCGATTCCTATATCGACTCGCGGCGGGCGCTGCTGGTGTTGCAGATCCAGCAGGACTTCGAGCGCAATCTACTCAGCGGGCGGGAGGGCGATGTGCAGCTGATCGCCGACGGCCGCAACTCCAACACCGCCGGTACCGCCACCGGCTACGTCAGCTCGATCGTGCAGCAGTTCAACGTCGATTGGCGCCACGATCATGGCCTCTCCGCCGCGCCGGTGCAGCTGATCGAGCGCGCCTGGTTCAATCCCAATCTCGAGACACGTTGGTACATGATCCCCGGCATGATCGGCACGCTGACGCTGATCCAAACCATGATGCTCACGGTGATGGCGGTGGCGCGCGAACGCGAGCAGGGTACATTCGATCAGCTGCTCGTGACCCCATTCCGCCCACACGAGATCATGATCGGCAAGGCGTTGCCGTCGATGCTCGTTGGCACCATTCAGGCTAGCGGCGTGCTGCTGGTCGCGCAGCTGTGGTTTCGAATTCCGTTTGCCGGCTCGTATCTGACGCTGTACGCAGGACTGTGGCTGTTCCTGCTCGCCGCAGTCGGCATCGGGCTGCTGCTGTCCTCGGTGGCCGCGACCATGCAGCAGGCCATGCTCTATTCGATGCTGTTCATCATGCCATTCTCGCTGCTGTCGGGCTTCACCACACCGATCAGCAGCATGCCGCTGTATTTGCAGTACTGCACCCGGCTCAACCCGCTGCGCTACGCGATCGACATCACGCGGCGGGTGTATCTGGAGGGGGCGGGGGTTGGT
>JASHTF010000270.1 GCA_030040715.1 Gammaproteobacteria bacterium | reverse complement strand
CCGGCGACGCTCGCGATGTTGCGCAGGAAGCTGCGGCGGCTGGCGCGACCGGCCGCGCCGTGCTCGCACTCGCTCGCTGCCCCTGCCTGCTCGGCGCAGGCGGCCCGCTCTTTATCGTCTGGCATGGTGCTGATCCCGATACGGCTCCCGTTCCCGCGTGCTGCCAACCCGTCAGTGCAGGCGCAGCACCCAGGCCCAAACCCAGGCTAGCACAGCCGCGGTACCCAGGCCGACCCCGACCCACATCGGCGCAAGTCGCATCCCGAGCCAGAGCGCGGCGCTGACAAACAGCACGCCGCCGACGATCACGCGATCGGACCGCCGGCTCTGGCGCGTCAGCTGCACCCGCAGGCGCTCGATCGAGACGACGTCGATGCCGTCGTTGTCACCGCCGGCGCGCGGCTGCTCGAGTGCGCGCCGCGCGAGTGGCGGCAAAGCGCGCGCCAGCTCGAGCGCCTCCGGCCAGGCGCGCGTCAGGTCGCGCAGCAGATAGCGCGCACTGGTGCGCTCGCGCATCCAGCGCCGCAACACGGGACTCGCCGTGTGCCAGATATCGAGCTCGGGGTAGAGCTGCCGTCCGAGTCCCTCGACATTCAGCAGCGTTTTCTGTAGCAGCAGCAACTGCGGCTGGATCTGACCGTCGAAGCGGCGCAGGGCGGCAAACAGGCGCAGCAGCACGGTGCCGAACGAGATCTCCTTCAGCGGTCGATCGAAGATCGGCTCGCAGATGGTCCGCACGGCCGATTCCATCTCGTCGATGCGCGTGCTGCGTGGAACCCAACCGGATTGCACGTGCAGCGCGGCGACGCGCCGATAATCGCGATCGAATACCGCCAGGAAGTTCTCGGCCAGGTAGCGTTGGTCGCGCGGGTCGAGCGTACCCACGATGCCGAAATCGACCGCAGCGTAGCGCGGCTGCGCCGGGTCGTCCGAGAGCACGAAGATGTTGCCGGGATGCATGTCGGCGTGAAAGAAATTGTGGCGGAACACCTGCGTGAAGAAGATCTCGACGCCGTTCTCCGCTAGACGCTTGAGATCGACTCCGATCTCGCGCAGTCTGCTCACCTCGCCGATGGGAATGCCGCGGATGCGCTCCATGACCATGACGCCTTCGCGGCAGTGGTCCCAATGCACCTCGGGCACGTAGAGCAGCGTCGAGCCGGTAAAGTTCCGCCGCAGCTGCGAGGCGTTCGCTGCCTCGCGCTGCAGATCGAGCTCATCGAGCACGGTCTTTTCATATTCGCGCACGATCTCGAGCGGCTTCAGGCGGCGGCTCGCGCTCCACCACCGCTCGGCCAGGCCGGCGATGGTGTAGAGCACTTCCAGATCGAGCGCGACCATCGCCTGGATTCCCGGACGCAGCACCTTGACGATGACCTCGCGGCCATCGGGAAGCTGTGCCGCGTGCACCTGCGCGATCGAAGCCGCCGCGAGCGGGGTTTCCTCAAAGTGACGCAGCCGAGTGTCGAGCGGCGCGCCGTAGGCCTGTTCGATGATGGCGCGTGCCACCGATCCCGGAAACGGCGGCACCTTGTCCTGCAGCTTCGCGAGCTCATCGGCGATGTCATCGGGCAGCAGATCGCGGCGTGTCGACAGAGTCTGACCGAACTTGACGAAGATCGGCCCGAGCTCCTCGAGTGCCAGCCGCAAGCGCTCCGCGCGGCCGCGGGGAGAGCGGTGCTGGAACCACGTCCACCACGACATCAGCAGAATGAAGCGCAGCGGCCGATACAAATGGGTCGCCCGCACCAGATCGTCGAGTCCATGCCGAACCAGAACGCGCTGAATCTGGATGAGTCGCAGGACGACGCGGGGTCGCATTCAGGTCGATCCCGCTGGGCCCGAGAGGACCACCGCACGTCGCTCGAGATCCGACCGGCGGGCATCCAGGCGATCGAGTTGCTCGCGCAGCTCCTCGACACCGCGCAAGAAATGCTCGGCTTCGTGGCGCGACACCAGATCGCCGCTCTCGTGCGCGAGAAACTCGGCGATGTTCTGCACCGAGCTCCAAGCCGCGGTGTGTACCAGATCGGCGGCGCCGCGTGCGCCGCGCGCCGCGAAGTGGGCCGCGCTGCGTCCCATGAGCTGCGCGAGGCTGTGCTCGAGATCTGGCAGCAGCAGCTGCGAAAGCTCGCGATACTGCTGCGCCACCTGGACATCGCCTTCGATGCGCACGTCGCCGCGGCGGACCGGCGCCTCGGGATCGGCGCCGGAGAGCGCGAGCAGCGACAGCGGCGGCCCGATCAGTACCGCGTGCGCTGCGCAGGGGGCGCTACCGGGAGTAGCACTCGCGGTGTCCGCAGCGGAGGCTGCCGCCGAGGCTGCCGCGGAGGTCGCTGCGTCGCCCTGTGCGCCGGAACGCACCAGCATCAGCACCGTGCCGTCTGATTCGACGCACATCGGTCGATTGGCCCACGGCGTGGCGAGAATCTGAATCGCCAGGCGCTTGCCGGCGAGGGCAGCGATCAGAGCGCTGGCACGCGTTGACTCTGCGCCGGCGCGCGTGCTGGCGCGCTCCAGTATTCGCCCGATAAGCCACTCGACCGGCGCCATGTTCAATTCCTAGGGACTCAGCAGCGTGCCAGTATCCGTAGCGACTCCCTCAGCACCGGTACCCGCGATGCAGCGCGACGATCCCGCCCGATAGGTTGTGATAGCGACAGCAGTCAAAGCCCGCCTCGCTCATCATCTGCAGCAGCGTTTCCTGATCCGGGTGACGTTGGATGGATTCGGCGAGGTAGCGGTAGCTGTCGGCATCGCTCGCGACCATGCGGCCGAGCAACGGCAGCACACCCAGGCAGTAGGCTTCATAGAGGCGCGCGAGCACGGGCAGCGTCGGTCGGGAGAACTCCAACACCAGCAGTTGACCGCCCGGCCGCAGTACGCGATGCATCGACCGGAGCGCAGCAGCCTTATCGGTCACGTTGCGCAGACCAAAGCCAATCGTCACGCAATCAAAGTAACCCTCGACGAAAGGCAACTGCTCGGCGTCCGCCTGGACGTATTCGACCTGGGGCAGCAGGCCATGTTCGATCAGGCGGTCGCGCCCGCGTTGCAACATGGCGGCGTTGATGTCGACCAGCACGACGCTGCCACGCTCGCCCACCTGGCGCGCCAGTCCGGCCGTTAGATCGCCGCTTCCACCGGCCACATCGAGTGCGCGGGCCCCGGCTCGTAAGCCGGTCAACGTCAGCGTGAAGCGTTTCCACAGCCGATGGGCACCCCCCGACATCAGATCGTTCATCAGGTCGTAGCGCTCGGCGACCGAGTCGAATACGCCGCGAACCCGGCGCGCCTTTTCATCCCAGGGAACCTGCTGAAAGCCAAAATCGGTCGTGTGCGGATGCTGCGGAGTCATGGCCGTGAGGACACCGTGGTCGTGCGGCATGGAGCGCTCGGTCGTGGGATCGAATCCATTTTATCGCTCGCTTGACTGGGCCAACGGCAAGAATTGAGCCCGAAGAGGACTGATTTTGTCCAATATCATATGTCGGATGGACTCCCGGATGTGTTGGCCGGGCGGGCGCAGCCGCGCGGCGCGCACCGTCCTCCGTGCCCGAGCGTCGCCCGAGCGCGCCATCCCAAATAAGACACGGTCCAAAATGCTGGCAATCTCGCGGCAATTCGACCAAAATCGGCCTCGGTTGATGTCGAAAGGCTCAACCGAGTGGGGGTCTTGTGAAGATTTGGCCGGGCTCTGAGCCCGGCCTTTCTTTTGCGGCTACCTACTTCAGCTCGGCCGATGCGGCGGCGGCTTCGGATTTGACTCGGCGCTGCTGGTAACCGCGGGTGTGACCGTGTTCTCGTGCTGCGCGCGCGCGCGGCGCGCAAGATAGTCGGGCCACTTGCGCCCTTGCTCGGCGCCGAGCTCATGCAGGTAGCTCCAGGTATAAAGCCCGGTATCGTGCCCGTCGTCGAACACCAGTCGCACCGCGTAATGCCCCACTGGCTCGATTGCGCGGATGCCGACCTGCTCCTTGCCGACTACGAGCACTCCTTCGCCCGGTCCGTGACCCTGTACCTCGGCGGACGGCGAATAGACGCGCAGATACTCGAACGGCAGCTGATAGCGGCTGCCGTCATCGAAGCTGACCTCGAGGACGCGCGAACGCCGCCGCAGCTTGATCTCTTGCGGCCTTATTTCAGCCATAATTCGCTTGCTGACGCATGAGTTGTGATTCGCATCCTGCCGTTCGATTTGTTATACAACGCACTGGGTAACGTCCGGTGCTAGCTATTCTCCCACTATGAAGCCGACCAATACGTCCGACCCGAATTATTACCATCGCATCGTCGATTGCCAGTGGGCATGCCCCGCGCACACGGACGTCCCGGAGTACATCCGCCTGATCGCCCAGGGGCGCTACACCGATGCGTACCTGCTGAATCGTGCCTCCAATGTGTTTCCCGCCATCCTCGGCCGCGTCTGCGATCGACCGTGCGAGCCGGCTTGCCGCCGCACCCGCGTCGAGGACAAGCCGGTGGCCATCTGCCGCCTCAAGCGCGTCGCCGCCGACCTGAAGGGCAATCTCGACGGCCGCCTGCCGCGGGCCCCTGCGGTCAAGAACGGCAAGCGCGTCGCTTGTATCGGCGCCGGCCCAGCCTCGCTCACGGTCGCCAATGACCTCGCGCCGCTCGGCTACGAGGTCACGATCTTCGAGCAGTACGAGGTGCCGGGCGGACTGATGCGCAGCAATATTCCGGCGTTCCGTCTGCCGCAGCACGTGCTCGACGAAGAGATCGGCATGATCGTGGACATGGGCGTGCAGGTGCGCTTCGGGCAGCCGATCCGCAGCCTGCGCACGCTGCTCGAGCAAGGCGGCTACGATGCAGTGTTCGTCGGCACCGGCGCGCCGAAGGGCAAGGAGCTCGAGCTGCCTGGACGTCACGAGACCAATCGCATCCACATCGGTATTACCTGGCTCGAGTCGATCGCGTTCGGGCACATCAACTCCATCGGCGAGCGCGTGCTGATCATCGGTGTGGGCAACACCGCTATGGACTGCTGTCGCAGCTCGCTGCGCTTGGGTGCCAAGAGCGTGAAGGTCATGGCGCGCAAGCCACGCGGGTTCTTCAAGGCCTCCGAGTGGGAGCTCGAGGATGCCGAGGAGGAGCAGGTCGAGATCATCGTGAACCACGCCCCGAAGACGTTCGAGGTGCACGACGGTCGTCTGACCGGAATGCGCTTCGAGCAGATGGAATACGAGGTGGTGGCCGGCAGGATCAAGAGCGAGCGCGTCATCGGTGAGGTCGTGATTCCCTGCGACGACGTGATCCTCGCGATCGGCCAGGAGAACGCGTTTCCCTGGATCGAGCGCGATATCGGCGTGGCATTCGATAAATGGGATCTGCCGCAGGTCGATCCCACGACCTTTCAATCGACTCGACCCGGGGTGTTCTTCGGCGGTGACGCGGCGCAAGGTCCCAAGAACATCATCTGGGCCGTGGAGCACGGGCATCAGGCCGCGGTGTCGATCCACAAGCTGTGCAGCGGTGAGCCGATCACCGAGCGACTGCCGCCCGGCATCTCGCTCTCGAGCCGCAAGATGGGAATTCATGAGTGGTCATACAAGAACGACTACGCCCCGATCGAGCGGCGCTTGATGCCACACGTGTCACTGAAGGAGCGCTTCAAGAAGATCAATATCGAGGTGGAGCTCGGCTTCACCGCCGAGCAGGCGGCGCAGGAGGCGCAGCGTTGCCTCAACTGCGACGTGCAGACCGTATTCGACGCCAAGCTGTGCATCGAGTGCGATGCCTGCATCGATATCTGCCCGGTAGATTGCCTATCCATCAGCGCCGCGCGCGATGAAACCGAGTTGCGCGCGACGCTGCGTGCGCCGGCGCTCGAGCCGACGCAGCCGCTGTTCGTGTCGGCGCCGCTGCCGCAAACCAAGCGGGCGATGGTCAAGGACGAGAACCTGTGCGTGCACTGCGGGCTGTGCGCCGAACGCTGTCCGACGGCGGCGTGGGACATGCAGAAATCGACGGTGTTGTGGCCGCAAGCCGCTGATGAGGATGTACCGTGTCAGCAAGCAAAACGCGCGTAAACGATTTCGTCATCAAGATCGCCACCGTGAATGGCACCGGCTCGGCCAGTGCCAATGGCCTGCTGATGAAGGCCATCTTCCGCAGTGGCGTGCCGGTGGTTGGAAAGAACTACTTTCCGTCCAACATTCAGGGGCTGCCGACCTGGTATGAGATCCGCGTCACGCGTGATGGCTATCGCGCACGCTCGGGCCACGTCGACATCATGGTGGCTCTGAACGTCGAGACCTATGCGCGCGATCTCACCGAGGTCAGCTCGGGCGGCTACTTCATCTACGACTCGACCTGGCCGCGGCCGGCGCTGGCCAAACGCGATGACATCAGCGTGATCGGCGTGCCGCTGGCGCAGCTGTGCAACGAGAACTTCCAGGGCGTGCGCACGCGCATCCTGATGAAGAACATCTGCTACGCCGGGGTGCTCGCCGCGCTGTGCAATATCGACGTCGACATCATCCGCGAGCTTCTGGCCGAGACCTACGCCAAGAAGGCGCAGCTGCTGGATGCCAACATGAAGGCCATGCAGCTCGGCTACGACTACACCCGTGCGCACGTCGCCTGCCCGCTGCCGCTGGTGGTCGAGAAGATGGATGCGACTGCCGGGAAGATCGTCATCGATGGCAACACCGCGACGGCGCTCGGATGCGTGTGCGCAGGCGCGACGGTCGGTGCCTGGTACCCGATCACCCCGTCGACCTCGCTGATGGACGCCTACAAGAGCTTCTGCGAGAAGCTACGCGTCGATCGGGAGACCGGTCGCAAGAACTACGTATCGATCCAGGCGGAAGATGAGCTCGCCTCGATCGGCATGGTGATCGGTGCCAGCTGGAACGGCGCGCGTGCCTTCACGGCGACCTCGGGCCCGGGGCTGTCGCTGATGCAGGAGTTTCTGGGCCTGGCCTACTACGCCGAGGTCCCGACGGTGCTGTTCGACGTGCAGCGGGTGGGACCGTCGACCGGCATGCCGACCCGCACGCAGCAGTGCGACCTGCATTCCGCGGCTTATGCCTCGCACGGCGATACCCGCCAGGTGTGCCTCTATCCGGCCAATCCCGAGGAGTGCTTCGAGTTCGCGGCCAAGGCGTTCGATCTGGCGGAGCGGCTGCAGACGCCGGTGCTGGTGCTGTCCGATCTGGACATCGGCATGAACGACTGGATGTGTCCCGAGCTCAAGTGGGATCCCAACTACGTGCCTGACCGCGGCAAGCTGCTCGACGCCGAGCAGATCGCCAAGCTCGATCACTTCTGGCGTTTCTACGATCACGACAATGACGGTATCCCGCAGCGCACGCTGCCGGGGGTAAATTCCAAGGGCGCTTACTTCGCGCGCGGCTCAGGGCATAACCAGTACGGCCGCTACACCGAGGACGCCAAGGAGTATCAGATCGTCGTTGATCGGTTGCGCAAGAAATGGCTCACCGCCGCGCGCCTGGTGCCGCCGGCGGTGATCGAGCAGGAACCGCGCGTCGAGACGGCGATCGTATCGCTCGGCAGCTGCGACGCGGCGGTGCACGAGGCGCGCGCGCGCCTCGCTCAGCAGGGCATGCACGTCAATTACATGCGGATACGCGGCTTCCCGTTCGGGGAAGAGGTGGAGCGGTTTCTTGCGGCGCATCGGACGATCTTCGTGGTGGAGCAGAATCGCGATGCGCAGCTGCGCTCGCTGTTGCTGCTCGAGACCGGGGTCGAGCGCACGCGGATGCGCTCCATCCTGCACTACAACGGCTTGCCGATTCCCGCGAGCTATGTCGTCGACGGCGTGGCGGCGGTGATTGCCCCCGCTCGGCCGACCGCACAGCGCGTGGTGTAGGAGACTGACATGACATTCATCGCCAAGCCGAAGGTGACGCACCCGGAGCTGCCGAAGAACGCGCTCGGACTGACGCGGCGCGACTATGAGGGCGCAAACTCGACCCTGTGCGCCGGCTGCGGACACGATTCCATCACCGCCGCGCTGGTCGAGGCCTGCTGGGCCAATGCGCTCGAGCCGAAGAACGTCGTCAAGCTCTCCGGTATCGGGTGCTCGTCGAAGACCACGGCCTATTTTGTCAGCGGCGGCCATGGATTCAATTCGGTGCACGGTCGCATGCCTTCGATCGCCACCGGCGCCAGCGCCGCCAATCGCGACCTGTATTACATCGGCGTCTCGGGCGACGGCGACACCCTGTCGATCGGGTTGGGGCAGTTCTGTCACGCCATTCGGCGCAA
>JASHTF010000269.1 GCA_030040715.1 Gammaproteobacteria bacterium | reverse complement strand
GTATGCGGAAAGTTTGGCCGCCGTCCCGCAATCGCGTCGCTGATCTGTCGCAACAGATATTCGTAATTCTGGCTCGCGAGCCGTGGGCTCAGACTTTGATCGCTCCCCTGGCCCGCCAGGCCGTGACAGGCGGCGCAGGCGCGCGCGTAGACCCGACTGCCCTGCTCGACAAGAGTTCCCGGACCCCGGCTGAGCGCGGGCGTTGGCGGCAGGCGGCTGATGTAGGCCGCGACGTCGACAACGTCATGTGGCCCCTTCAAATGATGCTGGTCGCTGAAGTGCTGCATTCGTTCATCCCAGCGGTTGTCGTATCGGAAATCGACCAGCTCCTTTGCTACGACTCGGAAGGGCTGCGCGGCAATGGCCGGGACAGAGCCGTCGGCGGCGCCGGATCCGTCGGGACGGTGACAGGCGGCGCAGGTCACAAATAAATCCCTGCCGTGCGCAACATCTGACTGGGCATCGAAGACTTCCTGCAATCCCAACTGTCCAGGCAAGGGTGCCGAAGCGGTCCACATCGCCCCCAATAGCAGTAGGACCCCTACGCCACGGACTCTTGCGGCCAGATAGCGACCCAGAGCGTACCCTGCGTTCCCTTGCCGAGATGCGGTACCCATGCGCCACGAACGTACACGGGTGGGCTCAAAGGAGAATCCGAACTTGTACCTAGCATGCTGTCTCCAAGCTCACCCGCGTGCAATGGGAAGGTAGCGAGCGATTCGTGAGCGTCTCGGACTTTACGATCAGTTGCCGCTCGGCCGGACGCTTCGAAGCGCGCAACTCGGTACGGGGCAGGTGTCACTAACCGTTTTCCGTCGTGTCATCGTGTGCGCGGTTCGCATCGATACGCAGTTCTCCCGATACTCGACCGCAGCGAAACAGAGAAAGATTAGATAGCCGTGCCCCGGCGCTGGTCGTGATCTCGAGTCTCAGCCGGGGACCTTGGGGCATGCGAGAACTGCGCGTTGGCGCCCGAGAACCTCATGGTGGCTGCATACGCCGAGGGATTGAAGTAGGGATTGAAGAAGGATAGGGCGGATATGATCAAAACCATTCTGGTGCCCACGAGCGGTTCTGGTACCGACCAATACGTATTCGAAACAGCGCTTGCGATTGCAAAGCTCGTTAAGGCACATATGGAGTTCCTCCACCTGCATGTGCCCGATGCGGACGCCGTCGTTTGTACACCGCACGCCGATTTCGCCCGCGGTCCAGCGATGGCGAACGTTCTGCAAGCTGTGCGTGAGCAATCAGCTTCCTTGTCCTCTGATGCCTTTCAGCACGTTCATGAGTTCTGTAGGGATCGCAAGATCGAGCTGCGGCCCTCGCCACGCGTCACTGGACCCGTCACGGCAGAGTGGCGCGAGACAGATGGGCCCGCGGCCTACTTAACGAGCTGCGCTCGGCATTGCGATATGACCGTCGTCGGGCGGCGACGCCATCAAGATTTCCTGCCAGCTGGTGTTCTGGAGAACTTGCTACTGGGGAGCGGCCGCCCCGTTGTAATTGCTTCGGAGTCGGTTCCGCGAGAGGGCATCCAAACTATAGTCGTCGGATGGAACGAGACCCCCGAGGCTGCACGCGCGTTAGGCGCCGCACTGCCCCTGCTAGAGCAGGCCCGAGAGATCCACATTGTCAGCATCGAGGAATCGGCTACAGGCGGACAGGATGCACTGACGGAATTAGCATCTCGACTGGCCTGGCATGGCGTGGCCGCGGAAGTCGAACTCATTAAGGGCCACAAATCTGCAAGTCGTGAGCTGATCAATGTGGTCAGGCGACTCAGTGCCGATTTGCTAGTCGTGGGCGCTTTCGGGCGCGGCCCGTTTCGGGAAGCCGTGTTCGGGGGCGTGACTCGAGCACTCATTGAGGGTGCGGACCTCCCAGTGTTCATGCTTCACTGAGCAGCTAGCCCAGCGAGCGAATCGGTCCAGAGTGACGGCCGTTGGGACGAGATTCCTGCAGCTGCACTGGTTGAACGGGATCTGGTTGCACTCACAACGGGGGCCACCCAGACAATTCACATCGAGGTGTCGGGGGCGTCAGCACCTACAAATCTTTGCTTTTTCTCTTAATCGCGAATCTTGATTTTTGGATTTTTGGCGTATTATGAAATAAATACAATTTCCGTCATCTCGCTGCAACCCGTTGTATTTTAATATTTTAGTGCGATCTTGGACCCTCGAACGAGCCCGATTACCCTGATCGCAGGGCTGTGGGTTTTCCCAGCACCCTTGGCAGAAGCTTGAGGACGACACTTCGGTGCGCTCGATGTCTCCAAAATTAGCCGTGAAGGCGCTAGAGGCCGCGCCAGACGCTACGATCATCATCGACGAGACTGGCGCGGTTCGCTTCTCAAACCGGCAAACCTCAGTGATGTTCGGCTATGCAGACGACGAGATCATCGGGCTCAGTATCGAACGGCTGTTACCGGAGAGGTTTCGGGGACGCCACGTAACTCATCGGCAGCACTTCTTTGAGACTGTGCGCGTACGTCCGATGGGAGCTGGACTCGATCTGTTTGCGTTGCGCAAGGACGGAACGGAATTTCCGGTCGAAATCAGTTTGAGTCCATTAGAGGACGATGATCGGGTGCTGGTCGCGGCGTCCATCCGTGACGTCACGGACCGCAAGCGCATTGAGGCCGAGTTGCGCCACCTGCAGTCGATAGCAGACACCGCGCTGTCGAGCGAGAGTACCGAGACGCTGATCCGTGCGCTGCTCACTCGACTACGTGCTGCCCTTCACAGCGACACGGCCACCATCCTGCTGGCCGATGCCAGCGGCCGGAACCTAATGCCCTTCGCATCGGACGGAATGGAGGCTGAAGTCGGCGGCGAAGTTCAGGTCCCGCTTGGACAAGGTGTCGCTGGACGAATTGCGCTCAGCGAGGGCCCTGTCATTCTCGAGGATCTAAGCCGGATAGAGACTGTAAGTCCCATCCTTCGGAGTCAGGTCCGATCGCTTGTCGGAACGCCTTTGAAGAGCGGCGGGCGCCTTATCGGGGTGGTCCACGCAGGTTCATCAGTACCTCGCACTTTCACCAAGAGTGAGGCTCATCTGCTGTCGCTGGCGGCCGATCGAATCGCCATAGCTATCGAGCGCGCGCGCCTGAACGAGCTTGCGCAGGCAGCGCGACAATCAGCCGAAGCGGCTAACCAGGCGAAGAGTCGATTCCTCGCAACTGCAAGTCATGATCTGCGCCAGCCACTGCAGACGCTGTCGCTTCTCAACGGGACGCTGCGACGTATTGTGCGCGAACCCGTCGCGGAAGACATCCTCGCGCAGCAAGAGCAGGCTATGGAGGCGATGTCGCGGCTGCTCAATGCACTGCTGGACATCAGCAAACTTGAATCTGGCGCGATCAAGTCGGATCCCAGTGACTTTATTGTTAACGATATTTTCGAGGAACTACGACGAGAGTTCTCCAGCCTTGCGCAGAGCAAGGGATTAGACCTGAGAATCTCCTTTTCCGAGGAGTCGGTGCATAGCGACCCTTCCCTTGTAGGGCAGATTTTGCGCAACCTGCTTGCCAATGCGATCAAGTACACGCGGTCGGGGTGGGTGGCGTTGCGCGTCCTGCGTGAACCGTCTTCCGTGCGTCTCGAAGTCCTCGACACCGGCATCGGTATACCCGCCGATCAACTTCGACACATCTATGACGAGTTCTATCAAGTGGGAGTGCCTCCCAATTCCACTCGCGAGGGGTATGGTCTTGGATTGAGCATCGTGCATCGGCTCGTAGCGCTGCTCGGCGCGAAATTGGATGTACGATCGGAAGTGGGAAAAGGATCGACGTTCGCACTGACGTTACCGGTCGGTAGCGCAGGGATGGCGCATCGGCGTCGCATCGAGCAAAAACCAACTACACGTGTACAGCAGCCCCGGGCTCGTGTGCTATTGGTAGAGGACGACCGCGCAGTGCGCAATGCAACCCGAATGCTCCTTAAGAGCGAGGGCTTTGAGGTCATAGCGGCTGCGTCGATGGGTGACGCATTAGCTCAGATAGCCGGTGAGCCGCAGCTGGATCTGCTGGTGACCGATTATCATCTCCAGGACGGGGAGACCGGCATAGACGTTATTGCTGGCGTGCGAGCAGCTGTGAATCGCCCGCTCAAGGCAGTTTTGATCACCGGTGATACATCCTCGGCGATAACCGAGCTGTCACGCGATCGTTTGATGCGCGTGGCAAGTAAGCCGGTTAATGCGGAGCAGCTGTTGAACCTGCTCACGGCATTGCTCGCGACGGACTAAGGTGCATGCCCTCGCACGGGCGAAGCTTTGAATTTTGCAACGCGAAGGCGCACCGCGTACGGGCAAACATCTACGCGGCGAGATTTTCTTGCGTGTTAGCATTGTTCCCTGCCCGGTGATGATGAATATCAAGGACATTCGATCGATGGATTGCCCACCGCCGCGGAATACTGTGACTTCAGCGCGCTCGAAGCATTAAAGCAATTCATTCGACTCCGAACGGGCGATCGCAACGTGATAATCGAGCGCAGTCCGCGGTGCGATTGGCGCGTTCGAGAGCCGCCTGTCGATCCTTAACTGCGTCGCCCCGGAGCCCGCTGCATAAGGCGGCAGTACCGAACACGCGGCGCTGTCAGGATCGCGCCTTCGCGCCTGACCCGCGACGCACGCTCGCCGCGCTCACCGCTGCCACAAGATATGCGCGGCTTCCAGCGGTACGTTGACACCGGGATAGATGATAGGTAAGCCCCGGGGCGTGTAGTCCCGGGCAGGTGGATCGGCAGGCACGCTTGGCTTATACAGGTGATCGGTACCTTGCGGGTTCGAGACCGTCAGGCATGTCATAGCGCGCCGGAAAGGGGCGGCCCGACCGGGCATCTCGGCATAGAGCTCGACACACAGCGATTGCGGTAGCAGGGCTCTTAGATGCACCCGCACTTGAAAGTGATG
Organism: Gammaproteobacteria bacterium; assembly: GCA_030040715.1. Lineage (GTDB taxonomy): Bacteria > Pseudomonadota > Gammaproteobacteria > Steroidobacterales > Steroidobacteraceae > FEN-1191. Next base: position 36,770 of record JASHTF010000269.1, on the reverse strand, counting down.
CTGCCCCTCGCGAGTCTCCACGTCCAGGATCGATCTCACTCCACAGTTCATCGCTAGAGTGGTTCCACGACCAGCGCAGATCCAGCGCCAGCCGGCGGAGCAGGTGCGGTGTTCTCGTTCGCGGTATTCGTATCCTCCGGCATAGTCAGCGATTGCTGATTTCCGTGCTGTAGCCTGAGCATTGCAGTCGTCGGCCGGCGATCCTACGCCGTGCGAGCGCTCGCGCCTCCCTTGGACTACTACGTATGTCCTAGCAGCCCCGACTCTTTACGTGGCGCGAATTAGCGGTATTAGTTCGGTCATAAGGTTTGCTGCGATAGCAAGAATGTATGCTTCCCGTGTTTATTGCCCTGAGTGCGACGGTGTCATCGCGCGTCTATTCCCATCACACGGCCACGTTATCGCGCAGTTTCGATTGCATAGGGTTTCCACCGCCCGGGACAGATGCCGTCGTAAGCATTAGTACGGACGACGACACCCGGCCCGGCGCCTTAGCATCTGCCGCATCAGCTACATGTGCGGAGCATTCAGTGAAAGCCTTAGTGTACCGTGGCCCCGGGCGGCGTGAGCTCGCAGAGCGTCCACGACCGACTATTCAGTATCCCACCGACGCGGTCGTCAGGATCGTCAAGACGACGATCTGCGGAACCGACTTGCACATCCTGAAAGGCGACGTGCCCACGGTTGCACCCGAAAGAATCCTGGGTCATGAAGGCGTGGGAGTGGTCGAAGAAACAGGGGAAGCCGTTACCGCGTTCAAGAGCGGCGATCGCGTGCTTATCTCGTGCATTAGTTCTTGCGGCAAATGCGTGAACTGCCGGCGTGGCATGTATTCCCATTGCGCCCAGGGCGGTTGGATCCTCGGCAATACCATTGACGGCACTCAGGCCGAATATGTACGTATTCCGTTCGCGGATACGAGCCTGTATCAGATACCAGATGCGCTTCCGGACGACCCGTTCGTCATGTTGAGCGATATCTTCCCTACCGGCTACGAGTGCGGAGTATTGAACGGTAAAGTCGCCCCCGGAAGTACGGTCGCGATTGTGGGGGCTGGGCCGATCGGACTCGCGACGCTGTTAACCGCACAGTTCTATAGCCCCGCCGAGATTATTCTCGTTGACCTAGACGAGAACCGTCTCAAAGTGGCGAAACAGTTTGGTGCCACTCGCGTCGTCAACAGCTCGTCCGGAAAGGCCGTAGAGGCCGTACTGCAGCTAACGGGCGGGCGCGGCGTCGACGTTGCCATCGAGGCGGTCGGAATTCCGGCAACATTCGAACTGTGCCAATTCATCGTGGCAGCAGGTGGCGTTATCGCCAACATCGGCGTGCATGGTAAGAGCGCAGAGTTGCACCTTGAGAGACTGTGGGCGCAAAACATTACTCTAACTACGCGCCTGGTTGATACGGTCACGACCCCGCTGCTGATGAAGACGGTCGAGTCTGGACGCCTGCCGGCTGCACAGTTGATCACGCATCGCTTTCAGATTGACGACATCATGAAGGCTTACGATACCTTCGCTGAGGCATCAAAGAATAGGACGCTAAAGGTGATCATTGAGAATAGCGGCGGGCGTTGAGCAAGCGCCGCGATCGTAGCGGAGATCTCGCATGCATGAGACGGAGGACCGGCATGATTGCTATGCAATTCCGAACTCGCGCATTTAAAGGTGTGGCCTATTTATTGGTGCTAGGGGCGGCCGTGTCGGCATCGGGGTATGCGGCGTCCTTGCCGCAACAGAAATATGCGACGGTAATGAAGAGCCCGCGCGACGTTGCCCGGGGCCAGCAGCTGTTTCAGGCTTGTGCAGTCTGTCACGGCCCCAGCGGGGCCGGGTCGGGGGATGGCTTGGTGCCCGCAATAGCCGCGCAGCATTTTCAGGTGCTGGTAAGGCAGCTGATCGACTATCGCTATTCGAAGCGCTGGGATCCCAGAATGGAGAGCGTCGCGAGAGGGCATATGTTGCCAGATGCTGCGGCTATAGCGGCGGTGGCGTCTTACGTCAGCCAGCTACCTCGCCAGCCGGTAATCGGCGTGGGAGATGGCGAGTTCACGGCTCACGGACACCGCGTGTATGAGCGCATGTGTGCTTCGTGCCATGGTGTCGACGGTCAGGGTAACGCTTCCACCACTGTTCCGCGGATCGCCGGACAACACTATGCGTATCTGTTACGTCAACTCCACGATGCGGTCGATAATCGGCGCCCCAATTTTTCGCCAGAGCACGTGCGGCTATTGAAGGGCTTTCAGTATGCGGAGTTCACTGGCGTGGCCGATTACGTGGCTCGTCTTGGAGCTCAATAGCTGCCGCCGTGCCTTCCGGCTGCGAATCCGTATCCACCTTGGTCACTGTGAAAAGTACCTAAAATGCCTGCGGCAGCTACGAATACACATCAGCCTTGGTCGCGCTTAATGTGATCGATATGCTACCGCAATCCCCAGGACCGCTCGTAGGGACAATCGTGTCAGACCTCGGGTCGCAGTCAGTCCGGGAGGGCGCCGCGGCCAGCAATGTGGCCGCCCAGGGCGAGTAGAGTGGCGCGACTCGCGATCATGACGAGCGGGGGAGACGCCCCGGGGATGAATGCGGCAACACGCGCGGTCGTGCGCAGTGCGCTTGCGCGGGGCTGGGACGTGCTTGGAGTTCATCACGGCTACAGCGGTCTGATCGAGGGAGATCTGCGACCACTCAGTCTGCGCGCGGTCGGCGGCATTATCCAGCTGGCGGGCACGTTCTTGGGTACTACACGTTGCGAGATGCTCAGGACGGAGGCCGGCCGCGCCCGCGCGCTGGCGACGTTGAAGGACCATGACATCGCCGCACTGCTCATCATCGGAGGCAACGGTTCACAAACCGGAGCCTTTGATCTCTATCGGCACGGCGCACCCGTCGTCGGGATTGCCTCGACGATCGATAATGATCTGTACGGCACTGAGGTTAGCCTTGGTGCAACGACGGCTGTCGATGTCGCACTCCAAGCGATCAATCAGCTGCGCGCGACCGCTTCCTCGATGACACGCGCGTTTCTGGTTGAAGTCATGGGAAGGAATTGCGGTTACTTGGCGCTTATGGCTGGTATCGCAGGGGGCGCTGAGGCGATTCTGGTACCGGAGACAGAGACGGACCCTGAGCAGCTCGCGCAGGAGCTGTCCGCGGCCTACGACCGGGGCAAGAGCCATGCGATCGCGGTGGTCGCCGAAGGCGCAAAGTACAACTCCGAAGCTCTGATACGGCATTTTCGTGAGCACCGTGCCCGTCTGGGATTCGAATTGCGCGCTACCTGCCTCGGTCATGTTCAGCGTGGTGGAGCACCGGGAGTATTTGACCGCATGTTGGGTACCTTGCTTGGAGCCGCTGCCGTCGATGCTGTCAGCGACGGACAATTCGGCGTACTCGTAGGCATGAGCGGCGGCAAACCGAGCCGCACGCCGCTCGAGCAGGTCGCGGGCAGAGCCCGCCCAGCGGACCTGCAGCTGCTAAAGCTGGCTCGCGTCTTGGCCATGTGACGTGCATCGCAACTCTGGAGGAGAGCGCCATGTTATTGAAGGATATTTGTACCCCGGATGTCGTCTACTGCGGTGCAGAGACCACGGTACGTGATGCTGCGCGCTTGATGCGCAGCAAGCACGTAGGTGACCTGATAGTAGTCGGTTATCCGGAGCGGGATCGTGTGCCCGTGGGAGTCGTCACGGACCGTGATCTGGCGCTCGAGGTGGTCGGCAACTGTCTCGATGCTGCAACCGCGACTGTCTCCCATCTGGTGCGGCAACCGGTGGTCATCGCCAATGAGGAGGAAGACACCAGTGCCGCTCTCGAGCGTATGCGTGTCCATGGCGTGCGCCGGATTCCGGTCGTCGACGGTGAAGGCGCAGCGGTTGGTATTATCACGCTCGACGATCTGCTCCGGGTATTTGTCAAAGACGCCAGCATGCTGCTTGAAGTCATGTCGACTCAACACAATCGCGAGAAACGCGAGCGCCGGTAGCCGCTTGAGTGTGCCGCGTTGCGCGCCGTACCGCGGTGGCCCCCGATGTGGCGCCGATTTGTTGCGAGTGCTAGCAGGCGTGAGTCACGTGCCAGCTGCCCCTGCGATTGATCGAGCGCAGCTTGATAGGGACGCGGATCAATCTTGGCGCACAGCTGGCCTTGATTTACCCGGGGTGTTGTAGTCGCAGTAAACGTTGCTTATGACTCCGGAGACGTATGAACCGACGATGATGGTCAGCTGCGGATTGACTGTTCCGGTTGCAACGACGGTTCGCGTAACCGGACCGCGTGTCACGGCCGCAGTGAGGTAGGTCACTGGAGTAGGGCGATGCGTCGTCCACCAGACCACCAGTGCCGTCAGCACGAGCACACCGAAGATCAATATAGTCCGGCGGCGCGCGACTACGAGCTGCAGCAGCGGGGAGCGACGCGAGCGTGGCACTGTCGGTGTCGGCGCTTCCTTCTTGTCCTCAATGCGTATTCGGTTCGCCGGTTCGGGCGACATGGCAGGCACTCAACTAATCGATTCACTTGAATAAGAGTGCCTTATCTGAGCAGCGCAAAAAAATACGGAAAAATCCTGAGGCCACATATCCGCTCGTTAGCGCGGCGCAGAGCGCCGATACCGCGCTCCGAGAGCATGTGTGCCGCACCGGAAACCGCTGGCGCAGCTACTTGCGTTCGGGAATGGCCCCGGGAGCCTCGGGCGGAGCGCTGTCGCCATACATAAACCAGTCAACACAGCCGAAAGCAAGCCGGCGGCGCTCGTCAGCTATCTGATCATCGTCCGTGGCTGGGGGCTGAGGAATCTCAGCACGCTCGACGCCTGAAGAGCCCCGCTCGGGGACTAGCCAGTGTATGCCGTTAGCGCAAAGCAGCTGTGAGGCGATCACGATCTTGTCTCTCTCGGTTTTAAACACCTGGGGGTCGCTGGAGCTCAGGAGCGGACGCGGTCTCTTTCCGGGGTTCCGGTTTCTCGGTCATGGTCGGCTCGGTGAGCAACAATATGCCGGTTACCGACACGGCATTCTCCAATGCGATCCGGACTACCTTGGTCGGATCGACGATACCCGCTTCCAAAAGATCGACGTATTGCTTACGAGCGGAGTCAAAGCCGACGTTACCTCGGCCCTCGAGCATCTTGCTGACTACGACACCGCCGTCGACAGCGGAATTCTCGGCTATCTGTCGGGTCGGGACCTCAAGTGCGTGCTTGAAGATTTGCACGCCGGCGCGCTCGTCTCCAGTAGATTGGGCTTCCAAGCGCTCGATTGCCGCGACGCTCTTCAATAAGGCCATCCCGCCGCCCGGGACGATCCCTTCGGCAACGGCTGCCTTGGTAGCGCTGATGGCGTCTTCAAGCGCCTCCTTCTTGGCTTTCATCTCAGACTCCGATGGGGCACCCACCCGGATCACGGCAACTCCACCCGAAAGCTTCGCCAGCCGCTTCTGGAGTTTGTCCCGATCGCAATCGCTGGTAGCGTTGTCCAGCTCATGCCGAATCTGCGCGATGCCAGCGTCGATGGACAGATAGCCGCGGTCGAACTGCATGCCTTCCACGATCTCCAGCACGGTCTCCGTCGTCTTCGACTCATCGACCGTGATGACTCCATCGCCGTCTACTTTATCCATAGCCGGAGCCACAAGCTCACCGATCGTGGGGTCGTTGTGTGCCGAGATAGTAGCCACCTGGGCTTTTTCGTCGCGCGTCCTCACTGGGCGCGACAATGTCTTGATCTCATCGACCGCCACCTTGAGCGAGCGATCGAGCGCGCGCTTGATGTCGATGGCGCTCGCACCTGCGGTCACGCTACGTACGCCATCGACGAACAGCGCGGGCGCCAGGATGGTCGCTGTACTGGTTCCGTCTCGAACGAGAGCTCCCGTCTTCTCGGCGGCTTGGCGCAACATCTGCGCACGAAGGTTCTCGGCGGCGTCGCTCAAACTCATTTCCCTCGCGATTGTGACCCTATCGTTACAGACGATCGATGCGCCATATTGCTTCTGGATCAAGGCGGACTTGGATTTGGGACCCAAAGTAAGCCCCTTACGGGTCATGTATCGGCACTCTATTGAGAAGGCGCGGTCTCGGCGAGGCCGCGCGGTCGAACAACCAATCTGTCGATCACTTCGCAAACTCCAGGCGCTTGCCAGGCCGCAACTTCGGCCTGCTGCCGTTCGTGCCAGGAGAACACCTCGCCCTCAAGCGTGACGATGCCCTCGGTTGTCTTGACCACGATGTTTCTTGCATCTAAGAGTGCACGGCGTCGAAAGGCATCTTCAATCTTATCTTTCACGTCACCGACGCAAACCGGGGCATGCATTACGACGTTATTGCTGATGCCCTTTATTCCCGGCAGCGACGTGAGCGCCGTCTCGGCCGCTGATCGCTGAGACCACACGGGTACCTCGCCGTCGATCGTGACCCAACCGTCGCGCACCGTGATCTTGATGCTGCTTGCCGGGACGACGACGTTCATCTGCAGTGCCTTGACAGCTGCTTCGCCGATCTCCGCGTCGGTGCGATGCGTATCGGTGGGCAATTCAACAACGATGTCGTTGGCTACGCCGAGCACTCCGGATACCGACAGTGCTGCCTCCTCGGCGGCACGACGTTCAGGGTAAGAGCCGACGTGGCCGCTCAGTGCTACGACCCCATCCTTGACAGCCACGCCGATCTGACGGGAGTCGAGGCGGGAATCCCAGTCGAGCTCGGCTTCAACGTCGTGGCGAAGCTGAAAGTCGTTCGTCTTCATAATCGTCTCCTGACATTGATGGCCTGCCGCAGGTAACAGTTCGAACTGCGGCATCTACAGTGTGGTAGTTAAAATGCTGATCGAGAGAAGCGGAATACGGGAAACCCGCAGGCCCATGCGCGAATGACCGGATGGCTGCCGGCTACGATGGCATTTAGTGTGCGGCGCGGGTCCTATCGGAAAGTTGCCATGACAGACGCACCCTATCAGTACATCCGGTTCTTTCGCGACATCGACATCGATGATGTTCCACTTGTCGGCGGCAAGAACGCCGCACTGGGCGAAATGTATCGGGCGCTCACGCCGCAGGGAGTGAAGGTACCTAACGGCTTTGCGATTACCGCCGAAGCTTACCGGTACATGCTCGACCAGGCTGGAGCCTGGGCGCCGCTGCGTGCCGCACTCGATGGCCTCGATCCAAGCAATGCGGAGGAGCTTAGATCTCGTGGGGCACGTGCGCGTGATATCGTCTATCAGGCGGCGCTTCCCGCGAAGCTGCGGAGCGAGATCGTGAGCGCCTATCATGCATTACGCGCTGAATACGGCTCTGGGATCACCGTCGCAGTACGTAGTTCCGCGACCGCGGAAGACCTACCCAATGCGAGCTTCGCGGGCCAGCAGGAGACCTACCTCAACGTCACCGGAGATCAGGATCTGCTCGTCGCCTGCAAACGCTGCTTTGCCAGTTTATTCACCGATCGGGCGATTCATTATCGGATCGATCAGCGTTTCGATCATTTCCGCGTGGCGCTGTCGATCGGAGTTATGAAGATGGTGCGTTCGGATTTGGCAGCCAGTGGCATCATGTTTTCGCTCGACACCGACAGCGGGTTTCGCGACGTGGTGTTGATCAGCGCATCGTATGGACTGGGCGAAAACATCGTGCAAGGGACCGTGGATCCAGACGATTTCTACGTGTTCAAGCCAACCCTGGCCACCGGCTATCGCCAGGTTCTCCGGCGCGAACTTGGCGGCAAGGAGCTCAAACTCGTGTACGCAGACCTGAGTCTGCGTACGGCGCTGGAAAACAGTGATGCAGGCAGTAGCGAGAGTGAAGTATCGGGGTTCAAAGCGACCACGCGCAACGTCGACACCACGGATGTCGAGCGCCAGCGCTTTTGTCTGAGTGACAATGAGGTTGTGCGACTCGCCGATTACGCCGTAAAAATCGAGCGGCACTTCAGCGCGCGCGCTGGCCATCCGGTGCCGATGGACATGGAATGGGCCAAGGATGGACTCGATGGGGAGTTGTATTTACTGCAGGCCCGACCTGAGACCGTCGCCTCGCGCAAAGCAACGGGCAGCATCGAGCAGTATCACATCGAGAGCCGCGGGGTCACGCGGCTGAGCGGTCTTGCCATCGGCAGCCGAATCGGTAGCGGCCACGCGCACGTCATTCATTCCCCGAAACAAATGAATGAACTCAAGGATGGAGAGATCCTCATCACTGACAATACCACGCCGGACTGGGAACCCGTAATGATGCGCGCCGCAGCGATCATCACCAATCGCGGCAGCCGCACCTGTCATGCAGCGATCGTAGCGCGAGAGCTTGGAATCCCCGCGGTGGTTGGTACTCACAATGCCACCGAAGCGCTAAACACCGGAGAGGCACTGACGGTGGACTGCAGCGCTGGTGAGGTTGGGTCGGTCTATTCTGGGATTCTGCCATTCCGAGTCGAGCAGATCGATACCCGTCAGCTGCCGCGAACCCGGACCGCGATGATGTTGATTCTCGGCAATCCCGACACGGCATTTCATATGAGTTTTCTACCCAACGACGGGGTGGGGCTCGCGCGCATGGAATTCATCATTAGCGAATACGTGCGTGTGCACCCGATGGCACTGCTGCACCCGGAGCGCATCCAGGATGCACGCGAGCGTCGGCAGGTCATACAGTTGACGCGGCAATACGAGCGGCCGGGCGCCTACTTCGTCGAGCGTCTGTCCGAGGGGATTGCCACCATTGCAGCGGCTTTCTATCCCAAGCCGGTCATCCTGAGATTGTCGGATTTCAAAAGCAACGAATATGCGAGTTTGCTCGGTGGACGCGGCTTCGAGCCCCACGAAGACAATCCGATGCTGGGATTTCGCGGTGCGGCGCGCTACTCGCATCCGGCTTACAAGGAAGGCTTCGGGCTCGAATGCGCGGCGGTGAGAAGGGTACGCGAGCAGATGGGGCTCAAAAACCTTAAGCTCATGATTCCATTCTGTCGCCGGGTGGGAGAGGCCGCGCGTACCCTCGAGACATTGCGCGAGTTCGGTCTTGAGCGGGGACGGGACCAGCTCGAGGTCTATGTGATGTGCGAGATCCCAAACAACGTGCTGCAGATCGATGCATTTGCCAGATATTTCGACGGCTTCTCGATTGGATCGAATGATCTAACGCAGCTGGCGCTCGGCGTCGATCGCGACTCGGAGTTGGTGGCGTTCGAGTTCGACGAGCGCGACGAGGGTGTGAAGAAGTTGTTGCAGCTGGCGGTAGAAGGCTGCCGTCGCAGCGGCCGTCATTCCGGCATCTGTGGTCAGGCGCCGTCGGATTACCCTGAGATCGCCGATTATCTGGTGCGGCTCGGAATTGATTCAATCAGTCTGAATCCCGACACGGTGGTGGCGACGTTGCGTCGCATCGCAGCGCTCGAGCAAACGCTCACGCCGAGTACCACGGCAAGCGAGGGGATCAGCACGGCGCCGGTTTTGCCGGCGGTTGGTTTGACGGCGCCGGCGACTGCGATCGAGTCGGCCCAGAGCGCCGCGCTCACTCAGTAAAGGCATCGACGAATGGCATCAATTGCTTGCTCAATGCCCGAAGCGGAACACGTGTCCACCCCGATCACGTATGGCCTCTCACTATCTTCGAACGGCTGTTGGTCGGCGAGCTGCTGCTCGAGCACCTCCAGAGTGGCCTCGGAAGGATCAGCGGCTGCGCGTACTCTCCCACTCAGCCTTGTCATCAGTGTGGCGCGGGGAGCACTGCACGACACGATCAGCAGCGGACAGCGGTAGCGTCGTGCCAGCTGCTCAAACGTCGCCCGCCGGTCACGGTGGAGAAAGGTCGCATCCACGATGATGCTCTGTGCGCCTTCAAGCGCGCTTTTCGCACACTGGTACAGCTGCTCATAGGTAGCCTCGGTGGCGCTCGTCGAGTAGGAGCCAGTTCCCAGGAGACGCCGCCGCTCGAGGTCCGAACGCACACGCACTGCGCCGAGAGCGCCGATGAGTCGGGTGCTAACAAAAGACTTACCCGATGCGGTCACCCCATGCATGAGCACCAGCGCAGGAGTTCGGGCGCTGACGAGTTGCTCGGCCAATCTAAGCTGGCGCGTCAGACCCTCCGTTATCGAAGGCGCTGCGGTTACCGGTACTGGAGTCGTTGAAAGTGCTGCAACTTTGGCACGCACGAGTGCACGGTAGACGCCATAAAAAGGCAGAAGGCGCAAACCCTCGTAGTCACCGCCGGCCTCGAAATAGTTGCTCAAGAATACGTAGGCCAGCTCCGGGCGCGACCGGACCAGTAGATCCATGAAAAGAAACGCCGCGTCGCTGATGACGTCGATCCAGCGTAGTCTAGGCTCGAATTCCAGACAATCGAAGGGGATCCATTCACCGTGCCAGTGCACGATATTGCCAGCGTGCAGATCACCATGGCACTCGCGTACGCGCCCGGAGCAACGCCGTCGCTGAAACAGCGGGGTAAGCCGTGCCAACTCGCTGCCAGTCCATTGTTCGATGCGGGCGAGCCGAGCGGTGTCATGCCGCAATAGACGTTGGCGCAGTGTTTCCACATTCTCTCGTACCTGGGCCTCGATCAACTCCGGGGTCGCGTATGGATCGGTTGGTGTGGCGGCTGCCGACTCCTGATGCCAATGAGACAGACGCTGGCCAAAAAGAGCCATTTCGGCGGGGGCGACTCGGTCTGTGGTCAGCTGCTGTGCGAGTTCCTGTGAGGCTTCGAACTGATGCATGCGGACCGCGTACTCCACCGGCTCGCCATTCGTACCCACGTACAGTCGCCCCTGGCGCTCGCTGATTGCCACAACATCGAGATACAGATCGTGCGCGAAGCGCCGGTTGAGTCGAAGCTCCTCGTGGCAGAGAAACTGGCGCCGCGTGAGCGTTGACGCGTCAATGAATGGCAGTCGTACCGGCTTTTTGATCTTGTAGGCGTAGGGGCCGGTAAGCAGTACCCACGATATAGGCGTTTCACATCGCTGCAGGCTTGTCACCCGATGAGGAAAGCTGTCCGCATCGAGCCGCTCGACGATCGACCGCTCCTGAAGCATGGATATGAGGATAATGCGACCGGCCTGCAGCTGTGAGCCCATAGTGGGCAGGGTAAGTACGTATAGTGTTCCCAGACGCCACGGGTCAATCTAATCAGCCTAATCAGCCGATGATGGTGCTGGAGCAGACATGGATGCCCTATCGGAGCAAGCGATTCCCGTGGCGGTCTCGGCGCGTCACGTGCATCTGACTGCGCAGAGTATCTCGAGGTTGTTCGGAGTCGATCACCCGCTTCATACCCGCAAGCCACTGACGCAGCCCGACCAGTATGCGGCCGAGGAGAGCGTGACACTGGTCGGGCCGAAAGGCTCGATCCCGCACGTCCGCGTCGTCGGTCCCGCACGTGCCGAGGATCAAATAGAGATCTCGCGTACTGATGAGATGACATTGGGGATGGACGCCCCGGTGCGCGTTTCAGGCGAGCTTGCAAACACCCCTGGTATTACGCTCATCGGTCCCGCAGGCGAGGTCACGCTCGAGCACGGGGTCGTTCTAGCCCAACGCCACGTGCACATGAGTCCGGTGGATGCGCAGCGCCTGGGTTTGAAGGATCGTCAGATCGTCCAGGTCGCGATCCATAACCCACAGCGGTCGCTGATATTCGATGACGTGATCGTGCGCGTTTCGCCTCATTACGCGCTTGAGCTCCACCTCGATACCGATGAGGGCAATGCGGCCGGGGTGCAGGCTGGTGACCGAGCGATGCTGCTGCTCGCAAGGTAAGCTCAGACCCGCCGAGTGGTGGCGCAGTCTGTGGACGCGCCAGCGCTTTCACTCGTGCACCGTAAGGACCGTGGCCGGAGACAGCCTCGGAAGAGCGCGCTGAGCGCGGATTTTGCTGCTGAAGCGGCACCGAAGTGCTGCTGTTGCCCGTCAGGGCCCTGCGGGATCTCCGACCATGTACCCCTTATGGACCCAGAGACTGCAAATAGGTTGCCACGGCGAGCATGTCGTGTACCGGGAGCACCTGTGCGATGCCATGCATGATCGCCACATTACGCAAATTGCTTTGGAAAGAGCGCAGCTGCTTCATCAGGTACTCGACATGTTGGCCTGCCAAACGCGGATACATGCCGGTGCCGTCGGCATGAGGTCCATGACAGGCGCCACAGGGCGGGATCCCGGCAGTGGCGTCCCCCTGCTGATAGATCTGCTGGCCGCGAGCGGTCAGGGCCGGATCTCCGCGCTGACCCGCTTCTGGCCTCTGGCGACCGTAATAGTCAGCCAGCGCCGCCATGGTGGTATCGTCGAGCGGCGCGGCCATTCCCCACATATAGCCCAGCGCATCCGGGTCGCCTCGCGTCTGCGCCTTGAAGGCCTGCAGCTGCGCGAGCAGATAATTGGCGTGTTGACCCGCCAGTACCGGAAACTTGGGGGCGATACTATGACCCCTCGGGCCGTGACAAGTGGCGCACGTGCTTACGGCGATGCGCTCGGCTGCCAGTCGCAGGGAGCCATCGATCTCGTCCGCACGCAGGCCGCCTGTAACCAGCATCAGCACCGTAAATGGAATCAGAGCTCGCCTGATCATGAAAGTCGCTCCTACTAGAATGCCAGCCAGAGCAGTGCGTAAGTCGTATTGTTCGCCGAGGCGTTGCGGCCGAAGCCATCGTAATTCGTGCTGCCTCCGTTGAACTCCCCATAGGCAACGTACTGCAGCGACAGTTTCACATTGAGCCACGGCAAGTAGTTCAGCTCACCGATCCATCCGTGCGTGTCCGGTCGTCCGTTTGCGCTGGTGATCACTCCCGGCGCCGGGGCCGCGGGATAAAGGTCCGCATCGCCACTGCCGCTGGTCGCGAAGTGGCCGAACGTGACGCCGTACTTGCGGCGGAAGTAGTAGGTGCCGGTGATACGGGTGGTGTTCAGATCGTCGCTGGGATTGATGGCGACTCCACTGCTGTAGCTCGCGTCCAGCTGCATCGACTCGTGAATGTGCGTCGCCTGTAGCGAAAAGAGGTCGCGCTCGCCGATGAACTGATACTGCAAGTCCTCGGCGATGTCGCTGAAGCGGTTCACCGGACCTGTGAGCGGAGCGGGGGCGCTCGCCGTGCCGCCCGGGTAGAGCCGGAAACTCGCGCCATAGGCGCCGATTTCAAGGTCGTGCCGTCGCCACTGGCGCTCGTAGGCGATGCGCGCGTAGGGTGAGGCCCCATCGATGACGTTGGAGGTGGTGCCGTCTAGCGGGCCGGCGGCGCCGGTGATCGCGTTGGTCGCCCCCTGCTTGGCAGAGTGGTACACACCGGCCTCACCGTACAGGGACTCGTTCCACATGAGATAGGCGGTGAGGCCCGCGACGTCCTGTGCCAATGTGCCGTCGATCTGTGCGGCAGCAATCGGCGATACCACGGCGTTACTCGATGCGTAGGGAAAGCCCCAGGCCGGGGTGCTATTCCACAGATCCTGCACCGTGGGGTTGTTATTGAGACTTATTCCGTAGATCAGCGAGCGATCCTCAGGCAGTAGTAGATTCTTCGCAAACCGTACGTCGGTGTTGTCCATTCCGATTGAGCCCGAGGCATTGTCATAGGTGATCTGGATCATCGCGCCTAAATGTGGCGCGATCTTGCCGGCATAGAACAGGCTCAACTGTTGCGGAAAGCCGGTGGTACTGGTCTGTGAATGGGCACCATGGTCAGTTACATCTGGGAGCGGCTGATTCAGCCAGGTCTCGGACAGCTGCACCATCGCCGAAAGCGGCGCCAGTGTTGAAAGCAACAGCAAGTCCTCCTTCTGCGAATTGATATCACGGACCTGTTTGAGATTGTCTAGCGTATAGCCATTGGCCTTGAACATGCGGCCGAAGTGGGTGAGCTCCGGAAAAACCGTGTGGCAGGCCTCGCAGGCCATGCCCGTCTGGCGTGCGAAGCTGGGCACTGCGTGCGCCTTGGAGCCGATCAGAGCCATAAACATCGCCACTAGCGCCGCGGCCGTACGCGCGCGTCGAATATTTAACATGGACCTACCCTTGGTTGAGACGGCGCAAGTGTGCGGTCGCATCCGGGGCGTCGATACTGTGATTAGTACGTAGCGACGGAGCAAGCGGTTTGGGGATCCCTATCCAGGGCTGTTCGCGTCGAGCTCCAAGCAGCTGCGGCAACTACCTAGAGTTGCACGCACACTGCGACTGTCAGCCGCTGTCTAATACATTCAGGCTCTCAGCAATGCCGCAGCGAGTAGTAGGGAGCTTAACCATGTTGATGCACAGAAGCCTGCCGACTTTGTTATACGCGCATGGTGCGCCACTGCGCTGGCTAAGGCGCGTGATCGCATCCGTGAAGGAGCCACTGGCGCTGTCCTGCTTGAACCGCACAGGCATCCTAGTTCCAGTGCCGGTCAAGCCACCTGGGATCCGGCGGCGCCGAAATGGATAAGCCGAACCCGTTTATTTGGTCGGCGATCGGTGCATTGCTGCTCCTGATCGCGTTTCAGGCGCTGGTGTCTAGGTTGCCGCCGGGGCTAGAGAATCTCTCCTACAGTCATTTCAAGCACCTGCTGGCCGCCGGCAAGCTGAGCGATCTGACGGTGAGCAGCAGCACGATCGCAGGGACGGTGGATACGTCTAATCTCGACCGTAAGGAGTGAAGACATGAATATTGGGGAGCTTTGCACACGCGCAGTTGTCACGGTCCGCGCCAGCGATGATATCGTGAAGGCAGCGCAGCTCATGCGGGAAAAGAACGTGGGCTACATGGTCGTGGTGGAGCCGCGCGGGGCAGCAGACGTCGTGCCAATCGGAGTGCTCACGGATCGAGATATCGTCATCGCGATCGTGGCACGGGAAGTCGATGTACGTGCGCTGCGCGTTGATGACGTGATGACCAGAGAACCGCTCACGCTCAGTGACAACGAGTCGCTGGAGAGCGCTTTGATGGACATGCGCAGACGAGGCGTAAGGCGTGCGCCCGTCGTCGGGGATCAAGGGCAGCTGATCGGCGTAGCCTCGATCGATGATCTGCTATCCGCTCTCGCAGGCACGATGCGACATGTTACCTGGTCAATCGGCCAAGTCGAACAGGCACTGAGACACCAGGCAGAGTGAGGCGCGGAGGCGCTGCTCGGCTCGGAAGAACTGTCGGCTGGCGCTCCGCTGTCACGGCGATGCGGCGCCGGAATGGCTCATGATGCCTGGCGCTGTCAGGAACTCTGGAGCTGGCTATTTCAGCCGACAGTTCATCAACAGGGTGTCGACCTCAGCCTCCGCAACTAGCCAATCGTCGAGTTCGTGACCGGGCTGGAAGCCGCGATGCTGCGCGCGGAAGTAGGCGGCCTCGCTAATCATTGTCTGACGGAGCTCCGGCTCTACGAGCGTCTTGGCGACGCGAGCATTTGCCGCCGCCAACTCTGCGGGCGACAGCTGGTCTGAGGCTTGCGCTGATGTTATCGTTTGCATCGCTCTATTCCCCGGCAAGAGAAGCCGTTGTAACTCGGGAGCACTATCATTGATACGCTCGGCTACGAAACGGAATGGATAGCCTTAGCCGTCCGACCCCACGTCTCTGTCTGGTGGGATGACCTGCACGACGATATCTTTCGCCGGCGTGTACATCGCGAAGCATTCATGTTCGGTCGCGTTTGCCATGAGGCACACCTGCACGCGCGCCTGTTCAAGCCCCTTCACTACTCCCCGCCAAGTGAGCAAGCCATCCGGCCGGCGCTCGAAAAGCTCGTATTCCCGCTCCATCGCTGCTTCCGCTTATGAAGCCCAGCTGCGTAAGAGGCTATAGGCCGTGCCACAGCTTGGCGATACGGGCTTTTACCTAGTACTACCGCGCCCAATCGCGCTGCTCCTAAGCGGCCGAGCGAGGCGAGATCAGTGCCTGCGCTGAATGTCGTCTTATGGGATACCTGGTCGCAGTAACGTCGCCATGGCCTGACAGGAGAGCCGGCCACTGCGTCGCCGCGATCAAGTGCGCGTGCGCTAGATTGGCGCGGTGCGGCTGGCTAGCCCGGTCAGGGCCGCAGCGCGGCTCCAGATGGCGGCGCGGCGGTTAGCTGGAAGGTGATCCAGTGGGATTCGATTCGGCAACGGGTTGCCGCAGATCCATGACCATCCGTACCAGTTGGGCCAAAGAGCGGGCGTGCATCTTCTCCATGACGCGCGCGCGATGTATCTCGATAGTGCGCTGGCTGACGCCGAGATCTGCAGCCATCACCTTGTTAGGCTTTCCAGCGGTCACCAAGTCCAACACCTCGCGCTCGCGTGGAGTCAGCGAGGCCAGATGCTCTCGAATCTTGTCGGTTGCCTTGAGCTGAGCGCGGGTCGCGGCATCCTTCTCCAGCGCACGCTGTACGCGATCGATGAGGTCCTGATCGCGGAACGGCTTCTGGAGGAAGTCGAAGGCGCCATTCTGCATGGCCTCAACCGCCATTGGAATGTCGCCGTGGCCGGTAATGAACACCACCTGAATCGTGGCCCCGCGTAAATTCAAGTGCTGGAGCAGCTCGAGTCCGCTCATGCCAGGCATCCGGATGTCGAGCACCATGCAGCCGGGCTGATTTGGATCGTAGCTTGGCAGGAACTCCTTGGCCGACGCGAACACCTTCACAGGCAGTCCAACCGACTTTAGTAACAGGCGAAGAGAGTTTCGCACTGCCTCATCATCGTCAATGACAAAGACGGTCGGTGCGAGGTCCTTCATGGTGAAATTCCTGACGGTAGCTCCGGCGCCCAGAGGGCAATCCCCAGGCGCTCACGCATTGGGGGACGCGGTGGCAACCGAAAGCATATTCGGTCCGCGGACGTGTTGCGAGAAGTGAATTCCGAACCGTTTGGGCTTGGCGATGAGTAGGTCGCAGGGTACCGAGTCGATCACTTGCTCGGCGGTGTTGCCGACGAGGACCCGTCTGAGCCCGCGACGCGATAGATCGCCCATGACCAGAATCGAGGCATGCAGCTTCTGAACGCCCTCCAAGATGGCCTGGACTGGCGAACGGTCCAGAAGCTGCAGGCTTTTTGGATTGACGGGGGTTGCCTCGAATAGCCGCTCCATGGCAGCGAGCGCTCTGGTACGGCGGACGTTTCTCGCCCGTTCGTTACCAGTCGGTCGGGAGGTACGCTCGAAGACAACGTCGGCGTGTTCGAAGACGACATCGCCCGTGCCGGCTGCCGCGTGCAGAGCGTGCCAGGCCCCATTGAGCCCAGTGCTGAAGATCTCGGCCAGAGCACAAATCGACGCATCCAAATCAGTTGGCTTTGATTTCCGCAACGGCGGGTCGACCGCCGCCAGGACCACGGGCTGCAGATAGGGGGTTGGATCTTTGACCACCAGGATTGGCTTGGTGCTTAAGCGCACCAGTTCCCAATCGACGCTGTGTAAGGCCCAAGGGGTGGCTGCGCCATGCGGATGGCGTTCGGTAACGATCAGATCGGCCTGAATGTGCTGCCCATAGCGCAGTATCGCCTCCGGCGCCGGGTAGTCCCATTCCGCAGCCACCGAGACCGATATGCCTTCCTGTCTTACGGCTTCGGCCTGCGCCGAAAGATTATACAGAAAGGTCGACCGGATGCTTTCCTCGTCGGCTCCGAGGTTGCGCTCGCTACCCTCATACGCCTCTGCGCACAGCGGCACGTCAATGCCATGGAACAGCACGAGCTCCGCATTCAGGGCATGCGCAAGTTGAGCGGCCTTGAAGATGGAGGCAGAGGTTCGCGCGATCGGATCCTTGACAGCGACCAGGATCCGTCGGATGAGTTTCGAGGGCATGAACCAGTCTCGCTCTGCGTTAGCCGCGGAAAGGATTGTTTACGGTCCCTTTAATTCACGCAGCCTATCGGGTAGCCGATAGCCCGACATCCGTACCTTTACGTAGGAAGGTGGAGCTTGAGCGCGTTGGGGCACGAGCAGGACGAGTTCGGATGCGCCGGGCTTATTCGGTCTGATAAAAAAGCACGCGGATGGCCGGTGACCAAGCCGGCGTTGGGCGATTCGCTTCGAAGGACGATCATGGACAACACGGAAGACGGCACACAGGATGGCTTGGCTGGCATGGGTCGGCTGTTCGACATGCTGCGTCAAACGGCGCGCCTTGCGACCGATGCTGCCGTTGGCGCGGTGCGCATCCGGGCGACTGAGGTTCTCGATGGGTATCGCCAAGAGCTGCGTCGCGCGCTGGCCATATACGTGCTGTGTCGCGCGGTGCTGCTGTTCAGCTGGAGCGCGGCGACGTGTGCCGCCTGGGCGGTCCTCTCTACCTGGTGGACAAGCCACAGAGCCGCCGCGGCGCTCTCGGTGGTTGTGGGATTCCTGGCCCTGGCTGGTGGTTCAGCACTGGTCGTTTGGTACCTGACGCGGCGCAGGGGTTTAATCCGCTAAGCCAGGGGGTATCGTCACTTCGGCGGTAGGCGCGAGAGGTAATCGGCGAGGCCGTCGATGTCCTGTTGATGGAGGTTCTGGAATAGGGCAGCGTGCGCCTTCTCCATATTGGGTCGCCGATGCTCGGTCGCGTATAGCATCTCGCGCCGCAAGTAGTCGTAATGCTGCGAATTCAGCCACGGAATGCCACGACGCTCGCTGCCCTGCGCGGAAGTGCCGTGGCATCCGGCGCACCTCGCCTGGTACAGCGCCTTACCCTGGCTGAGCCCATCACCCCTACCGGTGGCTGGAACGGGTCTGCGCGGCAGTGTGCTCACGAAGTAGGCTATCTCGGCAATGTCATTCGGCTGCGACAGCAGGTGCAGGCTCGCGATGCGCTCCATGCGCGGGTCGTTGCGATTGGCGTATCGCGGCCGAAAGTCGACCAGCTCGGAGATGATGACACGGGCGTACTGGCCCGCAATGGCAGGCACGGAGCCGTCAGGCGACCCAATACCATCGCTTCCGTGACAGCGCGTGCAGGTGGGGAATATCTCCTGGCCGGGCTTGATCTCCGGCTCGGCGTGCTGGCCGAGGTGAAGGTCGGCCTGTGAGGCATCCCTTGCTCGGGCCGGCGCTGTCGGGGCGACCGCGAGCAAAGCGAACAGTCCCACACACCCCATCCGCCGGTACATCGAAACTCTCATTATGGTCCCCCAGCCAAGCAATCAGGCCGGTTGGCTGCGAAAGCCGTTACGACCCCGCAGTTGCAAGAGTGCCATGTCGACCGCGATTCCAATGTACGTAGTTACCGAGCGCCACCGTGTGCCGTTATCGGTGACGATATGGCCAACTCTCCGACCATCAGGTCGAGCAGCTCGCTGGTGATCTCTTCCTGACGCGCCTGAGACGCCTCCTGCTGCAACTGATCGAGCTTGCGGGACGCGTTATCGTGTGCCGCCGCCATCGCCGCGAATCGGGCGCCGTTCTCGCCGGCCACGGACTCCGTGAGCGCCTCGGTGAGTTGTGCAAAGATGTATTCGCCAGTCAACTTCTCTAGCAGCACTGCCGGCGGTAGGTAGCAAAGCGGCCGAGACTGTGTCGACAGCGCTGATCGGGGAGGAGGGTCGAGCGGGAGCAGTTGGCGGCGCTCGACCGCGCTGCCTCCGCCCTTCTGCAGGCGCGCAAACAGAACTTCGACACGTTGGATCTGGCGCTGCGCGATCAGGTGGTAGATCTGCAGCAGTGTCTGTTGCACCACTTCAGGAATGCTGCCGAGACGAGTGGCCATGGGGTACTGCCAAGCCACCTGGTGTCCGCGCTCGATAACCAGGCTGGCGCCGCGGCTACCGAGAACGAGCAGCGCGTCGTCAGGAACGAGCCCAGATTCGAGGGTCTGGAGCAGACGCTCGTTAAGGGCACCCACAAAGCCATGCTCGCTCGCACACAGCACCCGCACGCTCCCCGATCGCATGGCTGGCGACGAGTCGCTGGGTACATTGTCATCCGAATTCAAATCCAGCGCCCGCTGCAACGCCCGGGTCACGGCATCGCCGTAGCGATGTACTCCCTCGAGTGCCGTGACGGCTTCATGCAGGCGCATGCCGGCGAGCGAGCGCATTGCGCCGACGATCTGGAGCAGTGCCTCCATGCTCGCGACGCGCGCTTGAACTGCCGCGAATCGCATCACGCTCTGCCGGCAGGTAGTCTGTCGGGCTGGTGATCTGTCGTGCCACTCGCTGCCCCATAGGGGCCTGGGCGCGACGCGGCCGCAAAGCTCGCCGTCCAGGCAGGGAGTTTCTGTTTGAGTCGTGTGCGCAGCTCATCCGATAGGGTCGCGGAGCGCTCGGTGCATTCGAGTATCTCCGGGCAGTGTTCACTCAAGAAATCGCGCAAGCCCACTCGCAGACGCTCGATTTGAGCCAGTGGTACCGTATCAAGCAATCCTTCCGCGAGCGCCAACAGCAGCACGGATTGCTCACCGAGGCTTAGTGGCGCAAATTGCGGCTGATTCAGCAGCGAACGAATCCTTCGCCCATGCTCGATCAGCCTGCGCGTGCGCTCATCCACCAGGGTGCCGAAGCGCGTGAACACTTCGAGCTCCAGGAACTGCGCATACTCGAGGCGCAGACTCTCGACCAGCCCCTTCAGTACATTGGCCTGTGCCTGGCCACCCACGCGCGAGACGCTTTTGCCGACGTTCACGGCGGGTTTCTGGTTATCGTGGAACAGTCCGGCATCCAGGTAAATCTGCCCGTCCGTGATCGAGATGAGGTTGGTAGGAATATAGGCGCTTAGGTTTCCGCCTTGTGTTTCCGCGATCGGCAATGCGGTCAGGGAGCCGCCACCGCGTTCGGGCGCGAGCTTGGCAGCGCGCTCCAGCAGGCGCGAGTGGATATAGAAAATATCGCCGGGATAGGCCTCTCGGCCCGGCGGTCGGCGCAGCAGCAGCGAGATCTCACGATACACGGCCGCGTGCTTGGTGAGGTCATCCAGGACCAGTAGAACGTCGCGCCCTTGGGCCATGAAGTACTCGGCCATACTGCAGGCGGAATACGGCGTCAGCCACTGTAGCCCCGGTGCCGCATCAGCCGCGCCGACGACGAACAAACAGCGCTCCGGAGCGCCGTAGCGGCGAATCGCATCGAGCACCTGTGCAACCGAAGAGCTCTTTTGGCCGATCGCAGCATAGACACAGATGACGTCGCTCGAGCGCTGATTGATTATCGTATCGACCGCAATCGCTGTCTTGCCTGTCGCCCGATCCCCTATGATCAGCTCGCGCTGGCCACGGCCGAGCGGGATGGTGGCATCGATCGCCAGAAGTCCAGTGGCAAGCGGACAGTCCACGAGCGCACGGTCGACGATCGCCGGCGCGGGGCGTTCCACGGGTACGAAGTCCTCGGCTCGGAGGGGGTTAGTTCCGTCCAGCGGGCGCCCCATGGCGTCCACGACGCGTCCGAGCAGATCGGGTCCCACCGGTACGCGTACGACATCGCCCGTACCCCTAACGCGACTGCCGGCCACCACGGATTGGACGTCGCTCAATAGCATGCAACCCACGCGGTCAACGTCCAGATCTATGACCTGGGCACGGGCACCGCCGTCGAAGATCAGCAGTTCATCGAGTCGGCAGTCGGGCAACCCCTGGACCGTGGCGACTCCGTCGCCGGCTTGCATAACCAAGCCGACCTGGTCGAGATCCGGCGCGAGCGTCGCGCCTTCGAGGTGCTCACGACCCTCGCGGACCCATTGCTGAAAGCGTTCAGTGAGATTGGGCATCGACCTGCATCTGGTCCCGCAGCGTCGCGAGCACACTACCGAGATCGAAACTGAGGGTGGCGCGCGGAAAGCGCAGTTCCGCTCCCGCAATCAGCGTCGCGTCAACCGCGTAAGTGATGGTGATATCGCCGGCCAGCGCTTGCTGCAACCGTTCACGCCAGACTTTAGCCGCACCCTGCTCCAGCGGTAACGCTGTCGCGACGGTGAGCTGTCCGTCGCCCTCGAGTTGGGCGAGGAGCTCGGAACGAGTCTCGGCTCTGAGCCCCTGGATATACCGCTCGATGCGATTGAGCCACGCCTCTGACCTCAGAGGCGCGGGAAGCTCAAGCAACAGTCGCCGTGTGATCTGCACGCCGAGCTCGAATGCCGCTGCCCGCGTCGCTCCGAGTAGCTGCTCGCGCTCCTGCGCGAGGGTACTGCGAGCTTGCTCGAGCAGGCCATTGGCTTCGCGCTCGGCCTGAGCACGTGCCGCGCTGAGCTGTGCGTTGGCCTCAGCCAGAGAGGTCTGGCGGGCGCTCGCGCGCTCGGCGGCTATCGTCGCGCGTTCCGCCTCGATCGCCGCGAGGTGCTGCTTGGCCTCATTCTCGGTGCTGCGTGCCTGCGCATACTGCTGCGCGATGGAGGCCCGGCGGGCATCGACCATACGCAACACCGGGCGGTAGAGGAAGCGTTGCAACAGCCAGACCAGGATCGCGAAGTTGATCAGCTGCAGCGCGAGTGTGGACCAATTGAGGTGCATGGAGCCTCATACATATGGATTGGCGAACAACAGGATCAGCGCGATGACCAGGCAGTAGATCGCCATGGTCTCGATCATTGCGAGACCGACGAAGAGTGTGCGTGAGATGGTGCCTGCCGCTTCCGGCTGGCGTGCGATGGCATCCATAGCGGCCGCTACCGAACGGCCCTCGCCCAGTGCCGGACCGATCGAGCCGATGGAAACTGCCGCCGCCGCCGCTATGATGCTGATGGTTTTGGGGTCCATGGAAGTCCTCGTTTGCTTCAGGACAAGGTTCCGACTGCCGCGCCGATGAATACCGTCGCCAACACCGAGAAAATGTACGCTTGAACGATGCCGATCAGAAGCTCGAGCGCCATGAGCGGTATCGGCACCAGCAGGCCCGCGAGGGCCAGGATGAGCGCAATGAGAAATTCGCCGCTCATGACATTACCGAACAGGCGCACCATGAGCGAGAACGTGCGCGTGATTTCCGAGAGGATGTTCAGCGGCAGCATAATGAGCTTCGGTCGCGCAAAGCTCGCCAGATAGCCGAGCAGGCCATGCGCCCGTACGCCAAAGTAATGCACGGCGCCAAATACGATCAACGCTAGCGCCGCCGGCGTCTCAATCCGACTGGTCGGTGCCTGAATGCCCGGCAATAGGCCCGAGACGTTGGCGACCAACAGGAACAGGAACAGTGTGCCGAGCAGCGGTAGCACGGGCCTGGCGTTCTTGCGCACGATCTCCTCGATCTGGCCAGCGATACCGGTGACCAGAACCTCGAGCAATGCCTGGGAACGCGACGGGTCGGACGTGAGCCTGCGCGTCACAAGCCACGAGCCCAACGCCAGAAACGCCATGATCGCCCAGGTCACGACCACTGCGGTGGTGATCTGGAGCGGACCGGCGTGTAGCGCGATCGTATCGGCGAGAGGCGAAGCGTGCGTCATGGCGACGCCCGTGCTGCCCGCAGTGCCAGGGCACGCGCGAGCAGAAAGCCGAGGAACGACAGCAGTAGCGCCAACGCACCCCAGTGCGCTGTCACGGTAAAAAGGACCACCGCTGCCGCCACGCGCGTCAGCGCCGCTGCGGCGCTTCGCGGTCCCCGGCCGCGGACGCCGTAACGGGCAATCCAGCGGCGCAGAGCGGCGAAGTAGCCCCAGCCAAACGTCAGGCCGCTCGCCCAGGCCGCTGCGAGCGGCAGCAGATTGATTGCTGCGGGATGGATCGTCATGGGCGGTTCAACCGCTGCCAGGCCATCAGGCAACCGAGCGTGACGCCTGCCACGAGCAAGGACAAAGTCCAGAAGATTCCGCTGCCGAATTTCCGATCGAGCCAACGGCCCGCGAACACCCCGAACAACGTCGGAATTACGACGGTCCAGCCGATGACGCCAATCAGTGCGAGATCCTGGCCGATCGAGCGCTGCCCTTCCTTGGCTGCGCGCTCACGTCGCGAACGGTGTTGCCGCACCGCCTGCTCGAGCGGATTGCCGTTGACCTCCGGCTGTCCAGAGGCAGGCATTTCAGCCGTCTCCGCCGACGTTGGATCCGGGTACTGGTACAGCGACGGCCGCTTCCCAACGTGCCTCCGGTCGCAACAGTCGGATGATCTGACGTATGGCGGCGAGTCGTAGCCGCTGCGCGTCAGTGCGCGCTGCGCGTTCTTCTTCGACACGGCGTCGGAACTGGCCCAGTACGTCAGTCTCGAGCTGGTGCAGGTCGTCGCCCGCGACGGCTTCCGGCGTCGCGACCGCCACACTCTTGCCTCGCTCCACTGAGAGCACTCCGCCTCTGAGCGCGATGTAGTGCTCTTTGCCTAGACCATCACGCCAAGTGAGCACGCACAGCGCGAGCGCCGTCAGCAGATCAACGTGCCCCTGCAGAATACCGAACATACCCGAGGCGTCAGCGGCGCGTACCGAGTGCGCATCGTCCGTCTGCAGGATGGTCGCTAGCGGTGTGAAAACCGTGAGCCTCATCGCGGCCCCGAGGGTGTCTGCGACTGCCTAACTCGCGCTTCGCCGAGATCGCCGATCATATATAACGAGCCTTCAGCCCAGGAATCGCACTCGCCGTCGAGGATGGCGGTGCAGCCTGCAAGGGTCGCGTCGAGCTCGACCGTGCGGCCGACCCTACCAGTAAATGCCTGTGTGACCAGAAACGGCTGCGTCAGAAAACGTTGTAACAGACGTGCTCGTGTCACCGTCGTTCGGTCGGCTGAGGATAATTCCTCGATGCCGAGCAGTGCGATCACTTCGCGTAGCTCGCGATAATGAGCGATGGTCCTACGGACTTCTTGCGCGACCTGAAAATGACGCTCGCCTACGACGCGTGGATCGAGCAAGCTCGAGCTCGATGCGAGTGGGTCGATAGCCGGGTACATCCCCTCGCTCGCCATGTCACGCGAGAGGACGATGGACGAGTCAAGATGGCTGAAGATCTCGGCAACCGCCGGATCGGTGAAATCGTCTGCAGGAACATAGACCGCCTGGATCGAGGTGACCGCTGCGCCACCGATCGAAGTGATGCGCTCCTCGAGCTCTGCGATCTCGCTGGCAAGCGTGGGCTGATAACCCACGCGTGAGGGCAGCCGTCCGAGCAGACCTGAGACTTCGGAGCCGGCCTGGACGAGTCGATAGACGTTATCGATCAACAACAGCACATTCTTATGTGCACTGTCACGAAAGAACTCAGCGACAGTAAGCGCGGTCAGACCCGTGCGCCAGCGCGCGCCCGGGGGCTCGTTCATCTGACCGAACACCAGCGCAGTACGTGCCAGCACTCCTGAGTTTCCGAGCTCGAGCAGCAGCTCATGCCCCTCTCGCGATCGCTCGCCAATGCCCGAGAAGACGGAGATGCCGGAGTGGCGTTCGACCGTGGTCCGTATCAGCTCCATGATCAGAACAGTTTTGCCGACGCCGGCCCCACCGAACATGGCGGCCTTACCTCCTGCGACCAGGGGCGCGAGTAGGTCGATGACCTTAATGCCGGTGTGAAACAGGGTGTGGGCGGCGCTTTGACACCGCAGGGGCGGCGCACTCGTGTGGATCGGTCGCCGCTCGACGCTCGCCGGGAGCGCAGGACCTCGGTCGGTTGTCTCGCCGAGCACGTTCAGCATTCGCCCCAGCACGGCGTCGCCGACCGGGACGTAGATCGGGTTTCCAAGTCGACGTGCAGGAGTCCCGCGCTTGAGACCCGACGCGCTCTCGAGCGCCACTGCCCGCACGGTGCTCGGATCGAGGTGCTCCTGAACTTCCGCTCTCAGCGGTGCAGCACTCCGATCCCACTGCACTTGGATCGCTTCGCGGATCGCCGGCAGCTCGCCTTGGGTAAATTCGATGTCCAGCACCGAGCCGTGTGCTGCTATGACCCGACCGACGGACGCAGCGCTAGAGCTCACACTTAGCTCCCCTCGCTTGATAACGTGACGATGAAGCGTGCGCCGCGGGGCCGATTGGCTTGATATTCGAGGCGTCCGTGATGGGCTTCCACGATCGAGCGGCTGATGACCAGTCCGAGACCGGTGCCTTCTTCCTTGGTGGTTGCAAACGGCATGAACAGCCGCTCGCGAATCTCTTCCGGAACGCCGGGGCCGCTGTCCGCCACCACCAGCTGCACCTCACCGTCTCGGCCACGCACGGTGCTGATGCGCAGGTCGCGAGCACCCACGGATATTGTCTGCATCGCATCGATGGAGTTACGTACGAGATTTAACAGCACGTGCTGCATCTGGACGCGATCGACACTGACCGGAGGCAGGGCGGGATCCAGATCAAGACTGATGTGCACGCCGCTGGCACGGGCGTCAGCCTGGGTGAGGGATCCGATCTCGCTTACGACGTCGTTGAGGCTCGCGAACTCGAGCGTGAGCTGGCGGTGACGCATGAGACTGCGAAAGCGACGCAGGATGTCTCCAGCACGCAACGCCTGCGCGGTAATCTCCCGCAACGCTTCCTGGATATCCTCCGATTCCACCGAAGCTGCAGACAGCAGCCGCGTACCGGCCTGCGCAAAGTTGGCGATCGCCGCCAGTGGTTGGTTGAGCTCGTGAGAAATCCCGCTCGCCATCTCCCCGATGGTCGCGAGCCGGGACACCTGCATAATGCGCTGGCGAGTGTCGCGCAACTCGTTCTCGGCGCGCCGAGCTTCCGTGACGTCGTCGCCCGACCAGAGGACCTCGCTGACTGCGCCGTGCGCGTCCTCCACGACCATTGCGCGCCATGCGATGAGGCGTCGCTCGCCTCGGCAGGTCGTGACCGGACATTCAAAATAGTGCGCTTGCCGAGGCTGGCGATCGAGCAGCGCCTCGAAGGCGAACACGGCAGCGGCACGCTGCTCGGCCGGAATGAACCGCTCGAACCAATTGCTGCCAGACAGCATTGGCTCGTCGCACCCGAGCACTTCGCAGCCCTTGCGGTTGATCATGCTCACTCGCTGATCGGTATCGATGCCGACCAGCATCGTCTGCACGGCTTCGAGATAGCGATTGGCGCGTTCGCGCTCGTGCTCGACGGCGGCCAAGGCCTGGCGTCGCAAGGTCACGTCGTGGATGAATCCGACGAAGCGCGGGGGGTCGAATCCGGCAATCTGCCCGACCGAGAGGAACGCCGGAAAGGTACTGCCGTCCTTGCGCCGTGCCTGGACCTCGCGTCCGATACCGATGACGTGCGCGACACCGGTCCGACGGTAGCGCTCGAGGTAGCCGTCGTGCTGTACGCGATCGGATTCGGTCATGAGCAGCGTCACGTTGCGGCCCATTACTTCGGCAGCACCGTAGCCAAACATGCGCTCGGCGGCTTGGTTGAACACCTGCACGACGCCCTGATGGTCGATCAGAACAATGGCGTCGACCGCGGCGTCGAGCAACGCCTCGAGTTCTGATGAGGGCCGTTCAGCATGGGTCATATGAGTCGCGTACGTTCGCATGTCGGTCTTCAAACAGCATCCGTACTTATCACACTGCGATAGGCGAACCCTCGCATGGTAAGGAAACCCGATCGGCAGGCAAACTGGGATATGTTAGGTGCAGTCGCGACTCCGGTTTTACTGCTAGTAGACCGCCAGGATATCGGCCAGAACGGTCTCCAAAAGGCGATGCTCCTCGCCCGCTATCTGCAGGCGCCGCTGGAGCTGTTTCTGTGCGAAGTGAGCCCAGGCCCGCGGGCAGGTCGGGACCTTAGCGTGCCAGCGCGCGCGCAGGAGTATCTGCAGGCGCTGCGCCAGAGCATCCATTGCACAGATGTCGACATCAGTACCAAAGCTGAGGTCGCGGGATCGGTGGTGGAGGGGTTGCGCGCCAAGCTGCAGCGCTCGGCACCCGTTCTGGTGGTCGTCCCGACAACAGCACGAGACGGCCAGGAAGTCTCTGCTACGGACGTGACTCGTCCATGGGCGAGTGCCTGCGGAGCGCCACTGTTGCTGGCCCGCCGACGACCTTGGCGGCCTGTGCCTCGCTTTGGCGCTGCAGTCGATTTGAGTGCGACGGCGGATGCCGCGCTCGGTCGCAGGATCGTTCGATTGGCCGAGACCCTGACCCGTCGCTGCGGAGCGTTGCTGGAGTATGTTTTTGTCGCACCTGGCCCCGTGGACGCAGCTCAGATCAATCGAGCACGGCAACGGCTCGAGAGCTTCGCGGGTCAAAGGTCGAGCGGCTGGCTGTATTACCGGTGTGGCGATCCCGTAGAGCAGCTCACCCGAGTAGTACTGGAGCGAGACCCAGACGTGCTACTACTCGGAGCGTCAGACCGTGTCTCAAGGGGAGGGGCCGGGATGGGCCATGGCGATGTGCTGCTGGTGCCGAGGGCAGTTGCTTGAGTTTAGCCAACCAGCTCCCAACAAGGCCGGGAACTCCCGCTATCATGGCAGCAAAGGGATGGGTCGCTTATGTCAATTTGCCGCTCTCGCTCGGCACGGCACAGTCGCCGCGGATTCATCAGCGGATTCGCGCTGTATTGCACGACCGGCGCTGCGCTCGCGCACTCGGATGAGCTCCGGCCGCCGGACTCGACTCAGCTAGGCGAACCGGGCGGCGATCGCTCGCTGTCGTTTCTGCACACGCATACCGGCGAGCGGTTGCAAGCCGACTACTTCCAGGGCGGGCAGTACCAGCCGGACTGTCTGGCGCAGGTGAATCAGCTGCTGCGGGATTTCCGGACCGATGAGGTGCATCCCATCGATCCGGCGCTGCTCGACATCCTGTTTACGCTTCAGGTACGGAGCAACCGTAAGGGCGTGTTTGAAGTGATCTCGGGGTACCGCTCGCCCGCCACCGATGAGATGCTCCGTCGTAGCACCGAGGGGGTCGCACAGCACAGCATGCACCTCGAGGGTCGGGCGATTGACGTGCGCCTCGAAGGTTTTTTGACCTCAAGGCTGGCCGCGGTGGCGCGCTCAGTGGGAGGCGGGGGCGTCGGCTTTTATCCCGCCTCCGATTTCGTGCACGTCGATACGGGTCGGGTGAGGTTCTGGTAGCGGCGCGAGGGTTGGGAGAGCGGTTACCCTCGAGATGATCTCGGCGCCTATGGGCGCGAGGCCGAGCAGCGCTTCCAGCCGTCGATCCTGCCCGTAGATATCGTCGAAGAAGTGCATCGCACCGTCCTCGCTGGCGATCACGGTTCCGTGCACGCTCCGGTGCCGCCACGGAGCACGTGGCTCAGGATAATAGGGCGGCTGTGCGAGATCCTCGATCATGCAGTGCAGCTTAGGAAGGAGCCCGCGCCGCGGTATTGGGACAAACCGAGTCCGAACATGTGCGTATTCGCAGTGCGCTTAAGAGCTGCTACAAGGTTACGCATGGATACCAAACGAATTCTCATCGTCATCGATCCAGAGCTGATCGATCACCCCTGCATCGACCGAGGCGCGGAGCTCGCGCACCGTATGGACGCGGCGCTCGACCTGTACACCTGCGATGTCGACGCCGGCGTACCCCAGTCTTGGGTAGGAGCGATGAGCGCATTCCAGTACGGTTCGATGGTGCGCGAGCAACGCCTGAGGCTTCTGGAGCGGTTGGCGGAGCCGCTGCGTTCGCAGGGCCTATCGGTCAGCACCCACAGCGACTGGCACCCTTCGTTGGAGGATGGGATATTGCGTCACATCGTCGCGACCAAACCCTGGATGGTGCTCGACAATGAGCTCCACGAAATCCGTCGCCGTCCAGAGCGAACGACTTTCGTACCTGGTCGATAGCACTATGTCCTTTGCCGCCCCATCTTCACACCGTACCCGGCGATCGGGTCGAATGGATTGCGCGCCACTCGCACTCTGAAGCCGGGCGGTTTGACGACCAGTAGATCGCACGACAGTCCATCGAGTAACCCCTCGGCGCTGCGGCCTAGCAGAAGTCGTCGCCAAGCGCTGCGCGAGACAACGCCGAGCGTGACGATGTCGCTGCCGATGTGGCGGGCAGTCTCCTCAATGGCGGCGACGGCGGGCTTGGCAACGAGATGGCGGCGACGCCCGCGGACCGGATAACGTCTGAGGAGCCGCTGGTAGCATTGCTGCGCGGTAGCGGCCATGTGGCGATTCACTTCGGACGCCGTCTCGGGATCGAGCGCGTCCAGGGCGCCTCCGCCCGACGGCACCGGGGCATAGGCGTGGATCGCGTGCAATTGGCCGCCTAGAGCCTGAGCCACGGTCTGGCTGAGGTCGAGAATGGCTCGGTCAAGGCGGGCAGCTTGATCCGTAGAGTTTTCAGGATCGACCGCAGCCAGGACCACCGGTTGCCTATAGCGTCTGCGCCGCTTAAGCAGCAAAACCGGAATCGGGCTTTTCCGCAGCAACTCCCAGTCGTTGAAATGCAGCAGCGGCAGATAGCGCCGCTCCCGATGCGGTTCAGCGATGATCAGATCCGCCCTGGTGCTGAGGGCCTGACGAATGATGGCCTCATAGGGCGGTAGGTCCCACTCGGTGGCGGCGCTGACGCGCAGCCGGGGCCGGGTATCCGAGCTCTCGAGGCCACGCGCGAGTTTCTCCAGCGGCTTGATCATCCGGGTTTCTATGCGCGCTTTTAGTTCGTCGAAGCGATCGCCGAAAATGGCAGGACCGGTGTATACCGGCCAACTGATGGCGTAAAACAATTCCAGGTGCGCATTAAGAGCGCGTGCCAGTTGGGCGGCCTTGTTCAAGGTCCCGACGGAATGCGTCAGAGGGTCCTTGATGGCGAACAGTATGCGGCGTATAGAGCGCATGATCTCTCCCCGTAATGGTGATGATGAGTGGGCCCTGCTTATCTGGTCGGCGTGACCGGAGCGAACTCCTGTCCACCATGGGGCTTCGGACTGGATGCGGGTACATTCCACCAGCCGCCTCCGAGCGCGACATACAGCGCAATCGTGTCCTGATAACGCGTCGCGATCGCCTCGACATCGGCAATCTGCGCCTGGTGATACTGCATATCCGCATTCAGCACATCGAGATACGTGCTGAGCCCAGCGGCGTAATTCGTTTGTACCAGG
This sequence comes from Gammaproteobacteria bacterium, assembly GCA_030040715.1. GTDB lineage: Bacteria > Pseudomonadota > Gammaproteobacteria > Steroidobacterales > Steroidobacteraceae > FEN-1191. Next base: position 5,985 of record JASHTF010000269.1, on the reverse strand, counting down.
TGTAACGCTTGCCCGGACTCCTGCAACGCGGCGTCCTCGGCGACGAGTGCCGCTGCATCGTGATCGAGGGCACGCAGGGTGTCGGCCACCTGCTGGAAGGCTGCGAGCACGGTCTGCCGATACAGCGCCATGGCCTGCTGATAATCGTCTATGGCCGCCTTGCGCTTGAACCACAAGGCGCCGCCCTCGAACAGCGGCTGCGCGATCGAGCCGCCGACGCTCCAGGCTCGACCCTGTGAGGCGAACAGCTGGTTGGTCGAGGTTGAATTGGCGCTGTAGGCCGCGTTGAGCGTGACACTCGGAAGCATCGCCGCAGTGGCAACCCCGATGTTGGCACTGGCCGCATGCGCCGTAGCCTCCGCGGCCAAGATGTCGGGTCGTTGGCGCACCAGGTCTGCGGGCAGGCTGACTGGCAGATCACGCGGCAACGACAGATCGGTCAGGCGAATGTCGGGGGTGGCGAAACCAGCCGGCAACTGTCCGACCAAGGTCGCCAACAAATCCTCGGTCTGCGCCACCTTCTGCTCGAGCTGTGGGACGCTGGCTTCATACGAGGCCAACTGGCTCTGCAGGCTGAGCACGGTGGAGTAGGGCTGCGTCCCGGATTGCACTTGTACGCGCGCTAGGCGCACCTGCTCGCGCTGCAGCTCGATCAGCTGTCGAGTATCTTCAACCTCTGTGCGGTAGGCAGCCCGAGCGACCACGGTATTGACGATGTTGGACAGCAGCGCCAGATAGGTTGCCTGCTCGTTAGCGCGCTGCAGATCGACTTGCGCGCCGAGCCCCTCGACCAGTCGCCGCTCCCCGCCGAACAGATCGAGTGCGTAGCTCACCGATCCCGAGAGTGTGAATAGATTGAAGACGCTGCTCGGCTCGTCGTTCAGACCAATGGTGACGGGTGCGTTGCGCTCGCGTGTCGCGCTGGCTGCGGCGCCGAGGTGCGGATAGAAGATGCCATAACCGCTACGCAGATTATCCTGGCTCTCATGCAGGCTGGCCTGGGCCGCCGCTAGTCCAGGATTGGCTGTTAGGGCCGCCGCGATGAGCGCGTTGAGACGCTCGGAGTTGAACAGGCGCCACCAGTCGGCCGCAACGCGCGCTCCGGAAATGAAGCGCTGACTAGCGCCCTGAGCGCTCACCGTTGCGGTAGGGTCCCCGCGGTAAACATAGTGATCGGTCTCAGGTGTTGCCGGACGATGAAAATTCGGACCGACGGCACAGCCGCATAGCACGCAGGCGAGTGCGCCCGCGACCATCCGTCGCCACGATGGTCGCGCGCAAGTGGGTCGCCACGCAGTTTCACAACGAGCTTTATTCGGTGCTGACATAGACGTCGACCAACTGGCCGGGATAGAGATTGAGACGTTGCGGGTTGTCAAACCGAAAGATCACCGGCAACACCCGCAAATCCACGCGCTCCTGACGCTCGTCCGAGAGCTCGATCTTGGGTGAGATATACGGCTGTATACGCACGAAAGTGAGTGGCACATGCTCGCTGGTGCCGCGCACGAACATCTCCGCCTTCATCTTCGAGGGGTCAGGCAGCTCGTGCACGAGGATTTCATCGATGTAGGCACGGACCTGGAGGTGAGCCTGTGGCATGGCCATGACGATGAGCGGGTCGTAGCCCTGTGTATAGGTGTCATAGGCCCCTTGTGAAGAGACATAGCTACCGGCCGAGGCCTGCACCGCCAATACCACCCCGTCATCCGGTGCCCTGATGGTGTACTTGGCAAGCAGGGCGGCGGCGGATTCATAGGAGTTGCACAGAGCTGTGTAGGTGCGCTGCTGGTTCTGAATGTCGTAGATCCATGCGCCCGCCTTGGTGAGTTCGTATTGGCGCTCGACCACCTCGAGGTTGGTGGCCGCTATCTTTTCCGCGTTCCGCGCGTTGTCGAGTGCGTCCATGCTCACCGACCTCGGGTCTATCTCATACGAGCGCTGCTGTTTGGCCAGCGCATCGTCGGCATTCTTGAGTGTCGCCCGGGCATTACCGACCTGAGCGACCACAACAGCGAGCGTCTCCGGGCGCGGCTCTGCCTTGAGCTCTTGCAGCATGGCTAGTGCCGCGGCGGCTTGCGAGCGCAGCTGCTCGGCAGTGGCCCGCTGCACGGAATCATCGATCGTGGCGAGGGGGTCGCCGCGATGGACCGTCTGCCCTTCTGCCACGAGAACCTGCGTGATCGGACCTGCGACCTCGGGATAGATGTTGATGTTCTCGCCCTGAGCCTGTTCGCTTTCGATCATGCCATCGGCGTAAATTCCGCGCGTGTAGGGATTGGCTGCGGGATTGAAGAGCGGCGGCAGTACCTTCGGCTGCTCCGCGAAGATGAACGCACTCACGACCGCCAGCAGCAGTCCGAGGCCCGAGACGATGAACAGCAGCTTATTGCGCATCTAAGCTCCCCTTGTCGAATCCAGTTAGCCGTCCGTCCTCCATGCGCATGATGCGATCGGCGAACTCGTAGATGCGGCTGTCGTGTGTCACGATGATGATGCAGCGCTTCTCGGTGAGCAGGTGTTCACGCACGAACTGTAGAATGGTGCGGCCGGTGTCGCCATCGAGCGAAGCCGTAGGCTCGTCGAGCACCATGATGTCGGGGCGACTAACGATGGCGCGGGCGATGGCGACCCGCTGCTGCTCGCCGCCGCTCAATTTCACCGGCGGTAGCGAGGCTCGCGTGCGCAGCCCGACCACCTCGAGATCGTGCTCGGCCTCGCTGAGTGCTTCGTTCCACGGACGGTGCTGCAGGATCAAAGGAATGGCGGCATTCTCGGCCGTCGTTAGATGGGGGAAGAGGTGATAGTCCTGGAACACGAAGCCGATCTTGTGCAGCCGAAATTCCGCCAGGGCGTCATCCGAAATGCTCCAGATATCAGTACCTTCGATACGCACGCCACCGCTATTGGGCCGCAGAATCCCCGAGATCATGCTCAGCATCGTGGTCTTGCCGCTGCCGGACGGGCCTACCACATAGAGCATCTCACCGAAGTGGGCTTCGAAATTAACGTCCTTGACGGCGTGGGTACGCGCCTCGCCCTCTCCGAACCATTTGTTCAGGCCTTCCGCCGTTACTGCAATCTCGGTCATTGGTCAGCCTCGGAAGATGTCGAACGGCTCGATCCTGAGCACCTTGCGTACGCCGATATAGCTCGAGACGGTTGCGATCAGCACCACCATGGAAAACGCCAGTGCCAGGTTGCCGGCTGTGATGATGGCGGCATAGTCCGGTAGATACAGCCGCGCGAGCCAGATCACCAAGGCACACAGCCCGACGCCGAGACCGTAGCCGGTCAGGGAGACGAAAGTGGCCTGAAATAGGATCATCGAGACGAGTTCCCGGCCCTTGGCGCCGATGGCCTTCAATGCGCCAAATTTTTCGAGATTCTCGATGATGAAGGTGTAGAAGGTCTGGCCCGAGATCGACAACCCGATCACGAAGCTGATTAGCGTCATCAACAGCATGTTGGTACCGATGCCGGTATGGAATTCGTAGAAAGTCGAGATCTGCTGCATGAACTCGCTCTTGGTCAGGGCGAGATAGCCGGCCGCGGCGACGCGCTGCTTGATGAGCACAATGTCCGCGGGCGTATTCGGTTCCACCAGCAGGTAAGAGATGGTGAAGCGGGTATTGGGGATGTATTGCAGGCAGCGGTTATAGGTCGTGTAGAGCGTCGGGACTCCGAACAGGCCGCTGGAGGCGACATGTGCGATCGCGACGATCTTGCCGCGGTGGTCGTTGAGCTCAAACTCGGTTCCGATCCCGGGGTTCTCCAGTTTGTAGAATTCCGAGTCCTTCACGGCGATAAAAGCATTCTCGGCAAAGATGTCCTCAATCTTGCCGCTCACGATCTGGGGGCGGCCGAATAGACTGGTATCGTCCAGACCCATGATGTTGGCCGCCTGATAGGTGCCATCGCCGAGCTTGAGCAACGCCGAACCGGAATAGAGTGGCACGGCGTATCTCACTCCAGGAAGGCTGCGCACTTCGTCGAGCACGTAGTCGGGCAGCGGTATCGTGTTAGCGACCGTCTGGACCGCTGGATCCATCACCCACACCGAAGCGCCAATGTTGATGACCGTGGCGGAAGCGCGGCTGAGGATGCCCGAGAACAGAGAGGTCATCTCGATCATCAGAAACACCGCGAAGGTAATGCCAACCAGCAGCGCCGCATATTTGCTGCGATCGTTGACCAGCAGCTTGAACGCGATCCGATAGATGCCGGGCATGTTTCTGGATCGCTCAGAAGCCTGATGCTGCGCCCACTGCAAACGTGGCGCGCAGGTGTTCGCGCAGCTCGGCCTCGGAGGTATGCAGCAGGTCCTTGTGGATCTCTGCAATCACGATCGCCTGTAGCGACGGGGGAAAGGCCAGGCGCAGCAGGCCCAGAAAATGGGGTGCCGCAACCAGGACCAGCTGATCGAATTGCGCCCGGTCCCGTGCGAGCTCGAGCGTCCTCGCGATACGATGCGCAAACAGCGCCGTCGCCCGAACTCGTGGGCTGCGGTCCGCGCCGAGCCCGTGGGGCGGTGCGCCTGAGCGGCGGCCGGAACCGTACGGGCCACCGTCGAACGCGCTTCCGGGGCGATCGGATTCGATGTCACGATCATGCAGGCGCGCCGAGGGATCGTATAGACAGGCATGCAGCTGTGGCGATACGTCGCGACGCGTCAGCTCATACCGGGTTTTGACCTCGTAGAAGCGCGCCTCGCTTTCATCGGCAACCAAGATGCGAACCGTCATAGGACACCGCCTGAGCTGGCTGTGAAGACCGTTACAACCCCGATCGGACCGCGGGTCAGCGGAAAGTGCGGCTCTGGCGGCTCACGACGGCGGCGAGAGCGACGATCTCATGCGCGATCTGTGTGAGCAGATCATCGACCGATAACGCGCCGACCAGTTCGCCACTGGAGTCGATGACCGGCGCGCGCCGTACGCCACGGGCGCGCATGCGGCGCAGGGCATCACCGATGTCTTCGTCGGTCCCCACCAGCAGTGGATCCGAGGTCATCGTTGCCTCAGTGCTTAGCTCCGAAAAGTCGGCCACATGAGTCAACTGGGCCCGGACGATATCGCGATCGGTAATAACTCCCGCGACCCGCAGCCGCCCCTCCTTGCTGTGGGTTACGATCACCATGCCGACGCGCGTGCCCTGCATCAACGTGGCGACTTCGGACAACGGGGCGCTCACGGAAGCGCTGATGATGCGCCGGCTGCAAAGGGTTCCCACGTTCATGATGACTCCACGGACGGTAATCGGATGGCGGCCATTCGGCCACGACGGGCCGGCGGCCACAATGCGTAGCAGTCGCGCGCCTATGCGTATCAATGCGGATAGGCCCGACGGGACGGGTGGAGCTAGTCTCTCGATAGCACTAGCCGGGAGAAATTCGTGAAAATCTCAGAGATCTGCAGCCGCGAGGTCCAAACCATTGGCCCGCAGGAGCCCTTGGCCGAGGCAGCACGGCGCATGCAGCAGCACCACGTGGGCGCTCTGGTGGTCGTCGACTCGCAGAGCTCACGAGTGCCCAGTGGCATTCTCACCGATCGGGATATCGTCTGTGGCCAGCTTGCCAAAAAAGCCGATCTGCACTGTCTGATCGTCTCGGACGTCATGACGCGCGACCCGGCTGTGGTGCGCGGGGACGGCGAACTTGCCGATGCGATCGATACGCTCCACAGCTGGGGCATACGGCGCGCGCCCGTCGTCGACGACGCGGGACGGCTGATCGGCATGGTGACATTCGATGATCTGGTGCCGGCAGTGGCTGCCGAGCTCACAGCCCTCGGCGACCTGATGGCAACGCAACCGCGACTCGAAGCTCCGCTACCCTGAGCGCCAAGCCGGCGCAATAAGCCCAATCGAAGCGGGTTGCCGTAAACATCGCCTAGCTACGCGGCGGTGGGCGTCGCCGCACCACCGCCGCGTCACAGGCGGCAAGCCAGCTATTGGACGGCAATCTCCTTTGCCTTCTCCTTCTCC
>JASHTF010000268.1 GCA_030040715.1 Gammaproteobacteria bacterium | reverse complement strand
CGGGGTTCGGCGCCGCGGCCGCGGCCGGTGTAGTGATGCTCCCTGCGCTCTGCGGCACTGCAGCTGCGCCCGATGGCGCGCTTGACGCTACGGTCATGCGCGCGGAAACGACGGTCGGCTGCCCGCTGGTAGCGATGGCTGCTGACCCGATAGCCGGTGACCCCGCGCCGGCGAGATTCGCGCCCACGGCCGCGGCGGCACCGCCGGAGCGACCCGGAGCTGGCACTGCGGCCGGCTCTTCCGGACTGGCGCTCGGCGGGACCGCAGCGCCGGCGGCGGCGGCGCCGAGGGCGATCGGCGGCACGGTCACGGGAACGGCAACTGCACTCGCCGACTCCAAACTGGCGGGCTCCTCCTGCGGTGCGGCAGGCGTTCGGCGCGCTGGCAGACTTCGCGTGGCACCGCAGTCGTAGCGCCAGAGATGCGCCATGGGCATGTCTGGTAAGGCAGAAAGCGAGGAGCTCAGACGGCACCCTCGCGGCGGTACGCTGTCACGCGTCGTTGGCGCGCAACTCCGATATACGACGTGATCAATGTGCCGATCGGCTCGCAGTCGCTCGGAGATGCTGTCGATGCCTGCGAGGCAGGCAGCCTCGGACATCGGACCGATGATGTAGAGCGGTGCCGTACCATCCTCATTGGAAAAGAACACGGACAGATAGACATGGCGAGCGACAGCTTCGATCGGACTGGAGTCGATGGCGTCGTGGGTCGAAGCGGCGTCCGCCTGTCTGACGCCCTCTATCGGCCTGGAGCTCGCATCGACCGGCCCGGAGCTCGCATCGACCAGCACCAAGGCGCAGCCACTCCCGAGCGGCGCACCGGACACGTGCTGCATCTTGTCGCACTGAATCTCCACGTTCTGACCCCTGACCAGCTGCGCTGCGGCGGATTGTTGATCGGCCGTGAGTCTCATATCGGTCCCGCGGCTGGCGCCCGCAGAGAGTCTGACGACGGGATTGCCCAGACTGTCCTCATCGATCTCGGCGACCGTTCCGGTGACACGAATCCAGCTATCACCGATCTTGCCCTGCGTCTGCACGGCGTTGCTCTCGTAGTCCTGAGAGAGCTGTTCGGCGCTGGTCCGATACACCAGGCGTGGCGCGGCGGCCAGCTCGCTCGACACCGGCGGCAGGCCCTGTGCTTCGCCCGCGCGCGTCGAGGCACGCGTGACCGCGACCTGAGTGATCAAGGGCGCGGGCTGTGTCTCGGTGGGCTGCGCCAGAATACCTGAGCTGTTGACCGGAGAGTGCCTGGCGGCCTGCACCATTCGCTGCATCGCCCCGCTCAAGCGCTCGGGCCAGCGGATCGTCATGAGAAGCAGGAGCGTCACCACGATCAGCCACGCTGCGGCAAATGTGATCAGCGCGCGTGAGGCGATTTTTCCGCCACGCGACCGACCTTTCTTCTGCTCCGCGATAGGCGAGCCGCAATTCGGACAGCTGGCGGCCCGATCCGAGACCTGATGGCCGCATTCTTTACATGCACTTATTGCCATGATGTATCGTCCCCCGTCGTAACGCAGCGGCGCCCGTCAGCGACGCTCAAATGACTCGTAGTGACCGCTCAGCTTGCTGATCAGAAGCGAAATCCCAAGGTGATCGGCACCAATTGCAGCTTGCGGTCATCGGGGCCGAGCTGCAGGTAGCGTCCCTCGATGAAGAAGGTCGAGCGATCGCCTATCGCAATCTCCCAGCCGGCCCCGGCGTTCCAGGCGAGGTGCCAGTAGGTCGTGTGGTCCTCGCGCGCCGTCACCGCAGGAAAGTAGCCGGGGCCACAGAAGGAACCGAACGGCGTGCAGACCGTGCCCTGTTCGATGGATATCTGCCGCAGGTCGGTATGCACGCGGTATTCGCCCGCACCGCCAAACAGATAGAACCTGGCGTGCGCTCCGTGCTCCAGATTCAACTGCAGATCGGCGTCGCCCCCATATATCGATTCATGGCCCCTGGTGAAGCCGCCGCTGCCGGAATTGAGCAGCTCGTTCTTGGCACCAAACGAGGCGTAGCGGCCGTCGACGCGCACGCCGAACGGCAGCAGCGAGCTCGGAAACCAGGCAAATCCCAGCCCGCCATCTCCGCCACCGTGCAGATCGTTATTGGTATTGCCAACCGCAAGGCTGTAGCCGCCGTCGATCTGCACGTCGAACGGATGATAAGAGAGGCGCGGCGCGAGCTGCGGCTGCTCTCTGACCATGATCGGCGCGGGCAGCACGACCGGCGGTGGAGGCGCAGCCGGAGCGGGAGTGACCAGCGGCGCTGATGCGGCGCGACGGACCGAGTAGCCGCGCGCTTCCAAACAAGCCGTCATCGCGCGTTGATACTGAGAACGGCGAATGGCGTTCTGGCTGTCGGGTACCCCGCCCCCGGGAAGGCTCGAATCGAATCCGGTTTGACCGGCGGCCCAATTGTGACACTCGTATTCATCTTGGCCTTCCTGCGCCTTCGTCTGACCATTGATTGCTGTGACGTAGAGGCCATCGATCAAGGTCTCCTGCGGCGTCGCGGCAGGCGCAGCGCCCTGAGCGGCGAGAGATGCGGCCGGCATTGCTAGGGTCATGAGCACACCGACTGGCCCGACAATCTTAGCTACCTGATTTGTCATGGGATTAAGCCTCTCGATTGGGCTGGTGTGGCACGAAGAGTTCGGTTTGGAAGCGGGCGGAGGATCTTGCCCGACTGAGAGCTCACTGCGGTGCTGACACGAAGCCATCACGAAGGCGCGCGCACACGCGCCTGCGCGCTTTGCTGATCGTGCACATGCGGCGTTGGCGACCCGCGCTGTGATTGACGCGTCCACCAGGAAAGCGCCTACCCTCCGCTCATCCCCACGCCCCGCTGGGCAACTATTCCTAACGCAAAGGCAGGTGCAGCGGTTGACGACTATTCTCGTCGAAAGTTGCGTTCCGAAATCTCTGTCGGATATTTGCGTCAGACTGCAACGCGATGCGGCGCGATTCGATAAGCAGGAGATTCATCTGCCGGAAATTGGCACGCACGATCCGCGTTGCAGCACGGCAGGCACGCGCCACAGTGCGCCGATCATCGCTCGCACCCGTTACAGCATCGTGATGGTGATGCGTGCTCTTATTCTAAAAAGAGCCAATGCGCCGCAGCATCAGGCGCGTTGTTGCGACTCCGCAGCGCCGCCGCAGTCCCTCAATGGCGGGCTGCTGCGCTGCGTGTTCCGCATCAGGACAGGGCTTCGAGCAATCGATCGATGTCGTGCACGTCGTTGTAGATCGATGGTGCGATGCGCATGTAGTACGGCGTCACGGTGACACCGACCCGCGCCGTCTTCAGCTTCTGATTGATTGTGTCCGCATCCTTATGCGCGAATGTCACGATCGGAGCGGTACTGTCGAGCGGCGTCTGCGCTGCGAAGCCGAGCCGTGGCATCTCGGTTTGCAGCTTCCTTAGCATCGGCTGGCGCCAAGCCTGAATATTTTCCACTCCGAGACGCCGGATGTAGGGGAGCGACACCCGCAACGCCGCCGCCACACCATTCGCCATGGTGCCCAGCTGAAAATAGCGCGTCGCATCACTGCCGGGTGTCCAGGTGACGGACGTCGGAAACTGTGGATCGAGCGGCGACTGATGAATCTCGGTGTTGGCGGCCGATTCATAGCTCCAGTGGGTACGTCGGACCACAGTACCGAGCAGCTCCTCGCGCACGAATAGGAAGCCCAGTCCAAAATCTCCCATCAACCACTTGTAGGTGGCCGTCGCGGCGAAATCGACCCCCGTGGCACGCACATCCAACGGCACCGCACCGACGCCCTGGATGATGTCGGCGTACACGTATGCGCCGTGTGCGTGTGCCAAGTCGCAGACCGCCTTGAGGTCGTGCTGGAATCCGTTGTACATCGACACCAGCGACACCTCGATCAGTCTGGTCTTGCGGTCTACCACCCGCTCGAGGTCCCGCATATCGATCCGGCCGTCGCGCGCCTTCACCAGCCGCAGGTCGAGCCCTTGCTTTCGGAGCTCCAGCAGATGCACCAGCGCGCCCTCGAAGTGCAGCGCGTCAGTCACGACATTGCCTTCAAAGCGCCCGATGCCGAGTGCCTCGACCACCAGGTTCTCCCCGGTACTGGTATTGGGGATATAGCTGATCTCTTGCCGTCTGGCATTGATGAGTGCTGCAAAGGCCTCCCTGGGATCGACCGGCATCGGCGCCGTATCGGGCGGCGGGTTCAAATACACGAACGGTACTGCCGGTGGAGCGAGCGTCGTGCGGCGCTCCACGGCCTGATGGTACGCGTCGGCGGCTGCACGGGGCATCGGATGACAGAAGGCGCCGTTGATGTAGGTAGAGCCGTCAGTGATGGTGAAATCCGCCTTGCGCGGAAACTCAGCTGCGCCAGCGCCTGGACGCGCGTCGGCAGTGGCAATACCGAGGGCATGCACATCGAAGCGGTCGAGTGCCGCGGCGGCAGCGAGTGCGCCGATGGAAGTCCCTACCTCACGCCGTGTGATGTTCATGCTCGCACCTCAACTATCCAGTAGATGCCGCCGTTGCGCATCGGAATTGATAACGGATCGCACGGAATCTAGGTTTGTGGCCAGGGCAGCGAGTCGCCGCGGGCAATTGCCCAATCGTCGCAGCGCGCCGACATCGATGCCTCTTATGTGCAGAGCACCGCACGCGCGTCGATTCATGGCGCATGCTGTTACCTGTGGTACGTCGACCAGAGTTGTAACCATGGACATCCTCACCTGCCCGAAATGTTGCGCGCAGCTGCGGCCGGACGACACTTATGTCATCAAGATGCGGACGGGTGCCGCCCGCTACCAGGAACGGGAATGTTACTGCTCGTATTGCCATACGGTACTTTCGATCGAAGTCACCATGGGTGAGGACGAGTCTCAAACCCTGTCGCAACTGGCCGCAATCGAGCTCTAGTCAGGCAGCCGACAGCCGGCCACCCGCAGCGACCCCGTCACTGGCCGGGCTTGCGGCGGCGCCGTTCTCACGCGGGCGCTCGATCAACCAGCTCCTGATAGCATGCGCGGTACTCGCGTAGCCCCAGCCAGAACGTTGCACCCGCAATCGGCCCGATGACTCCAGTCACCAACGCGAGCGAGTAGCGCAGCGCGGCGTGACTGTGGAAAACATAGTCCGTGAGCAGCGCCGGCAGGA
>JASHTF010000267.1 GCA_030040715.1 Gammaproteobacteria bacterium | reverse complement strand
TCATCCCTGCTCCAGGCGTCGAAGAAGGCGTCGAACACCTGCTTGCGATCGGCGCGGTTCGCGATCTCACGATATCTGGTGAAGCTGGCGGAGCTCAGATGAACCTGCTCGCCGTCGGAGAGCGTGATGGTCGGGAACGCCAGCTCGCCATCGGCGAGCAGGCCGCGATCGACCTGCGGTTGCTGCAGTACCGTGCCAGCCGCTGCGAGCACGCCCTCAGCCTGATCGTCGAGCGTATGCGGCGCGGCCCGCAGCGTGTTGTCGAGAAAGAAATCGAATCGGTGCGCGAGCGGCGCATTCTCGGAGACAAAGCGCTGCACCGTGGGTCGACCGAGGCGCAGAATCTCGGGCGCGAGCCAAGCACTGCTCTCATCGATCAGGGTCTGCAGACGCTGACTCTGTTGCCGGCGCTCCTGGTTGCCTGCCATCCGCAGATCTTCATCGCCCTTGAGGCTGGCGTAGACCGCGAGCCGTGCGGCCGCGCGCCGCACATTGCTGATCGCATCGAGCGCGCGGTACAGGGCGGCGCTGCCGCGACTCAGCGTGCCGCGATAACGCTCCAACCCCTGCGCCTCGGTGCTCGCCTGCGCGTATGCCTGACTCCACGCCTCCGAGCCCGCATACAGATCCGATAGCCTCCATGCGGCAGGCGCTGCTGTGCCGCCGGCGTCAGGGGGCGGTGCGGCGTCGCCCTGCGCTGCGGCGCCTGAGGCGGCGTCTGCGGCAGGCGCTGCCCCGGGCGCGCCGCCGGGAGCTAGGAACAGGATCGCGAGCAGCAGCGCCGTCAGCGCGAGGGTGGTTGAGTGCTTATGCATCGGGATCGCCTGGTCTACTTATCGGATTGTCCCGCCGCAGCATCGGAGCGTTCCAGCGCCGCGCGCACGTGGCGCTGCCCGGCGCTGCAGGCAGCGAGCAGCGTCTGACCGCGGGCAAGCTCGGCGGCAATGGCGCTCGCAAGGCTGCAGCCGGTGCCGCGGCGCTGCGCGCGCAGGCGCGGCCCGCACAGCTGCGTGACCAGCTCGCCGTCCGCCACCAGGATGTCGCTCACGCGCTCGCCCGTTGCGTGTCCGCCCTTGAGCAGCACCGCCCGCGCTCCCAGCCGCTGCAGCCGCAGCGCCTGCTCGGCGAGCGCACCCTCATTGGTGCCCGCTGCCTCCCCCAGCAGTGCAGCGGCCTCGGGAATATTTGGTGTCAGCAAGCTTACCCGCGGCAACAGCTGCTCGCGTAGCAGGCGCTGACCTGGCTGATCGAGCAGCGCGCCTCCGGAGCTCGACCGCAGTACGGGGTCGAGTACGATCTCGATCCGCTCGCGCGGCGGCAGCGCCTCGATCACGGCTTGCACCGTAGCCTCGCGGCCGAGCATGCCGATCTTGATCGCGCCGATATCGTCCGCCTCGAGCGCGGCGCGGATCTGCGCGCGTACCAGCTCGGGCGGCAGATGATGAACCGCCCGCAGCTCGCCGTCGGTCTGCACCGTCACCGCCGTCACGGCGCAGCGCGCCTCCATGCCCAGCTCGCGCAGCGTGGCGACATCGCGTGTGAGCCCTGCTCCGCCGCTGCTGTCCGTTGCCGCGATGACCAGCACCCGGCTGCGGGCGGTCATGGCTCAGGGGCCTAGTGCGACCAGCGCGAGCTTGCGATAGCCCTGGCGCTGCAGCGCGCGCGCCGCGCGCCAGGCACGCAGGCCGGTGCGACAACAGAGCACGATGCGCCGCTCGCGCGACCAGCCGATCGGCGACGCCGCGCTCGCGGCGTCGCCAGGCTCGAGCCCCTCGAGTGACTCGGCGCTGCGTCGGAGTGCACGCGGACAAACGGCCACCGGCGCCTCGAGCTGATCGCGCAAGTCGATCACGATGTCGTCCTCGGCGAGCGCGGAGACGTCGATGAAGCGCGAGCAGTTGGCCTCGGGCTCGGCGGCATCGGTGAAGCTGAAGCCCCCAAAATGCAGGTTGCGCAGGTCGACCGAGACCAGCCGGCCGGCGACGCTCGACGCCAGCCCGAGCAGTACCGACAGCGCCAGCTGCGCCTGTAGGGTCCCGAGAACGCCAACCGCCGAACCGAGTACGCCATTCTGCGCGCAGCTACCCGCGCGCTCGGGGAGCTCCGGAAAGACGGCGCGATAGCTCGGCACGGTGCCACAGAACACTCCCGCATAGCCCGACCAGCCGAGAACCGAAGCGCTGATCAAGTGCTTGCCCGCCGCGAGACAGGCGTCGCTGAGGGTGTAGGTCACGGCGAAGCTGTCGGCGGCGTCGATGATGAGGTCGACCGGCTCGAGGCAGCGCGCGGCATTCGCCGGCGTCAGGCGCTCGGGCAGCGTCGTGATGCGCAGCCGCGGATTGAGGGCGAGCAGCGCGGCGCGCGCCGCCTCGACCTTGAGAGTGCCCAGATCGCTCATGCGGTAGAGCGGCTGGCGATGCAGGTTCGATTCCTCGACGCGGTCGGGGTCGACGATAGTGAGGTGCCCGACACCTGCGGCCGCGAGGTATTGCAGCACCGGACAGCCGAGCCCTCCGGCGCCGACGACGAGCACCGCGGCGCGCGCCAGACGCGCCTGACCTTCCGGACCGATTTCCGGCAGGACCAGCTGGCGCGCGTAGCGATCGCTCATCCGAGTGCCTCGTGCAGGTCACCCGCGGGCGCCGTCCGCCGCGGTTGCCGATCCAGCCGCTGCGCCTCGGCGAGCCACGCGCGCATGCGCCGCTCCGGATCCGCATGGCGCACGATGTCGGTGACGACCGCGGCACTGTCGGCACCGGCCGCGAACACACCCGCGAGCCGCTCAACCGTCAGCCCACCGATCGCGACCAGCGGAATAATGCCGATACGGCGCTTCCATTCCGCGACTCGAGCGAGACCCTGCGGTGCCCAGGGCATTTGCTTGAGCAGCGTCGGATAGATCGGGCCGAGCGCGATGTAATCGGGCGCGGCGCGCAGCGCGCGCTCGAGCTCGGTGTCATCGTGGGTGCTGATGCCGATACGCACGCCGGCGCGGCGCAAGGCCGCGAGATCGGCGTCGGCGAGGTCCCCCTGCCCCAGATGTACCCAGCCACAGTGCTGCTCGAGCGCGAGCCGCCAATAGTCGTTGACTACCAGTTGTGCGCCGGCCGCCGCACACAACTGGCGCGCGCGCTCGATCTCGCGGCGCAGCACTTGCAGGGAACGATCCTTGATGCGCAGCTGAATCAACCGCACGCCGTGCGGCAGCAGGCGCGCGACCCACCGTGCGTCCTCGACGATCGGGTAGACACGTGCAAGCTCCATCAGCGCGGTGCCCGGGTGTCAAGCCAGGAAGGCTTTGCCGATCACTGGTGTCGAGGGCACGGCCAGGTCGCGCGGTTCGATCGGCCCGGCCAGATAGGCGGCGCGGCCGGCCTCGACCGCGAGCGCAAACGCCCGCGCCATTTGCACCGGCTGGTGCGCCTGGGCGACCGCGGTGTTGATCAGCACCGCATCGAATCCAGCCTCCATCGCGGCGGCGGCGTGCGATGGCGTGCCGATTCCGGCGTCGATGATGAGCGGTACCTGGAAGTGCGCGCGCAGCGCCTTCAGCCCGAACGGGTTATTCAGACCGCGGCCGGATCCGATCGGCGCCGCCCACGGCATGAGCACGCGGCAGCCGGCATTGATGAGCCGATCGGCGGCGACCAGATCTTCAGTGCAATACGGCAGCACCTGGAAGCCCTCCTCGCTCAGGATGCGTGCGGCCTCGACCAGCCCAAACACGTCAGGATGCAAGGTGTCGTCCTCGCCGATGACCTCGAGTTTGATCCAGGAAGTAGCGAATACTTCCCGTGCCATGTGCGCCGTCGTCACCGCCTCCTTGACGCTGTGGCAGCCCGCGGTATTGGGCAGCACGTTCACGCCGAGGGTGCGGATGAGCGACCAGAAACCCTGCCCTGCGAGCTCGCCGCCGGCCTCGCGGCGCAGCGCCACCGTGACAACCGCGGTGCCCGAGGCACGCACCGCCTCGGCGAGGAGCGCCGGCGACGGGTAGCGCGCGGTGCCGAGCAGCAGCCGTGAGCTGAGCTCCAGGTCGTATAGCCTGAGCATGCGCTGCTCGTGCTGCATGAGTCAGCCGCCCTGCATCGGGGCTACGATCTCGACCCGATCGCCTTCGCGCACTGCCGTGCCCGCGCGTGCGCCGGCGGCGATGAAGCCGCCGTTGAGAGCCGTCGCGACGGCGCGGTTGGCAAACCCAAGCTGCCCGAGCACGGCCTCGAGCGTTGGCGTGGTAGCCGGGCCGGCGAGCGCAACCTCACGCCAGGCGCCGTTCACGACGATCTTCATGCGAGAGCTCCGGAAAGTGGCGGTTGTGCAGCAGCATCTCTGCGACTCGGACCGCCAGAGCGGGCGCGAGCAGGAAGCCGTGCCGGTACAGTCCATTGAGGTACAACCGCAGTCCCCTGCGGTGAATCTGCGGCAGGTTATCGGGGAACGCGGGACGCGCCTGGGCGCGCATCTCGATGATCTCGGCCTCGGCGAAGGCCGGATGCAGCGCATAGGCGGCGCTCAGCAACTCGAGCGCCGAGCGTACGGTGACCGGGCCGGTGTCGTCGTTCTCGATCACGGTTGCGCCCAGTAGATAAATGCCGTTACCGCGCGGCACGAGGTAGATCGGGACGCGCGGATGCAGCAGCCGGATCGGCCGCGTGAGGTGCAGCTCGCGCGAGCGCAGCACCAGCACCTCTCCGCGCACGCCGCGCAGCTGCGGCAGTGCGGTGCGCGCGCCGAGGCCACGGCAGTCGAGCACGCGACGGCCGACCGGATCGCTCTCGCCCGGGCTCACGCTGTAGCGGAGCGTGCCCCCGAGGGCCTCCAAGCGCGCAGCCAGGGCGGGGAGCACCGCTCGCGGATCGAGGTGAGCCTCATCCGGCAGATAGAGTGCGCGCTCGAAGCGCTCGGCGAGCTCGGGCTCGAGCGCAGCGATCTGCTCGCGCGCGCACCAGCGGCCGCGCTCGGCGCGTTGCGCGAAGCGTTTGAGATCGGGAAGATCGCGACCCGCCGCGATCACCAGCGTACCCTGGGCCGTGCATAGCTCGCCCAAGCGCCGGCGCCAGAGCGCGATGCTCTCGACGCCGAGCTCGACGACCAGCGGCTCGCAGCCATCGGCCTGCTCAGACCACGGCGCGAGCATGCCGGCCGCGCACCAGGAGCAGCTGTCGACGCCGAGGGCGGCGCTGCACTCGAGCAGTTCCACGGCCAGGCCGCGCTCTGCCAGCTCAACGCCGCAGCTCAGGCCCGCGACGCCGCCGCCTATGATGGTCACCTGCATTCGGCGCTCACTTCGATGCCGGTGGTTGCGCTGTCGGCGCCACCGGTGCCAGCGGTGCTATCAGAACTTGCGGCGCCGGCGACGCTGGCGATACCGACAGCTCCGAGGCGGGCACATACAGCTCGCCCACGGCGCGGAATTTCTGCGCCATCTCCTGCATGCCCTGCTCGCGCGTGCGCAGCTCCTGCTCACGCGCCTCGGCGCGCAGCTCGTGCGAGATCTTCATGG
>JASHTF010000266.1 GCA_030040715.1 Gammaproteobacteria bacterium | reverse complement strand
CGGCTGGCCGGCGCCGGCGCATGACCGCGAGCGCCTGCAGCAGCGCCCGCAGCAACAGCAGCGGCGCCTTGAGCCAGGTGAGGACACCCTTGCCGCGCAGTCCGCCGACGCTGAGCCACTCGATCGGGATCTGCTCGGCCGGGACCAGCTGCGCCTCAATCCCGCGACGCGTGCCGAGCCACCAGACCTGCCAGGAGCGCGCGCGCAGCTCGCGCGCCAGCGCCAGCGCGGGGAATACGTGCCCGCCGGTACCGCCCGCCATGATGAGTGCGGCCGGCCCGTTCATGCGCGCCCCGCCCGCCGCGCGCGGCTGCTGTAGCTGGTCTCGTAGTTCACGCGCAGCACGATCCCGATCCACGCCAGGGTCACGACCAGGCTGCTGCGCCCGTAGCTCATCAGGGGCAGCGTCAGGCCCTTGGTCGGCAGCACTCCCATGTTCACGCCGATATTGATGAAGGCCTGCACGCCGAGCCACAGACCGAAACCCGCGGCGAGATGCGACCCAAATTTGAGACCGGCCTCGTAGGCGCGACGCGCAATCGCAAACGCACGCCACGCGAGCGCGAGGAATAAGCCGAGCGTCACGGCAACGCCGACCAGTCCGAGCTCTTCGGCGAGCACCGCAAACAAAAAGTCCGTGTGCGCCTCGGGCAGATAGAACAGCTTCTGCACGCTCGCGCCGAGGCCCACGCCGAACCACGCGCCGCGCCCGATCGCAATCAGCGATTGCGTGAGCTGGAAGCCCCGATTGAAGGGATCGGCCCAGGGGTCGAGAAACGCCATCAGGCGGCGCAGCCGATAGCTCGAGAACAGCACCAGCAGTGCCATCCCGCCGGCGAGCGCAAGCAGCATGAACAGCACCCAGCGCAGCCGTGCGCCGGCGATGAACAGCACGCCGAATCCGGTGAGCACCAGCACACACGCCGCGCCGAAGTCCGGCTCGGCCAGCAGCAGTGCCCCCATCAGCACCAGCAGCGCGATCGGGCGAGCAATCCCGCCAAAGCCGGCACGCAGCGCCTCCTCACGCCGTACGGCGTAGCTGGCGATGTAGATCAGTGTCAGTACGCGGGCGGCTTCCGAAACCTGGAAGTTCGCGCCGACGAAGCGCAGCCAGCGACGGCTGCCGTTGACCACATGACCGAGACCTGGAACCAGTACCAGTACCAGCAGCAGCCCCGCGAGCAGCAGCAGCGGCAGCGACAGCTTGTCGAGCCGGCCGGTCGGAATGCAGAAGCAGACTGCGGCGCAGCCGACCCCGATCAGAACCTGCAGCAACTGGCGCTCGAGGTAGCCGAAGGGATCGCCGTTCTGCGCCGCGATGTCGATCGACGCCGAGGTCACCATGACCAGGCCGAGCAGCACGATGCAGGCCGTGAGCAGCATCAGCGGCGTGTCGAGTGCCGCCGAGCGCCGCGTCCCCGCCGGCCGGCCGTCAGCGCCGTCGAGTGTCGCAGCGACGCTGCTCATGGGGCGAGCCCCCGCACCGGGAGCCCCCGCACCGCCTGCGCGAACACCTCGCCGCGGTGCGCATAGTCGCGGAACATGTCGAGGCTCGCGCAAGCCGGCGACAGCAGCACGACCTCTCCGGGACGGGCGTAGCGCGCTGCCTCCTCGACGGCCGCTTCGAGACTCGGGCAGTACGCGCACTCGCAAACGCCGGCGAGCGCGGCGCCGAGTTGCCGCGCATCGCGTCCGATCAGCAGCGCCGCGCGCACCTTGCCGGCAAACGCGCCCTGGAGCGGGGAGAAATCCTGTCCCTTGCCATCGCCACCGGCGATGACGAGCAGCGGTCCCGGCAGCCCTGCGACGGCGGCAAGCGTCGCCCCGACATTGGTGCCCTTGGAGTCGTCGATGTAGCGCACGCCATTGACGTCGGCGACCCATTGAGTGCGATGGGGAAGTCCCGGGAACTCGCGTAGCTCGTCGATACAGGCGGCGCGCTGCAGACCGAGCCCCTCGGCGAGCGCGAGCGCGGCCAGTGCATTGGCGGCATTGTGCAGACCTGCCAATTTCAGCTCGGCGAGCGGCACGACGCGCTCACCGTGACTGCTGAGCCAGGTGTCGGCGCCACGACCGATGAGGCGGTAGTCGGCCGCGGGATCACGCAGGGCAAAGCTCAGATGACGCTGGCCGGGCCGCAGCATGCGAGCCACGCGGGTATCGTCGAGATTGATCAGCGCGAGCGCACTGCGCGCGAAGATACGAGCCTTGGCCGCGGCGTATGCGTCGATGTCGGCGTAGCGATCGAGGTGATCGGGGCTGACGTTCAGGACGGCCGCGGCCAGCGGTGCGAGCGAGTCGGTGGTCTCGAGCTGAAAGCTCGACAGCTCCAGCACGTAGAGCTGCGCGGGACTGTCCGCGGGACGGTCGAGCAGCTCCAGCGCCGGCACGCCGAGGTTGCCGCCGACGGCGACGGCGCAGCGCGCGCGTCGCGCCATTTGCGCCAGGAGCGTCGTGACCGTGCTCTTGCCGTTGGTCCCGGTGATGCCGACGATCGGCGCCGCCGCCGCGCGTGCGAACAGCTCGATATCGCCGACGATCGGCAGCGCCAGCGAGCGGGCGCGCTCGAAGAAGGCTCCCTGCGGCGCCACCCCCGGCGAGACCACCACCATCTCGGCGCCCTCGAGCAACGCAGCGTCGAAGCCCCCCGTGCGCACGATGATCTCGCCGCTGCTCGCGGCCAGCCGCTCGAGCTCCGGTGGCGCGGCGCGGCTGTCGGTCACGGCTACGCGCACGCCGCGCGCGAGCAGATAGCGCGCCACCGAGTAGCCCGTCTTGCCGAGCCCAACTACCACGGCGCGACTCGGCAGGGAGCTGTCCGCCTCGGCCGCCGCGGCGGTCGCCGCACGACCCTGGCGGCGCGCACCGTTGGCGCCGCCGCTCGCGCCCTCGCTCACGCCTGCGCCGAGGTCATTGGCCGCCGGGCGCGTTCCAGGCGCAGGCGGACGGGCATTCCTGATCACGTCCCCACGCATCGCCATCGGTACGCTCATCGCAGCTTCAGGGTCGACAGACCCGCCAGTACCAACAGCAGGGTGATGATCCAGAAGCGCACGATCACCTTGGGCTCGGCCCACCCTTGGAGCTCGAAGTGATGGTGGATGGGTGCCATGCGGAAGATGCGCCGGCCGGTGAGTTTGTAAGAGCTCACCTGCAGAATCACCGATGCGGTCTCGATCACAAAGATCCCGCTCATCACCAGCGCGACGATCTCCTGGCGCACGATCACCGCGATCACCCCGAGCGCGGCGCCGAGCGCGAGGGCCCCG
This sequence comes from Gammaproteobacteria bacterium, assembly GCA_030040715.1. Taxonomy (GTDB): domain Bacteria; phylum Pseudomonadota; class Gammaproteobacteria; order Steroidobacterales; family Steroidobacteraceae; genus FEN-1191. Next base: position 3,998 of record JASHTF010000266.1, on the reverse strand, counting down.
ATGTCGCCCATGAACACCTGCGCCGGATAGGAGTTGAACCAGAGAAATCCCAGGCCGGCGCCGCCGAGCGCACTGCAGAGCACCAGCAGCTCCCCGGCCTGTGGGATCGCCGGAATGGCGAGGTAGCGGGCGAAGATCTCATTGCCGCTCGCGTAGGCGAATACGCCCAGCGCTCCGGCGACCAGCACCGCGGGCATGATCGCGAGTCCGTCGAGCCCGTCGGTGAGGTTCACCGCATTACTCATGCCGACGATCATGAAGTAGGCCACGGTGATGAAGCTGGCCGCACCGAGCGGCACACTGATGCTCTTGACGAATGGCACGAAGAAATCGGTCTCGGCCGGCGCATGCGCGCTGCGGTACAGGAATATCGCGGCGCCCAGGCCGAGCAGCGACTGCCAGAAATATTTCCAGCGTGCCGCGAGCCCGCGCGAGTTACCGACCACCAGCTTGAGGTAATCGTCGTAGAAACCGATCACGCCGAACCCGACGGTGACGGCCAGCGTGACCCAGATGAAGCGGTCGCGCAGGTCCACCCACAACAGCGTGCTCACCACGATCGCGACGATGATCAGCGCGCCGCCCATCGTCGGCGTACCGGCTTTTGGTAGATGTGAGCGCGGGCCTTCCTCGCGCACCACCTGGCCGATCTGATAGCGCGACAGCCGCGCGATCATGGCTGGACCGACCAGCAGCGAGAGCGCCAGCGCCGAAATCACGGCGAGAATCGCGCGCAGTGTCAGGTACGAAAATACCCGGAAGACACCGAAGTGCGGTGCCAGCAGCTTTGCGATCCAGTACAGCATCAGAGCACCTGCTGTCTGGCCGCGCGCGCAGCCGCTGCCGCTCCTGTCGCCGCGGCACCGCCTGCTCCAGCGGCACCGCCTGCTCCAGCGGGGCCGCCTGCTCCAGCGGAGCCGCCAGCCGCGAGCGCCTCGCTGACGCGTTCGAGTCGAGCGACACGCGAGCCTTTGATCAGGAGCGTCACTTCGGGCTGCAGCTCCGCCTCGAGCGCGCGCAGCAGCGGCGCAAGCTCATCGAAGTGCGCGCCGCCGGCGCCGAAGCTGTCGGCCGCCAGCGCCGCGAGCGGCCCGAGCGCGTACAGACGCTCGACCCCGAGCGCGCGCGCGATTGCTCCCGCATCGCGGTGGCTCGCCTCGGTAAACGCTCCGAGCTCGGCCATCTCCCCGAGCAGCAGCCAGTGCCGGCCGGGAAGCTGCTGCAGCACCTCGAGAGCCACGCGCAGCGAGCTCGGATTGGCGTTGTAGGAATCGTCGATAAGCCAGCAGCGGTTGTGACCGCGGCGCAGCTGCAAGCGCCCTGGCACCGCGCGCACGCTCGCGAGTCCGGCGGCAGTCTCGGCCAGTGTCGCGCCGGCGGCGCTAGCGGCAGCCGCTGCGGCCAGCGCATTGAGGACATTGTGCCTGCCGGCGAGGGTGAGCGCGATCTCGCTACCTCCCACCGGGCTCTCGAGCCAAAAGCGGGACACGAAGCCCTGCTCATCCATCGACAGTCGCAGCCGCTCGGCCCGAAATTCGGCGGCGCGCGCGAGCCCGAAGCGCACCACCTTGGCCGCCGTGCTCGCCTGCCACAGCGACGCGTAGGGATCGTCGGCGTTGATGATTGCAGTGGCGTCGGGCGGCAGGCCCGCCACCATCTCGCCCTCGGCACGTGCAACGCCCTCGAGCGAACCAAATCCCTCCAGATGCTCGGCCCCCGCGTTGGTAATCAGTCCGATGGTCGGGCGCGCCCATTGCGTGAGCTGAGCCACGTCCCCGGCGCGGTTCGCACCCACCTCGATCACCGCGCTCCAATGTGTGGCCGTGAGGCGCAGCAGCGTCAGCGGCACCCCGAGCTGATTGTTCAGGTTGCCGCGCGTCGCGAGGCAGGGCCCGCGCTGCGACAGAATGGCCGTGATCATCTCCTTGACCGTGGTCTTGCCGTTGCTGCCGGCCACACCGATCACCGGTCCCCGGAACTCGGCGCGTGTCTGCTGTCCCGCCGCCGCGAGCGCCGCCTCAACGCTCGGCACGCGGATCTGCGGCAGTGGGGCGCTCACCTCATGCTCGACCAGCGCGCCGGCGGCGCCCTTGCGCGCCGCCTCCGCGACGAATTGATGTCCGTCGAGCCGCTGGCCGTGCAACGCTGCAAACACATCACCGGACGAGAGCTTGCGCGTATCGATCACCACCTCGGCAAACGGGCGGTCATCGCCGCTCAAGCGACCGTCGCAGGCGCGGGCGAGTTGTGCGAGCGTGCGCATCAGCCATGTGCCTTCGATTGCGCCGCAGCGGGCGACGGCGCTCGGGCCGCCAGCGCGGCGCGCACGCAGGCGGTGTCGCTGAACGGCCGCCGCTCGCTGCCCACGACCTGATAGTCCTCATGGCCCTTGCCGGCGACCAGCACCACATCCATCGGCGCTGCGTGCGCGATCGCGCAGCCGATGGCCTCACCACGCTGATGGATCACGCGGGTCTCAGGCAGGCGCCCCGGTCGCACGGACGGCGCCTCGGCGGTCCGCCGCTCGCCTGCGGCTTGCTCGACCCCCGCAAGAATCGCAGCCACGATCTGGCCCGGATCCTCGCGGCGCGGATTGTCGTCGGTAACGATGATCTGATCGGCCGCCTCCGCCGCGATGCGCCCCATCTGGCTGCGCTTGCCCGTGTCGCGCTCGCCGCCGCAGCCGAACACGCACCACAGTTGACCACGGCAATATGCGCGTGCGGCCTGGAGCGCCACAGCCAGCGCATCCGGGGTGTGCGCGTAGTCGATCAGCACCAACGGCAGCGCGCCGCCGCCCTCGGGCTGCAATCGTCCGGGCGCCGCCTGGCAACGCGAGAGCACCGCGCAGGCGCGCTCCAGCGGCACCTCCCACGCCAGCAGCACCGCGAGCACCGTGAGCAGATTCTCGGCGTTGAAGGTGCCACGCAGGGGGCTCGACAACTGCACCGGGCCGCGCGCGCCGCGACTGCTCTCGAGCTCGATGTCGAGTCCCGCTTGCGTGAGGGTGACGCGGTTCGCGTACACGTAATCCACGCCGTGCGCCATGGCCGCGCGGCCGTCACCGCGACACCCGCAGGCGGTGACCCACAGCCGCGGCGCCGGCGCCGCGCTGTCCGCCGCGTAGCGCAGCGCCAATGCGCGGCCGAAGGCGTCGTCGACATTGACGACGCGTGCGTGCAATGCCGGCCATTCCAGCAGCCGCGCTTTGGCTGCGCCGTACGAGGCCATATCGCCGTGATAGTCGAGGTGATCGCGGGTGAGATTGGTGAAGGCCGCCGTGTGCAGCCGCACCGCGGCGCAGCGCTCCTGCGCGAGCGCGTGTGAGGAGACCTCCATCGCCACCGCATCGAACCCGTCCGCGCGCAGCCCGGCCAGCAGCCGGTGCAGCGTCACGGCGTCGGGCGTGGTATGCATGAGTGGCTGCAGCGCCGGCGGCGCGACCGATCCGACGCCGAGGGTCCCGAGGTAGGCTGCCCGCCGTCCGAGCAGCGACAGCGCCTGTGCCAGCAGCCAGGCACAGGTGGTCTTGCCGTTGGTGCCCGTGATCGCCGCGATTTGCAGGGCGGCGGAAGGCGCACCAAAGAAGCGATCGGCGATCAGCCCGAGCTGCGCGTGCAGCCGCGGCACCTCGCGCACTACCACCGATGCATCCAGAGGCGGTGGTGTGACGCCCGGCGCACTCTCCCACAGGATCACGCGCGCGCCCGCCTCGACGGCGCGCGGCGCGTATTCGAGTCCATGATGCGTGTGGCCGCGGCAGGCGAGGAACGCGCCGCCGGCGATCACCTCGCGGCTGTCCTGCGTGATGTCGGCGACGCGCAAATCCTGCGGCACCTCGGCCAGACCCGCGAGCACGGGGCCGAGGGCACGCCACTGCGATGCGGCCACGGAGCTCATCGCTGAGCTACCTTCTGTCCATAGAACAGCGGGTCGGTTGGCGCTGCGGGCTCGTCGGGTGGAACGCCGAGCAGACGCAGAGCTCCGCCGACCACCGC
>JASHTF010000265.1 GCA_030040715.1 Gammaproteobacteria bacterium | reverse complement strand
CGATGCCGCGCTGGCGACGATTCGCCATCGCCTGCAGATACATGTACTCCTGGTGGTAGGCACGATTGTTGTGCATCACGTACAGGATCGGTATGCGGTGATGCGCCGCCACCCACAGCGTGCTCGGCACAAAATTAAAGTCCCCATCCGGCTGGATGCAGACGCTGAAGCGGCCCTGGGTCTTATTGGCCAGCGCCGCGCCCGTGGATGCGGGCAGGAGATAGCCGATGCCCGATCCACCCGAGTCTCCGATCCATCGGTGCGGCTTATCGAAATTCCACAGACCGTGCGGCCAGGGGTAGATGCCACTGGCAACCAATGACCAGTCGAGATCGGCGATCTGCCCGTAGAGCTCGGCACACAGTCGCGCAGTCGTGATCGGGCTCGCATCCCAGCCGATGGTCGCCTGCGCGCGCGTGCTCTCGAGCAGCGCCCGCTGCGCTTCGGCGAGCTTCTTGCCGCGTGCCTCGAGTGTGCTGTTGGGCGGATCGAGCCGCTTCTTGACCAGCTCCGTGAGCACCGGCAGGCTCTCCTCGGCATCGCCCGCGATCGCCAGATCGACCGGCTGGTAGCGCTGGAAATCCTGGTAATTCGACTTCATGTAGAGATCGGCCGAGCGCAAAGTCACCAGCTTGGCGCCGGGCTTCATGATGGGGGCGGTGGTACGTATGATGCGATCGCGCAGCACGTGCACCGAGCCGTATACGTCATCGACCTCCAGGCATACCACCAGATCGGCGCCGCCCAGCACATCGGTGCCGCGCGCATTCAGCGGGTGGCGGTTAGGGAAGTTCAGGCGCGCGAGGTCGTCGATGACCCCGCATTGCAGCGTCTCGGCCAGCTCGACTACCCGTGACATGCCGAGGGGGGTGCGTGCCACCCGACCACAGATCAGGACCGGATTTTCTGCTGCGACCAGCATGCGCGCCAGCTCATCGAGCGCGCCCGGGTCGCCGGCCGGAGGCACCACGCGCGTGAGCGCGGGGATCTGCAGCCTCGCCCGGTCTTCGATCGGGCCCTCCTGCAGAAATTGATCGAGCGACAGCATCACCGGTCCCATCGGCGGCGTCACGGCGATCTTGTAGGCCCGCAGCGCCGACTCGGCGAAGTGCTGCAGATTGACCGGCTGATCATCCCACTTCATGAAGTCGCGTACCGTCGCGCCGGGGTCGAGGGCCGAGTGTTGCCACTCGAAGTCGTACAGGCGCTCATTGGCGGCAGCGATATTGCCGATCAGCATGTAGATCGGTGCGCGGTCGCACCAGGCGTTGTAGAGCGCCATCGAGGCGTGCTGCAACCCGACGGTGCCGTGCGCGATCGCCGCGATCGGCTTACCGGCGATCTTGGAGTAGCCGTGCGCCACGGCTACCGCGATCTCCTCGTGCGGGCAGGTCAGGATCTCGGGCTTGCTGTTGCCGCCATAGTTGATGATCGACTCGTGCAGCCCGCGAAAGGTCGAGGCACACATCACCGCGATGTAATCGAGATCGAGCGTCTTGAGCACGTCGACCATGAAGTCGCCGCCGCTCGAGCTCAAGACGATTGGATCGTTATCCTCCGGAGGCATCGAGTCGTTGGGATTCGGCGGCGGCGGAGCCCTGCGGGTCGGCGTGGCGTCCTGGGCCTGGGCGGCGGTCGCGACTATGGCCGGAGCCAGCGCTGCTGCGGCTCCCGTCAGCGTGGCACCCTTGAGGAAATCCCGCCTGCCTGTGACAGACTCCGGCTCGTGATCTTTGCTCATGGCATGGTTTTGCGGCGCGGGGCCGCCCCCCGGCTCAAGATGACGTCAGACGATCAGATAGGCTAACCGAGACCACAGGTGTCCGCAATACGCTCGCTGGCTCACGACGTGAGCGCGCTGGCGGCGGAAGTTCCCATTTGGCGGCCCGAGCGCTAGAGTCGAGCAGTTCTACACCCGGCACAAGAGGCATGGACGTATCGGCGGCGGCTTAGGCGCTTTGCCGTCGATCCTGGGCCAGAGGCAGCGGGTGTAGTCGTCCAACATGGCCGAGCGTGAGACAGGGCGAGCCGATTCCGGCCGCGCCGTCGTGTTATCGAACAGGTTGCAGGGGGCAATCATGAACAAGACAAGTATCAGCCGCCGGCGCTTCATGCGCCTCGCGGGCGGTGGTCTCGGCGCGTGTGCATGGGCGTCGTTTGCACCCAGGGCGTGGGCGCAGGAGACGCTCGATCCGGAGCTGATCGTATTCAACGCCAAGGTGTATACGGTCGATCCACGGCTGCCGCGTGCGGAGGCGTTCGCGGTCGGTCGGGGACGGTTCCTCGCCGTGGGTAGCAACGCCGATATCCGCAACCTGGCTCGCCGAGGCACGCAGCTGTTCGATGCGCAGCAGATGACGATCGTGCCCGGCTTCATCGACTGCCACAACCACGCCGAGGGCGAGGTGCTGCTGTACCAGGTGCTGGTGGGTGACCCGTTCGAAGTCAAATTCGTCACCATCGACAGCATCATCGACAAGCTCAGCAAAAGAGCGGCCGAGACGCCGGCGGGCACCTGGGTCGAGGGCTATTTCTTCGACGACACCAAGGTACTGGACAAGCGTCAGCTGAACGTGCACGACCTCGATAAGGTCTCAACGCAGCACCCCGTCGTGGTGCATCATCGCGGCGGCCATACCAGCTTCTACAACAGCAAGGCGCTGCAGCTGGCCGGGGTTACGCAAGCGACGCACAACCCCGCGGGCGGTACCTTCGACCGCGACGACAGCGGTGCGCTCAATGGCCGCGTCACCGACAACGCGATGCAGGTGTTCAGGCGCGTCGGCACGCGACCGAGCTATGCACCGGCGGTCCAGGCGCAACGCAGTCGCGCCGCCATGGCCTATATTTCGCAGCAGTTCGTGCGCTACGGGCTCACCAGCGTGCACCATGAGGGTGGCGATCTCATGGCGCTACAACAGATTCGCGCCAGCGGTGAGCTCAAGCACCGCGTCAGCTACGAAGCCATCGGCCCGGTGCTCGACGCGATGATCGCCAACGGTATCGAGACCGGCCTCGGCGATGAGTGGCTGCGATTCGGCGCCACCTTCGAGCACACGGTCGACGGTTCGTTCTCGGAGCGCACCATGGCGTTGAGCGTGCCGTATCCGGGCCGACACGACGGCTATCGTGGCAATGTCACCGAATCGCAGCAGCAGCTCAACGACTGGGCCGAGCGCGTGCACCGTGCCGGCATACAGCCCAACTGCCACGCGAACGGCGACGTCGCCATCGGCATGGTGCTGACGGCGTACGAGCGCGCTCTGCAGCTGCTTCCGGCCAAGGATGTGCGTCCGAAGATCACTCACTGCACGCTGATCAACGACGATCTGATCCGTCGGATCAAGGCCATGGATGCGGTACCGGCCCCGTTCACGACCTACGCGTATTACAACTCGGACAAGTTTCACTTCTATGGCGAGGAATTGATGCGCCGTTGCATGGCGTTCCGCTCATTTCTGGATGCGGGCGTCCGCGTCGCTGCCGGCTCGGACTTCGGGCCGGGGCCGTTTGCGCCGCTCATGGGCATTCAAGGCATGGCCACCCGCAAAGGGTGGAACGGTGAGACCTGGGGTGTGAATCAGCGCGTTAGCGTCGATGAGGCGCTGCGCATCAATACGCTCAATGGCGCCTACAACTCGCACGAAGAGGCGATCAAAGGCTCGATCACGGCGGGAAAGTTGGCGGACTTCGTGGTGCTCGCCGAGGACCTGCACAGCGTGGATCCCGACAAGATCAAGGACATCAAGATCTATCGCACCGTCACCGGCGGGTCGACGGTCTATCAGGCCTGAGGGTTCTCAACATACCGAGCCCGTCTGCGGTCTGGTCGCAGAAGCTGCGCCGGACCGCATCGACGAGGGTCGGGGGGCAGCGGAGCGAGGCCGCTCCGCTGCGCGACTCGGACCAGCCCGCCCGTTAGCCTGCAGGCACGCGCCGCAGCGACTGCGCCATGCAGTGAATGCCTCCGCCGGTCTTCGATATCTCGCTCATGTCGAGCTCGGCAATCTGGAAATCGCGTGCGCGCAATTGACGGATGAGGCTCTGGCTCAATTTCGGCACGATCGCTCGATTGCGGCCCAGTGACATGAAGTTGCAACCGAGGTTGATCGTGTCCTCAAACGGCACATCGATGATCTCGTGCCCTTTGCTCCTGAGCCAGTCGACGATTGCGGGTTCGGTGCATGCGGTACAGACCGCGGTGAGCTTGCGCGCGATCGGGACGACCATCAGATCGATGTGGACGTAATACTCGTCGAAGAAGGCGAGACGCGTCTCCCAGCCCTCGGCCTTGAACCAGCTCTCGACCTGGCGCGCCCCTTCCTCCTGGGTGCGGGCACCGCCGCAACCGATCAGCACACAACCCTCTTCGATGACGTTGAAATCGCCGCCCTCGAAAGTGCCGGCCGTCACCATGTCGTAGATCGGGATGCCGAGCCGCTCGTAGGTGTGCATGGCCGCGAAATTTTCCCCACGACGCCAGCGGTCGGCCATGTTGGTGATGATTGCTCCGAACGGGGTCATGACGCTCGAGTCGCGAGCGTAGACCTGCATCGGCAGCTCGGGACGGACGCTATGGAAGTGCACGCGCACGCCGAAGCGCTCGTAGGCGCTGACCAGCGCGCGGTGTTGGGCGTGAGCGGTGCCGATGTCCGCCGGATGCTCGCGCAAGTGCTTGCGCGAGAGTGAGCTGGTCGCCATGTGGCGCAGGTGATCCGGAGGCCCGAGCAATACGTCGGTCAGCACATCGGTCTCGTTGCGAAAGCCCCAATGGGTCAGCGGCCGGGTGCCACCGTTGGGTTGACGACGCTGCAGGGTGAAACCCTCGGTCGATGGGATCGCGTCGTTCATTTGGAGTCCTCGGATATTAGGGTAAATACGACCGGATGTGATTCTGCCATAGCTGCGGAGCGGCAAACTACACCGCTCGCGCCGCTACAGCAAATCGGGTCAGCTGCCACCGGCAGCGCCGGGCAGTCGTACCGATGCAGGGATGGCGCGACTCGCGTGCGGCGGCTCACGCCACTCAGCGCCCGGCCGAAACACGAACGGCTCGGGACTGAGGAAGCGCCGCAGCACGTTCGCCATCAGCCGCGCGACGTTGTTGCGGTAGTCGTCGTGCGCGAGGCTCGCGCACCAGGCGATGGAACCGACCGCGAACACCGCGCCGCCACCCACGGTCTCGTAGAACACCACGTCCGCCCGCACCTGCGGGTTGTCTTCACCGCTCATCATCGAGTGCTGGAACAGAATCTCCTCCGGAGCAAACATCATGTCGGGTGAGTGCTGCTCGGAGGAGGCGATGATCAGCGCGTGCGGCGGGGTTCCCAAGGCAAAGTCCGCCGCATCGATCTCCAGTCCGCTGGCGCCACCGCCGATGGAGCCGAAATCACCGAGCCGCTCCTGCGTCGAGATGCCCTCCAGCATGAACGCCGCTCGCGCATCGTTGGCGGCGGCGGTGAAGCGATAGTAGGAGCTGCGATCGAATCCGGTGGCGCGGGTACCAATGCCAACCAGCGTCTGCGGAGGTTGGCCACAACGGCGCCACAGGCCGCCGAGCTCTCCGGTGAAGGCCAGATGATACTCGCCGGGTTCCTCGTCCCAATACTTGGCTGCGGCGCCGCAGCGCCGTATCTCGAGCACGCCGGCTCTGGTGGGATGGAAGGCTGCGCGCCAGTAAAAGCCATTGCCGCCGAGGTACATGAACCGCCCGCTGGTCTGCTGGTAGGCGGCCAAGGCGCTCCACATCTTCGTCGACCAGTACTCGGGATGCGTCCCCGTGATCACGGTTCGATAGCGGGATAGCAACGCCAAGCCTTCGCGCTCGAGATCCTCATCGGTGATCACATCAAAGGCGAGACCCAGGTGCTCGAGCCAGGCAATCAGATGCGTGTCGGCGTTGAAGTTCCACACCCGGGTTCGCAGACCAGTCGTGAGGATCGGACGCAGCCGCGAGGAGTAACGCACGCCGCTGCCGTCGCTATGGGTATCGTAGGTCGAGAGGCCGATTTCGCCATGCTCCTGCAGGAACGCCTCTTCGGCATCGTAGGCGAGCACGTGTCCGCGACGAATCTCGGCGAAGTCCACGTGCAGCGTGATTCTGGAATTGGCATAGGCGAGATAGGTCGCGGTCGACGCCAGCAGCGCCAACGGTGAGGTCGCGGTGTCCGCTGGCGGGCGCACGAACAGCGGCAGATAGGTGACGTCGTCGCCGGCCTCGAGCTTGATCGCGTAGACGGCGCTACGCCACGTCTGCGGCACCGTAAAGGTGATGTCTGGCGACCAGCCGGCGTCGGACAAATCATCATCATGAAAATGAATCGCGCCGTACTGATGCGGCGCGACCCGCCAATCATGCTGACTACCGTCCCAGTTCCAGCCCTTACAGGCCCGAGACGGAAGATTGATGGTCTCGCCATGATTACCGTAGCCTGACCGATCGGTCACGCCGTCGCCGCGCATGTCGAGGGCGAAATCCCACCAGCCGACGAGCAGCTCGGACGGCGGCTGCCCGCTGGACAGCGCGTCGGCCAGCGACGCGGCATCCAGCGCGTGCGCCGCGAGCCTCGGACTATCCAACTTGCCGTTGAAATAATCCGAGGCCCACCGATCGCCGGTCGGATCGGGCAGTGCTGCCATCGTCAGCGGCAGTGAGCAGGCACCGAGCGCGTGCATCGGCCCGGTGCGCGACTCGACGCGCGACGCTTGGCCCGGCAGCTTGAATTGCGGGCACTGCTCGAGCGCCAAGCGGCCGCTGGCGGCATCGTACGAGGCGGTCAGTCGATACCAGCGCTCGGCCAGCAACGGCACGCCACTGCTCAGGCTCGCGACCGCTCCGGCACCGTCTCCCACGCGGATCTCGCTCGCGCCATCCGCGCCGATCGAGAGCGCGAAGCCCTCCGAGCGCGCACGATCCCACTTGGCGATCAGCGCCTGCCGCCCCTGGTGCGGCGTGGTCGCGAACACCCACGTTTGCACCGTGAAGCTGCTGATGCGCGTCAAGCTGTCGCTCGCGGGAACGCGCACGTACGAGCCGGTCGGGTTGGTCTGGGTACGCCCCGGGTACTCGCCCTGCCACGGGACCGCGACCGGCTGTTCCTTGAATCCAGGCCCAAGCGGCCGATCGTCACCACAGATCACGCGCACCAGCCCGGCTTGGAAGCGCTTGGGCCCATAGGTGCTGACCATGACCCGTATGGTGTCGCCGGGCTGAGCACTCCAACGATCGCAGTAGCCGACAATCTGTTTCATAGCAGGACCGTCATCACGCCAAGGCCGGGAGAGCAAAGCATCGCACGCAGCACCGGGTGCGTGGCGACCGAGTCGTTAGCGGCGTGCCGCACCCAGCGACGAGTCGTACGCCGGCTCTGTCACCCGCCCGGCGAGACTGCGCCCGGTGTGCTGTTGCCAGCGGCGCTTGAAGATCTCCCACTCCGCCTGCGCCAGGTTGGTGAACTGCGCCGAGCGATCAAGCTCTATGGGACGATCGCGCCGCCCGCTCAAGCGGCCCAGCACCCAGCGGCGATGCCGCTCGACGCAGACCAGCACGAGACGATCCTGCATGCTTCCCCATCGCAGACGATTGAGCATGCGCTTGACCTCGGCAGCGTGCGGACCAAAGGGCTGTGACTTGAATGCTTCGACGAGGTCGATGCGATCCGGATCGATACGGTACATGGGCCGTGCTGCCTGCCGCTGGTAGGGCCTCGATATAATAGCCGCAGCGAACGCAATCGATAGCGCAGGTATGGCGAGCGAGCGTCCCTTTGCAGAGATTGCCGGCGCCGGGCTCGCAGGTCTGGCGGTGGCCGCGGCCCTGGCGCAGCACGGCTGGCGCGTGCGCGTGCACGAGAAGAGCCGCGAGCTGCGCGAGATTGGCGCCGGCATCTACCTGTTTCAGAACGCGCTCGACGCGCTGCGCGAGATCAACGTCTATGACAAGGTGGCGGCCTCCGGAGTGCGCTCGAGCCAGCCGCGACTGCTGCTCGATCATCGCCATCGCGAGGTGAACATCCGGCGCGCGGGCGAGGCGCTGCCCGAGCTCGTCGTCGTGCTGCGCACCGAGCTGCATCGTATCCTGGCGGAAAAAGCGATCGAGAATGGCGTCGAGATCGTCACCAACTCTCTGGCGCTCGCCGCCGACCCCGAGGGGCGACTGGAGTTCGAGCAGGGTTTCGGGCCGAAGGCGGATCTGTGCATCGGTGCCGACGGGGTGTTCTCCCGCGTGCGCGACTCGCTGCGGCTCGGGCTCAGCGTCGTCGATCTGCGCGATGGCTGTGGCCGGCACCTGGTACCGCGTCGGTCGGACGATCGGGTCAACGAGCGACGGGTCGAGATGTGGAACCGGGGACGGCGCATCGGCATCGCGCCAGCCAGCAAGGATCAGCACTACGTCTTTTTGTGCTGCCCCGAGAGTGATTATCAGGCGCGCATGCAGCAGCCCTTCAATCTCGAGGCCTGGCTCGAGTCGCACCCGCAGTACGGCAGCTATCTGCAGCGGCTGCCGCGCCATCCTCAGGAGTACTGGCGACCGTTCTTCAATGTCACCTGCTCGGCGTGGTCGAGGGGACGTGTCGCGATCGTCGGCGATGCGGCCCACGGCATGGCACCCAATATCGGCCAGGGTGCGTGCGTGGCGATCGTCAACGCGGTCGTGCTCGCCCGCCTGCTGGCGCGAAGTCGTGATATTCCCTCGGCGCTGCAGGCATGGGAGCGGCACGAGCGGCCCTACGTCGATATGACCCAGCGGGTGTCCTACCTCTACGGCGTCATCGGTACTCGCTGGCCGGCGGGGCTCGTGGGACTGAGAAGCCGGGTGCTGCCGCTGTTGGCGCGCACCGATCTGTGGCAGCGCAGGCTGCGCGTGGCGCTCGATCATAAGCCCGCGATCTAGCTTCGGCTGCGGCGGACACACGCCCGTGGTCTCGGCGGTCGCGATCGGCGAGTTGCTCGGCGCGTTGTGCCTGTACGATCATGTCGGCCTACAGGCGGTTCACCGCCGCGAGGGGATCCCGGGAGTAGACACCCGCGATGAGCCACCGCGCTCCTGATCAGAGGGCTAGCCCAGCCCGGCCGGCGCTGCTTGAGAGCCGCGCCATCGACTACATCCCGTGGAATGAGCGCCACGGCAAGGTCTGGCATCAGGGCCCGTTCTGGTTCACCAGCGACTTCGTGCTGTTTACCCTGGCCGTGGGTTTCACTGGGCCACTCGCCGGACTCGGGCTCGGATGGACAGCCGTGGCCGCGATCCTAGGCTCAGCGGTCGGCACCTCCTTCATGGCGTTTCACGCCAATCAGGGACCGCGCCTCGGGATTCCGCAAATGATTCAGTCGCGGGCGCAGTTTGGAACCCGCGGCGTGCTGTTGGCGCTGATTGCCGCGCTGTT
>JASHTF010000264.1 GCA_030040715.1 Gammaproteobacteria bacterium | reverse complement strand
CTGCCGGCAGCTCACCCCGCTCGCGCAGCGGCCGAGCGCCGTCGGCGAGCATGCCGGAGCTCTTCGCCAGCCCTTGCAGTAACCGGCCTACGTGTCCGGCTTGCTGGATTTTCCTCAATCTAAGCGTCTCCACCGGATCCTCCATGTCCTGGCGGTGGCACGACATGAGAGCGTCTCGAGTCTCCGACTGGCCGCGTCCCAAAGCAAGCAAGCGGGCGGAGCGACACACTGCTTCAGCTCGGGTTGAGAGCTCGATCACATAATTTGCCCCGGTAGCGCCGCTATCGGCGGCAGCGTGACCGGAAACGCGCCCGTCAGGAGCGTTCAGGGGGCGCGGTCGACCGCGCGGCTGGCGGCGCGCGCCCGTCGAGGATTTGTCGCACCTTGGTGGCGAGGCTCGCCTGCGTGAAGGGCTTGGTGATCAGATCGACGCCGGGGTCAAGCCGACCGTGATGAAAGATCGAATTGCGCGCGTATCCGGTCGTATAGAGGACGCAGATCCGCGGCCAGCGGCGCTGAGCTTCATCGGCCAGCACACGGCCGCTCATGCCCTCGGGCAGACCGACATCGGTGAACAGCAGGTCAACACCGTGGGATTGCTCGAGCTGCTTCAGAGCCAGGGGCCCGTTGGGGGCGGTGCCGACCCGATAGCCGAGGTCGGACAGCATTCGCGCCGTGAACTCACCGACGTCCTTATCGTCCTCGACCACCAGGATCGACTCGCCGGAGCCGACCGCTAGCTTCTGCACGCTGTCGATCGGATGCACGGACGCCGCGCCGCTCAGGCGCGGCAGATACATCTTGATCGTCGTTCCCTGTGCGAGCTCGCTGTAGATCTTCACGTGTCCGCCGGACTGCTTCATGAATCCAAACACCTGGGACAGACCGAGTCCGGTGCCACGGCCAGGCTCCTTGGTGGTGAAGAACGGGTCGAAGGCGCGGGCCGCCACCTCGGCTGTCATGCCCGCGCCGGTATCGCTGACCGCGACCATGGCGTACTGCCCCGCCCTGACGTCCGCGTGCAGTGTCGCATAGGGCTCGTCCAGGTAGATGTTGGAGGTCTCGATGATGAGCTTGCCGCCCTCGGGCATGGCATCACGCGCATTCAGCGCCAGGTTCAGGATCGCGGTCTCGAGCTGGTTTCGGTCCACCGATACCATCCATGCGTCGCCGCCGAGCACGGTGTCGAGTGCGATGCTTTCGCCGAGCGTATGGCGCAGCAGCTCACTCATGCCTGCGACCAGCTTGTTGACGTCGGTGGGCTGGGGCTCGAGCGGCTGGCGGCGCGCGAAGGCGAGTAGCCGGGAGGTGATGCCGGCAGCGCGCTCGCTGCTGCGCTTGATCATGTCCAGGTATTGCCCGGCCTCGGCGTCGTTGGTCGCGAGACGATGCTGCAGCAGGCGCACCGCATTGCCGATCACGTGCAGCAGATTGTTGAAGTCGTGCGCGACACCGCCGGTGAGCTGGCCGAGGGCCTCCATCTTCTGCGTCTGCGCGAGCGCGGCCTGGGTTTGCGTGAGCTGAGCGTTCAGCCGCTGTTCGGTCGCCCGCCGCTCGGCTTCCATTTTGCGGGCGCCGTGAAACGCCTGCACGATGAGATTGATGCCCACCACCATGAGTAGCAGCGCGACCAAGCCGCTCGCCAGGGCGTTGTAGGCCGTGCTCGCTTCCTCATTCGCCGCCGCGCTCAGGCGCCCTCTGAGGCGCTCGCGCTCGCTCGCCACGGTCGCATCCAACAGCCGCTCGATGGTACTCATCGTGTCGAACCCGACATCGGTGGCCATGAACTGTTGCGCGGCGGCCAGACCACTGCGCTGGTACACGTCGAGGGTGGTCTGCATCTCGCGCAGCTTGGTCGCGATGGTTTGCGCCAGGATCGCCATGATGCGCTGCTGATCGGGACTACCGATCGAGAGCTGCCGCAGGCGAGTGAGCTGCTGCGGAGCCTGCTCGATGCCGTTGCGGTAGCCCTGCAGGTAGCGCGGATCTCCGGTCAACAGGTAGCCGCGCTGTCCGCGCTCGGCGTTCTGCAGCGCCGAGCGCACCGCCTGCGTCGTGGTGATGAGCTCAAAGGATTGATCGATGGATTGCTGACTGCGGATCAGCAGCGGCGTGCGGACAAATGCCTGATAGGCCTGCAGTGCGACCAGTGCCGCCAGCGGTACCAGGATGACCGCCAGCGGGAGGGCCAGCGCCGTGGGCAGGTGAATGCGCTTGGAACCGGTTCGCAGCAGCATGTCGACGGTAGCAGCTCGCCCCGCAGGAGCATCCGCGCTCGGTCAGCGCCACTGGATCACGATCTTGCCAAAGAACCTACCGCTCTTCATGTAGTCCACGACCTCCTGGTACTGCGTCAGCGGGAACACCCGATCGATGACCGGACGCAGGTGGCGGGCGGCGATGAGGGCGCCCATGCCTCACCGAACAGCTCTGGGCGCTCGGTGGCGAGGGAGGGCGCGCCGAGCGCCCGGAGGCCGAATGCACCCAGGCCGACCGCGGCGACCCATCCGACAGCAGCCTTGATGACTCCGCTTCTCATCGTGTAGCTGCGGTATCTTCCCACGCAAACCAGATCGGGCCCAAAGGGGCGCCGGGACTTGCATCCGCGTAGCCGGCAGGCGAGCGTATGCGCCCTATGTGCATGCACGGCCGCAACCGCCTGCCGCTCTTCGCCGCGCTGGCGCCCGCCCTTTGGCTCGCCCCGGTGTTGCACGGCGCCTCGAGCGCCGATGACGGCGCGGCTGTGCAGTTTTGTCCCGACATTCACTTCGACGCCTACTCCACGTCCGACCCGGGCGGGCAGAAGCTGGCCGAGTCCGTCGATTGGGACCGACAACAACAGGCGTATGTCGTTCGCGGCCCGCAACTGGCCCGCATGCTCGACTATCCCGGTGTGGAGCAGATCCCGTCCGGGGTGCCGAGTGGGCCAGCGCTGTTCAAGATCGCCATTCGTCAGCGCCCCTCCCGCCCGATCGATCGCTTCTGCGAACAGCGTTTTGAGGAGTCGGCCGAATGCACGGCTCATGGGGAGATTGTCTACACCCAGGTCTATACCGACTGCGACCTGCAGACCTACCAGCACGTCGTGCGGATGAGTAGCGACCGCGCAGGGAGCTTGCCGCTGCTGGTGTTGCGCTTCGCGGATGTGCGCGGCCAGTTCAGCCAGCCGTTATATCTGGCCGCCGGGTCGGACCTGCGGCTTGCGACCGTGCCAGGCCGTAGATAGCGCGAGGCTCAACGGGGCGGCTCCGAAGCCCGGCTCGGCGGCATTCTGGTAACCCGCGCGGGCCACGGGCTGTCCGGTGCCGCAATCGGTCACATGCGCGCCGCGGCTGCGGTGTCCGCGGCCCACTCATGACATGGCCGTGACAAATCGCCGAGCAGCCGCGCTAGCCTGCCGTCCGTGGACTTGCGCGAGCTACATGTCCTGCATTGGCGTGGTGCGCACGTGGCGTGTGCGACGGTGCCCGAGTCGCGCGCCGGCCTCGATGTATTCCTGATCGATACCTGCCAGCGGCGCGTCGCGCTGCTGCGGGGAAGCGAGCACGCGGAGCAGGCGCAGGCTGAGTTCCCGGCCGACGGCGTACTCGAGAGCTTCGAGGGCAACGAGGCCTACGCTTTCCTGCTGCGCTTTGCGTGCGGCCTCGAGAGCAAGCTGGTCGCCGAGACCGAGATCTTCGGACAGATCAAGGTCGCCTGGAGGCAATTTTCCGAGCGCGGCTCGCCGCTCGCGCGACAACTGTCGCCCTGGATGCAGCTGCTGTTTCAGGATGCCAAGGGCATCCGTGCCCAGTACCTCGGACGTCTCGGCAGCGCCTCCTACGGTTCGCAGGTGCGCCGTCTGCTCGCGGCTCCCGAGTCGGACGGCGCCGAGATTGCGGCCCCGACACTGGGGCCGACCCTTCTGATCGGGGCGGGGCAGCTGGCGCAGTCGGTCGCGCCGTGGCTGACCGGCACGGAACTGTGGCTGTGGAACCGCACGATCGTGCGTGCTCAGGAGCTGGCGCGCGAGCTGGCCAAACGCGCCGAGAAGCCGGTGCGCGTCATCGAGGGCGGCGTCGATGCCGAGCTTGCGGCCTGGCGGGCGGCCGATAACGTCGTCGTCTGCGTACCCGGCGATCCGGCACACGATGCAGCTCGCATCGCCGCCTGGCGCGGCGGTGCCGGCACGGACGGTGGGGCGCGACGCGGTCGCATCGTGCATCTCGGGCTGGGAGCTGACGGGATTGCGCCCTGGAGCGGGCTCCCGGAGCTCGTCAGTCTCGGTAGCCTGTTCGACATGCTGCGCTCGCAGTCGGAGCTGCGGGCGCGCCAACTGCAGCGCGCCCACCATGCCTGTCGGGAGAAGGCGGTGCTGCGCAACCTCGGCGCCGGCTGCTCGCAGTCACACAGCTGGGAAGATCTCGCGGCTTTCTATAGCCTGTGAGTCATGGCCCCACGGCCACTGAAGCTCGGCACGCGCCGCTCGGCGCTGGCGCGCGCCCAGAGCGGCGCAGTCGCGCGCCA
This sequence comes from Gammaproteobacteria bacterium, assembly GCA_030040715.1. Classification (GTDB taxonomy): domain Bacteria; phylum Pseudomonadota; class Gammaproteobacteria; order Steroidobacterales; family Steroidobacteraceae; genus FEN-1191. The sequence goes on along the minus strand of JASHTF010000264.1, from coordinate 327 downwards.
GCTCGAGCAGCAGCATCCCGGTCTTAAAGTCGAGCTGGTAGGTATTGATACCCGCGGCGATCGCATCATCGATCGGCCGCTGCGGACGGTCGAGGGCAAGGAGTTCTTCACCGCGGAGATCGATGCCGCACTGCTGCGCGGTGAGATTGATTTCACGGTCCATTCCTTCAAGGACCTGAGCCTCGAGCGCATCGAGCGCTTCCATCTGGCCGCGGTACCACGCCGAGCGGTGCCGAACGACGTGGTGCTGTTTGCGCCCGATGTCCCGGCACGCCTCGCCGCGGGCGAAGAGATCGTCATCGGCAGCTCATCGCCGCGGCGTGCCAG
>JASHTF010000263.1 GCA_030040715.1 Gammaproteobacteria bacterium | reverse complement strand
AACTTCCCGCTGTGGCGACCGGCGGGCTCGCAGCCGGGTCTGTTCCAGATCAGCAGCGAGAAGGCATTCAATGCTGGGTGGCAAACGAGAGCCTTTGCTGAAACGGCTCTGGACTGCCTGCTCGCATTCAGGTCACGAGACGAGACGCTCGACTGGAGCGACTACCTCGCTCCCGGTAGAGAGCAGGAGGTGCTTGCGGCGTGGCTACGGCGCGCCTGAAGGTGCGGGTAGGGTTATCTGTCAGCAAGCGTCTGTCGGCGCGCGCGAAGGGCATCATACCGTTTGCGCTTTTCAGCGAGGCGCTCTTGTATCCGAGGCCATCGCTCAGCGTGGAAGCGCGCGTCGGCAATTCTCTCAACCGGTATCGCAGAGAGCACATCGATCCGGTATTCGAACGCCACATTCGCCAGTTGTGTGGTCAGTGCCATCTTCTCGACGCGTTTGTTGGCTTGGCGGACCACGCGCGGATCTCGACCCTCGCTCAGATGTTCGAGAAGGAACGCGCGTACCACCTGCACCGCAAGGCGCGCCTGGGCAACGCCGATCTGGTTGCGCGAGCCAGGAATCGACCGCGGCCAGTCCATCCATCACGTCACCAAGCCGTTCACCGGGGTGATGGCTGACCACGCGGTGCAATCGCGGGGATGCAATGACGCGCTGGACTGATCTGGCAGTGAGCGCTGCGAACGCGGTCAGCCCGGCGCGGCCCTCAGCGCCGTCTCCACACCTGACGCATCCAGTCCTGAACCCCCTCGGCATCCCGCGGCAAGCTGGCTGAGAGGACGCGGTGTCCTTTGGGCGTGACGAGGACATCATCTTCGATGCGCACGCCGATACCGCGGTACTTGGCCGGCACGGTGAGATCATCGGTCTGGAAATAGAGCCCGGGCTCGACGGTAAGCACCATGCCGGCTTCGAGCTTGCCGTACTTGTAGTTCTGCGCCCGCGCCTGGGCGCAGTCGTGGACGTCAAGACCGAGCATGTGGCTGACGTTGTGCAATGAATATCGACGATAGAACTGATTTTCCTCCTTCAGGGCTTCCTTCGCGGGCATCGGCAGGATGCCGAGGCGCTCGAGGCCATGGGCGATCACCGCCATGGCCGCCCTGTTAGGGGCCATGAAGTCGTTACCGGGTCTCACGAGCCTCAGCGCCGCGCGCTGAGCTTCAAACACGATGTCATAAACGGCCCGCTGCTCCGACGTGAATCGTCCCGAGATCGGAAACGTGCGGGTGATATCGGCGGTGTACAGGGAATTGCCCTCGATGCCCGCATCGAGCAGCAGCAGGTCGCCTTTGCGGATCGCGCCGTCGTTCTTCTTCCAGTGCAGCGTACAGGCGTGGGAGCCGGAGGCGACGATAGAGCTGTATCCGACCTCATTACCCTCCATGCGGGCCCGCGTCCAGAACACCCCCTCGAGCTCGCGCTCGCTGTTCGCGCTCTTCAAACGGCTGATCACGTCCTCGAAGCCACGCTTGGTGGCCGTCACGGCGCTTTGCAGCGCCTGGACCTCATCGGCATCCTTGATCAAGCGCATTTCAGACAGGAAGGTCGCCAGCTCGGCATCGCGTTCCGGCTGGTCCTTCGTCCCTTCACCCAACAGGCTCTCCGTGGCGGCCGACAAGCCGCGCAGCACACGCGCGCGCGCGTTCGGCAGGGCTAGAGCCGCCTGGAGTGTCGAGTCGAGCTCGGTCAGCCCCCGCGAGGTGATGGCGTAGCGCACCTCGCTTTCCGGTACACCGAGGCGGTAGCCCTCCCAGAGCTCCCCCTTGTTGCGGTCGGTGAAAAAGGTTGCGTCGGTCTTGCCTGGATTCGGCTCGACAAACAGCAGCTGCTCGTGGCCATTTCCGCGCGGCAGCAGCACCAGCACGCAGTCGGGCTCGAAAGCCCCCGCGAGGTAGTAGAAATCCGTGCCGGGACGAAAGGCGTAATAGGTGTCGTTCGCACGCACCTTGCGATGACCGCTCGGAATCACGAGCACTTCGCCGGGAAAGCGGCGTGACAACCCATTGCGGCGCTTCAGGAAGCTGGCCGCGTTGGGCATGACCCTGGGAAGCTTGCGGGCCTTCGGGTTCCAGCTGCGCAGCATGAAGTTCAACAGATTCGGAGGAACGTCCGCGTCGTACGCATTGCGGGCAGGGGCTTTGCTGGCGTCGAAAGTGCTCATGGGAAGCGCCTCGGTCTTAATTGAGCGGATTTTAGCGCGAACCTCCAGCAGCTCATATTGCAGCCGACTCCTCCAGGCTCTGCCCCGTCGTCTCCGGGGCCATCCAAAGGCAGATCAGGAAACCTACGAAAGTGATGCCTGCGGCCCACATCATGGTAATGCCGATCCCGAACCTCTGCAGCGCGATCGGAGTCAGATAGGTACCGATGGCTGCCCCGATACGGCTGAGAGAGGCCGCGATCCCCATCGCGGTTCCTCTCACTGCGGTTGGGAACAGCTCGTTGGGATAGACCCATTCCATGACCTGAGTGCCGCCAATGCATACGGCATACGCAGCAAACAGAGCGGACGTTACTCCGGCACCGGACTGCGGGAATAGCGCGAGCAGCAGCAGCGCCAGGGCGGACCACAGAAAGCTGTGGACGATCAGTCGCCTGCGACCGAGCACGTTAATCAAGGGAATCGATAGCAACGTGCCGAGCAGGAACAGCGCAGCCACTACCGATGAGCCGACGTTGGCAAAGTCGCCCGTCAAGCCGAGCGCCACCAGGATCGTGGGCGAGAACGCGTAAACGGCAAAGAGGGGCACGATCGCGCAGGTCCAGAATAAGCTGGTGAAAGCCAGTCTCGGCCCATACCCAGAGGTGAACAAGGCGGCCGGGCCGACCTCATTTCCGGCCCAAGAAGATTGGTACTCGGAAGGCGGTTGCTCGCCATAGACGTGCCGAATCACCGCCTGCGCTTCCGCGCTGCGTCCCTTTTGCCGTAGCCATCGCGGTGATTCCGGAGTGCCACGGCGCATGACTATGAATACCGCCGCAGGGAACGCCGCGCTCGCCAGCATCCACCGCCACCCGTCCGGACCGAGGCGCTGCAGAGCTTCGCCCACCAGGTATGCTGCAGCGGCGCCGACGAACCACATCGAGACCAGCCCGCCGATGACTGGACCCCGATGCCGCGGCGACATGAACTCAGCCGATAGAGCGGTAGCAATGGGATAATCGGCACCGACCGCGACGCCGATGAGCAGGCGCAGCAAGAACAGCATTTCTCCATTGCTCACCCAGAGCTGGACCAGAGAGCAGATCAGAATCGCCGCCAGATCCCACCGGTAGAGGAGCTGGCGACCGAAGCGATCGGTCAGGCCCCCTCCAAGAGCTCCGCCGAAGAACATGCCTATCAGCGTGGATGAGGCGATCAGGCCTTCCCATACGGTCGTCAGATGCAGTGCCGGGGTGATCTGCACCAATGCCACACCGATCACGCTGAGCAGATAGCCATCCAGGAACGGGCCGCCGGAGGAATAGATGGCCAGTCGCGTGTGAAACGGGGTCAATCGATATTGCTCTGAGGTGAGAGCCCGCATTTAGCAGTCCACGCGTGGTTGGTGCCGCATTCGGCACGGGTTCGCCCGCATCGGTTACCGGCTCACATGTCCTTGAGCAAGCGCAGAGCGTCGTAGATCGCTGCGTGCACGTTGCGGGCGGAGACGGCGTCGCCGATTCTATACAGGTCAAACTTTCTGGAGGGATCAGAGTCGGACACCTGTGGTTCACCGGCGATCAATCGTGCGTAGTCAACCCGGCCCTCATTTCTCGACCGCGATTTCAACGACCAATAGACCTCATCCAGCGGGCGCGTTCCGTGATTGACGATGACCTGGTCGACTCTTCGCGTTCGCTGCACCGGCCCATAATCGCTTCCGATCGTGGCGAGATAGCCGCTGCCCTCTACTCGCAGACTCTGGAGCCGATAGGTCACGGTGAAAATGACATTCGACCGCTGCAGGCTGCGCATATAAGGAACCAGGTTCATACCCATCACTTCCGGCGCGAAACACCTGTCGGGCGTCACGATCTCAAGAGCCGCTCCGTGAGCGGCAACGACCTCGGCGGCTTGCAGGGCGGCGTGATCGCCCGCATCATCGAACAGCAGCACGTCCGCACCGGGCTTGACGCTCCCTGAAATGATGTCCCACGTTGACACCACCCATTCATTGCCCGCTTTGAGGATTTCGGTATGCGGCAGACCTCCCGTGGCGATGATCACGACATCGGGTTGCTGTTGCAGGACCTCATCCTCCTGCGCATAGGTATCGAATCGAAAGCGGACGTCTCGGGCGTCGCATTGCGCCATGCGCCAATCGATGATCCCCATCATCTCGCGACGATGCGGGCTTTGGGCGGTAAGACGCACTTGACCGCCGGGCTGACTCGCTGCTTCAAAGACGACGACCTCGTGGCCGCGCTCGGCTGCGACGCGCGCCGCCTCAAGTCCTCCAGGACCCGCCCCGACCACTACGACCTTGCGGGTGGTTTCCGCGCGTGACACCGAGTGCGGCATATACAGCTCTCGTCCCGTGGCCGCATTGTGGATGCAGTACGCCGACCCTCCCTGATAGATACGGTCCAGGCAATAGTTCGCACCTACACAGGGGCGGATGTCCTGCTCTCGACCCTGCATGAGCTTGCGCACGATGTAGGGGTCGGCCATGCTCGGGCGGGTGAGCCCGACGAGGTCCAGTTTGCCCGATGTGATCGCGTACCGCGCCGTGGCCACATCCTGCAGCCGCCCGGCATGCAGTGTTGGCAGACCGACCGCAGCACGGATTTCTCCGGCAAATTCCAGGTGGGGAGCGGTCGGCATGCCCTGAATGGGTATGACGTCAGTCAGCCCCGCGTCGGTGTCGATATGGCCTCGAATGACGTTCAGAAAATCAATCATTCCCGTAGCGCGCAGAGACTGAGCGATGCGCACACCATCGTCGCGAGTCAGCCCTCCCGCGAGCATCTCGTCGGCGGTGAACCGAATGCCGACGATGAACTCCGGGCCGACCCTGTTACGAACCGCCGTGAGGACTTCACGGGTGAAACGCAAACGGTTGTCAAGATTGCCGCCATAGGGCGGTTCCAGTTCGTTGGTCAACGGCGACCAGAACTGGTCGAGCAAGTGGCCGTAGGCCTCAAGCTCGATACCATCGAGATTGGCGGCCTTCATCCGCTCTGCCGCGTCCGCATAATCCTGGATGATTCGATCGATGTCCCATGTTTCGACCTTCTTGGGAAACGAGCGATGCGCGGCTTCACGGTGATGGGACGCCGAAACCACGGGTAACCAGTTGGCTTTGTCCCAGCGCGTGCGCCGCCCCAGATGCGTGAGCTGAATCATGACGGCAGCCCCATGCTCATGCACCGCGTCCGCGAGATCCCGCATCCAAGGAACGATCTCGTCTTTGTAAGCCAGTAGATTATTGAAAACCGCCGGGCTGTCAGGCGCGACGGTCGCGGAGCCCGCCGTCATGGTCATCGCGATGCCGCCCTTCGCTCGCTCGACGTGGTAGGCCCGGTAGCGCGCCTTTGGCATGCCGTCTTCAGAATACGCGGGCTCGTGCGCGGTCACGATCAGGCGATTGCGCAACGGGAGGTGCTTCAGACGATAAGGCTGAAGAAGAGGATCGGCCATCGCCAATGGACCTCAGGGAATCGGCATGGACAAAGACTGAGTGCTACTGTACACATGCGTCACGGGTGCCGCGCGCTTTCTTGCGCCGGTGAGCGATCGATGACGGACAAGAGAGTTCGAGTCACGTTGGAGCGCGCGCGAGCTACGGCGACCGCCGCCTGTCTCGCGGCCGGTGCCAACGCTGCTACGGCACAGTCGCTCGTCGAGGCGACACTGTCAGCGGCTCAGTTTGGCCGAGATGAGCTGGGCTTCCCGCATTTGTTGGACTATCTGGCCGGGCTCAGGGAAGGCCGGATCAAGGGCGACGCTCGGCCGCACATAGCGCATCCGTTGCCGGGGGTGATTCAGTCAGATGCACTGGGCGGCATCGCGCAATTGGGCTTCGACCTGGTGTTTGCTGATCTGTGTGGCCGCGCACGAGCGCTCGGCATCGCAGTCTTCACTCAAAGAAACAGCTTTACGGTGGGCGAGTTGGGCTACTACGCGCGCCGGCTTGCCCTCGCTGGCCTGCTCGCGTTCGCCGTTGCCAACGGACCGGCATTGATGGCGGTGGCGCCGGGCACCGCGCCCGTCTATTGCACCAACCCGATGGCATTCGGGGTGCCCATGCCGGCAGGTCAACAACCGATCGTCATCGATCAGGCATCGAGCGCAACCGCTTTTGTGAATATCAGGAAGGCCGCCGCTGACCAGGCGACGATTCCACCGGGCTGGGCCCTCGATCGGTCCGGTGAACCGACTACCGACGCCGCGGCGGCCCTCGCGGGCTCACTGCTTCCGTTCGGCGGTTATAAGGGCGCAAATATCGCTCTGCTGGTGGAGATTCTGTCCGCGGGGTTCTCGCAGGCGTCGTGGTCTCTCGAGGCGCCGCCGTTTACGTCCGGTGACCGGTGCCCGAACGCCGGTCTGACCGTAATTGCCCTGTCACCGGTTGACTCAAACCTCAGTTCCCGAGTGGCTGCGCATGTGCGTCGGTTGCAGGCACACGGGGTCTCCATACCGAGCCAGCGGCACTCGGTCAGAGCAGATCTCATGACCGAGTCGGTCGTGATGTCAGCAGCAATCATTCAGCAATTGCGGGACTACGCGAGCAGCGAGTCGGCATAGATGCGACTTTCCATCCTATGAATAGCTCTCGACTTTCCACCTTCATACATGAGCTGTGGAGCAGTCAGATCGTTCCGCGGCTGATCGAGTACATCAAGATCCCTAACAAGTCTCCGGCCTTCGATCCCGACTGGGCCCAGCATGGCTACATGGATCAAGCGGTCGCGCAACTGGAGGGCTGGGCCCGCTCCCAGCCCATTGCGGGCATGAAGGTGGAGGTGGTCCGCCTGAGTGGCCGCACTCCGCTGATCTTTATCGACATCCCGGGTGAGTCGGATGACTGTGTGTTGCTGTACGGCCATCTCGACAAACAACCGGAGATGAACGGCTGGTCGCCCCATCTGGGTCCCTGGACCCCCGTGTTAGAGGGCGAGAAGCTCTATGGACGCGGGAGTGCCGATGACGGTTATGCGCTCTTTGCGGCACTGGCTGCGATCATGGCATTGCAGCAGCAGCACGTACCCCACGCGCGCTGTGCGGTGTTGATCGAGGCGTGCGAAGAATCGGGCAGTTTCGACTTGCCCTTTTACGTGGATCATTTGGCTGCGCGTCTGGGACGTCCATCGCTGGTCGTGTGCCTGGACTCCGGCTGCGCGAACTACCAGCAGCTGTGGCTCACGACCAGTCTTCGTGGCCTCGCCGGCGGAGTTCTGACCGTCAGGGTATTGCAAGAGGGCGTGCACTCCGGTGACGCCTCCGGCATCGTGCCCTCGGCCTTCCGGATTTTGCGTCAGCTGTTGTCGCGCCTGGAGGAGGAGGGGAGCGGACAGATTGTCCCTCAGGAGCTGTACGTCCAGATTCCTTCCGAGCGCCTGGAACAGGCGCGCCGTGCCGCCGAGATGATCGGGGATGCCGTCTACACGAAGTTCCCCTTTGTGAAAGGGATGCGGCCGATGGATAAGGACCTCGCGAAGCTGGTGCTCAATCGGACCTGGCGTCCGGCGCTGTCCGTCGTGGGTGCCGACGGCCTGCCGCCGCCCACGAGCGCCGGCAACGTGCTGCTGCCTTGCATCTCCCTGAAGTTGTCCCTGCGCTTACCTCCCACACTGGATGCCGACAAGGCCAGCGCCTTCCTCAAGCGTGTGCTCGAGAAGGACTCGCCCTATGGCGCCGAGGTAACCTTCAAGCTGCAGGAAGCCAACGCGGGCTGGAATGCGCCGCAGATGTCACCGTGGTTGGCGCGTTGCCTCGACGATGGCTCAAGAGAATTCTTCGGCGCCCCTCCCGGTTACATGGGCGAGGGCGGCACGATTCCGTTCATGGGCATGCTGAGCGAGAAATTTCCCGCGGCTCAATTCGTGATCACCGGTGTGCTTGGTCCCGGATCAAACGCTCATGGTCCGAACGAGTTCTTGCACATCCCCACGGGTGAGCGCGTCACGGCCTGCGTTGCCAAGGTCCTGGCGGATCACTACGTGGCGAGGAAACCGACGTGAGTGCACCACAACCGATCAGTGAGGCTCCACTGCTGCAGCGTGAGGACCGGGGTGGCATTACCACTCTGCGGCTGAACCGACCGCAACAGCTCAATGCTCTGTCGGATGCGCTGCTCGCGGCCCTGCAGCGGGAGCTGGAGGATCTCGCCGCGCAGCGTGAGGTCCGCTGCGTCGTGATCGCCGGTGCCGGCCGCGCCTTCTGTGCCGGCCACGACCTGGCCGAGATGCGTCGCAGCCGCAGGCTCGAGTACTACACGGAGCTCTTCATGCGATGCGGCCGCATGATGCAGTCGATCCGCGCGCTGCCGGTGCCGGTCATCGCGCACGTGCACGGCATCGCGACGGCCGCCGGCTGTCAGCTGGTTGGCGCTTGCGACCTGGCGATCGCCGCCGAGAGCGCCCGCTTTGCGGTCTCCGGAATCAACGTCGGTCTGTTCTGCTCCGCGCCCGCAGTCGCGCTGTCGCGCAACGTGTCCACCAAGCGTTCGTTCGACATGCTGGTGACAGGCCGCTTCATCGACGCGCGTACCGCCGCCGAGTGGGGCCTCATCAATGCAGCGGTTGCCGACGCGGACCTGGATGCCGCCGTCGCGCGCAAGGCCGCGGAGATCGCCGCCAAGAGTCCGGCAGCGATTCACCATGGCAAGGCGATGTTCTATCGCCAGCAATCGATGCCGCTCGACGCGGCCTACGAGTTTGCCGCTCAGGTGATGGCCTGCAACATGATGGAGCAGGACGCCGATGAGGGCATCAGCGCCTTTCTCGACAAGCGGCCGCCGGCGGCCTGGAAGGGCTGAGAACTCGGGCTCGGATTCTGTGGTCAATCCGAATCGACGTCGGAGCCTGCGGCACCATCCGGTTCATTGTGCACCAAAACGCGACCGCCGCCGAGCGGAAGGATTTGACGCCAGCTCAGAACTCGCTCCGACTTGTGCTCCTCGTCCACATCCCGAACGCGCGCCTCCAGCACCTGATCGAGCGCCATCACGCTGACTACTTGCCGCGCATTCGAGCGCGCAACGATCGGAACGCTCGACACCTGGCGCTCTGCCATCAGATTGGCCAGCTCACGCAGGGTCATGTCGGGATAGCCAACGACCACGTCGCTCACCATCAACTCATCGATCTTCGCACGCGAGTTCGACTCGAGCCGCAGCCGCCCGCTGAGCAGTTGCTGGCGAGTCACCGCCCCGATCAGTTGGCTGGCCTGGTCGAGAATCGGATACAGGCGTTGGATCTCGGCGAGCTTCTGCCTTCCAGCGACCCAGGTAGCCTCCGCCTCCTGCACGGCGGCTGCCAGGCTGGCGCCGCTGCGGAAACACAGGAAGCTCTCGGGCATGATCTCGCCGACGAGAAAGATCTCCAGCGGATCGACCGAGTATTCGCGCGTCAAATGCGTGCCCTTGCGCACGACCTTCTCGGTCAACACGGAGCGCTTGAGCACCAGCACCGACAGTAGAAATGCAACTGTGGAGGCCACCACCAGCGGCATGACCGCGTCCCACTGATGCGTGAGCTCCATCGCGAACACCACACCGGTCAGGGGGCTGCGCATTACGCCTCCGACCACCGCCGCGAGACACATCAGCGCCCAGAAACCCGGTGCCACCGGCGGAAACACGTAGGCCAGAATGGAACCCAACGCCGCACCGATCATGAACACGGGCGCCAACACGCCGCCGGAGGTGCCGGACCCGAGCGACAGGCTCCAAATCAGAGTCTTGACGACCAGGATTCCGCCGATCAATGCCAGCGTGGCGTGACCGGCGAGCAAGGTGCCGATCACATCGTACCCCACGCCGAGCGCGCGCGGCTCGAATAATCCGCCGACGCCGATGATCAGCCCACCGATCGCCGGCCACCACATCCAGTGAATCGGTAGCTTGCGAAACGCGTCTTCGGACAGGTACACGAGCATGGTCGCAAACCAGGCGATGAACCCGCCGACGATACCCGCCGCGGCACACAGCAGAAGATCGGTGGGCGTGAGCGTTGGCAGGGCCTGGTGGGTGGCGAACAGCGCCGCAGCACCGAGCAGCCGCCAGCGCAGCGCCGTCGCGACTACCACGGCGATCGACACCGGCACGAACGAGCGTGGCCGAAACTCGAACAGCAGTAATTCGACGGCGAGCAGGATCGATGCCAGGGGTGCATTGAAAGTTGCCGCCATCCCGGCTGCGGCGCCGGCCACCAACAGCGTCTTGCGCTCATCGGCGGTAAGAGACAACGTCTGCGCCATCAGCGAGCCAAACGCACCCCCGGTCATTATGATCGGACCTTCGGCGCCGAACGGCCCGCCGGTACCGATGGAGATCGCCGCAGATATCGGCTTCAGCAGCGCGACGCGGGGCTTGATTTTGCTGCCCCCGCGCATGATCGCCTCGATTGCCTCCGGCATGCCGTGTCCGCGGATCGCCTCGGAGCCGTACCGTGCCATGATTCCGACGATGAGCCCGCCGAGCACCGGGGCGCTGACGATCAGCCACCAGTGATGTTCGCCGACACCGGGGGCGACCAACCCGGTTGCGACCCGCTGGTAGAAGACCAGATTGGTAATCAATCCGATCAGCTTCAGCAGAGCGTCCGCCACCACGGCCGCCACCAAGCCGACCAATGCCGCCAGTGCGCTGATCAGGACGAGCCGCGGCTGGACCGAGTAATCGCCAAGGCGCGACGGCACCCGCAGGCGAGGCTGAGCTGACGCCATTACATCATGACCCTCTGCAATGCTGAACACGCCATCATGCCACAGAGAGCTGGCGCTGTTCGTACACGTTCAGTCGAACCAGAACGGCCGACAGCAGCGGCGTTGCGATGGCTTTTGTGCCCGCCCTCGCCACGAGATCACCGATGATCTGGTCCGCCTCGATACGGTGGCCTGCCTTCATGTCGCGATACATGGACGAGGTCAGAGGCGAAGTCTGGTCGCTGAGCAGCGCATAGGCTCGGGCCTTGAATGGGTCTGAGAGCGGCTGCCAGATCCCCTCGATGACCGCGGTTACTTCCGCAAACAGCGCCCTCACGAACTCGAGACCGCCAGGGGTCTTTGCCACCGCGCCGATACTGCCATCCATGAGACAGGTGATGGCGCCGAGGCTGGCCAGCAGCGCCCACTTTTCCCACATGTCGCGCTCGATACAGTCGGACTGACGGGCGTCGAACCCGGCACCGCTCATGAACGCATTCAGCGCCAGGATGCGTTCGGACTTCTCGCCGCCCCATTCACCGTACGCCAGGTTGTGTATGGGCGCCTCATCCAATACCTGACCCCGCTCATCCAAGCGGGCGGCGATCATCGCTGTGCCGCCGATTACGTGAGGCGGCCCAAAACGAGACCGCAGGATATCGATGTGCTGCATGCCGTTGAGCACCGGAAGAATCGTGGTTGCGCCGCCGACATGCGCAGCCAAGTCCGCGATGGCGCTGTCCAGCTGGTAGGCCTTGACCGCGAGCAAAATGACGTCGAAGTCGCCGGCTGCGCCCTGCGCCGTCATCAGCTTGACCGGTATAACCTCCGGTCGGCCCTTGCTCACGATCGTGAGCCCCCCAGCCAGCTGCAGCGCGCGGGCGGGACGGACCAGGAAGGTCACGTCACGTCCCGCGGCAGCTAACCGTCCGCCAAAGTAACCGCCTACGCTCCCCGCTCCGACGACCAGCATCCTCATAGTCGCTGAGTCCCTTGTGAGCCGATACAGCCTGACGCTCGGTGTGGACATCGCGGCACAGCTCGGAATCAGTGTCAAGAACCTCCACGCCGATCGGGATGAACTGACGTGGGCCATGTCCGAGCTGCGGCGACGCAACGCTTGCCCGAAAATATCAGCACACCGCGAGCGCACGGCCGCTAAGCTCCGCCCATGAAAGCAATGAAGCCTGCGCACCTGGTAATAGCACCCGTCGCCGAACCCCTGGTGTGGTCGGAGGCTCTGCCGGACATGAAAGAGGCAGGCGTGGAGGGTGGGTCCGATATCACCGAGCTCAAACCGCCCGACGAGGCGCCGCGCCAGAGCCAGCAACTTCTCCAGCTCGTCCTCGCCACGCTGCCCGTGGGAGTGTCGCTGATCGATCGGACGGGCGACATCGTCCTGGCTAATTCGGCGGCACAGCGCATCTGGCACGGCATGATCGTGCCCGGCAGCGAACGCTGGGCGCAGAGCAAGGGCTTCTGGCATGACTCGGGAAAAAGAATTGCGCCCGACGAGTGGGCCTCGGCGCGGGCACTGCGCTCGGGACAGACGACCTTGAACGAGTTGATCGACATCGAGGCCTACGACGGGAAGCAGAAAACGATCGAGAGCTCGACGGTGCCGATCAGTAACGCGGACGGGCTGATCGTGGGCGCCGTGGTCGTCCACGAGGACGCCACCGAGCGTGTGCGCGCCCAAAGCGCTCTGCAGGAACTGGCAAACCGGCTGCAACAACTCTCCCGCAGCCTGCTGACGGTCCAGGAGGAGGAGCGCCGCCACCTGTCGCGAGAGCTGCACGATGAGTTTGGACAACTCCTGGCCGCCATCACGCTGCATCTGCACGCCGCCAAGGCGGTGGCGGGCGATGCGGCGCAACCGAGCCTGGACGAGAGCATCGCTCTGGTGCAGCGCGCCGGCGCGCAGATGCGCAGCCTCGCGCTCGAGCTTCGTCCGACCATGCTCGAGACCGGTGGTCTCGACACGACGCTGCGCTGGCTCGCGGAACAGCACCAGCAGCGTACCGGCACCGTCACCGAAGTCGTAGGACACCTCGGCGACTTGCCCAGCAATCTCGCGATAGCGTGCTTCCGCGTGGTGCAGGAGGCGCTGACCAACGCCGTCAGACACGCGCGAGCACAGCACGTCTGGATCGAATTGGATCAGAGCGATGCGCTACTGGAGCTCGTGGTCCGCGATGACGGCGTGGGATTCGACGTCACCCGAACGCTCGATCG
>JASHTF010000262.1 GCA_030040715.1 Gammaproteobacteria bacterium | reverse complement strand
AGCCCCGCTGCGGTCAGCTGGGCGCGCACTTCGTCGAGCTCGAATGCGGCGCGGAGCGAATTAAAAAAATCCCGCTGCAGAATCTCGGGCTCATGTGCGCAGGTCGTCGCCACCAGCTCGCGCGCCTCGCGCTCGCTCGCCGGTCGAATCAGGTCCGCGACAAACACCGCACAGCCGGGACGGCCACTGGCGACGATGGTCCGCCACAGTCCCTCGGGAGCGTGCAATTGATGCAGCAGGCTGTGACTCATGATGAGCTGCCAGCGCTCATCCGGCAGTGCGCAGTCGGGCAGTATGCCCTCGATGAGCCGCACGCGATGCTGCAGCTGCGGCTCGGCGTCGATCGCGCGCTGCGCCAGCTCGAGCATCGGCTTCGAGCCGTCGAGACCGATCAGATGGGCGCTGGGAAAGGCACGGGCAAACCGTAGCAGCACGTCACCCGAGCCACAGCCCAGATCGAGCACGGCACCGTTGAGCGCGAGCTGCGGGAACAGGGCACGAAACATGTCGACGCGTCGACCATGCGAGGCACTGAAATCTCCCTGCGTGTAGGCCAGCGCCTGCTCGGGATCATCCATCAGCTCGGGTTCGGTTATGCGCTGCATCGTCGCTGTATCCTATTCATCGTTGAGACTCCGGTCGTCGTTGTCGATCACATCGCCCGGGCGTCGCGACTGCCGCGGCGATCGTGGCGCGCCGGTCGCTGCGGCTCGCGCTTCCTCCGTCGCGCTTCCTCCCTCGCGTTTCCTTCCGCCGGTGACTCGTTCATGCGTCGCGTCAAATCGCAGGTGCATTAATTGTTCCCTATGCGTTACAATAGCACTTTGACAGAGCGTTCGGCAGCTGGAACTTTAACCAATGTGGATTGCCTCTGAGATGGCGGCCTACGCTCACGTGTGCGAGCTGAGGTCTTTCACTGCGGCCGCCCGCGCGCTCGGAGTACCCAAAGTAGCGGTCAGTCGTGCGATCGCGAGTCTCGAGAAGCGGCTCGGCACGCGCCTGTTGGTTCGCACGACACGCCGCGTCAGCCTCACGCCCGCAGGACAGCTGCTGCGACCGCACTGTGCGCGGCTGCTGGCCGAAGTCGAAGCGGTGCGGGCCCGTTTCTCCGCATTGAGTGCGGGGAGCAAGCGCCTGCGGGTGCTCACCGACGCGGGGTACGGGCGCCTGCTCGTCGCGCCCCTGGTGCCGCGCTTTCTTGAGCATTACGAGGGCTTTGAGCTGACCGTCGCCGTGGCCGACTCCCCGCCGGCACAGCTCTCGGACTGGGACCTGATGATCTGCAACGGCGACTCAGGCGCCGCCGAGCGCGAGGGTATCGTCGCGACGCGGTTAGGTCAGCCCGCGCTGCTGCTGTGCGCCGCGCCGAGCTACCTCGCGCGGCACGGACGGCCGCGTATTCCGGCCGATCTGAACCAGCATGCCTTGCTGGCGGCCGCGTCCGACGGGAGCGCCGGCTCGGCGAGCGCCCCGCACGTCTCACCCGCAGGAGCCATCGCTGCTGCGACGGGCACACCGAGCCAACCGCTGCCACTGGCCTCGGCGGTGAGCCTGGCTCCGGCTCGGCTGCGGCTGCGGCGCGGAGCCGAGGAGATCGAGCTGCGGCCGCGGCCGGCACTGCAGGCCAACGATCCGGGGCTGGTCCATTCGAGCACCGCGGCGGGTCTCGGCATCGGCGTACTGCCCGAGTTTCTGTGCCGCCAGGGACTGGCGGCCGGCAAGCTGCAGCGGGTGCTGCCCGAGTGGTCGCTGGTCGACGGTCTCGACCTGATCGCGCTCTCACCGAGCGCAAGCGCGGGGTCAGCGCAGATCCGACAGTTCCTCGAGTTCCTGCTCGCTAACATGGTGCCCGTGTTGACCAGCGCTGCTGCCGGTTGAGCTCGAGGTCCGATGCCATGCGCGCGATGGTGCTTCAGCGGTTCGATAGCGCACTCGTGAGCGAGGAGCGGCCCGTCCCAGCGCCCGATCCCGGACAGGTCCGCATCCGGATCAAGGCCTGCGGAGTCTGCCGCACCGATCTGCACGTCGTCGCCGGGGAGCTGGCGAACCCCCGGCTGCCGATCGTTCCGGGACATGAGATCGTCGGGATCGTCGATGCCGTGGGTGAGGGTACGAGGCGCCGTGTCGGTGAGCGCGTCGGGGTCCCCTGGCTCGGCTTTGCGGATGGGACCTGCGAGTACTGCCTGAGTGGGCACGAAAACCTGTGTGACGCGGCGCGCTTCACCGGCTTCCAGATCGACGGCGGGTACGCTGAATACACCCTCGCCGACGAGCGCTTCTGCCTCGACCTGCCCCGCGAGGTCGACGACCTGCACGCGGCTCCGCTGCTGTGCGCGGGGCTCATCGGCTATCGTTGTCTCAGCAAGGCGGGCGATGCGCGCCGGCTGGGCCTGTACGGATTTGGCGCGGCGGCGCACATCATCGCGCAGATCGCTCGGCACCAGGGGCGCGAGGTCTATGCCTTCGTGCGCCACGGCGATGATCAAGCCGCCGCATTCGCGCGCTCCCTCGGCGCCGTCTGGGCGGGAAGCAGCGACGAGCCCTCGCCCCGTCCACTCGATGCCGCCATCATCTTCGCGCCACTCGGCGAGCTCGTGCCACGGGCGCTGCGCAACCTGCGTAAAGGGGGGCGCGTGGTCTGTGGGGGCATTCATATGACGCCGATTCCGCGCTTTCCCTACGAATGGCTGTGGGGCGAGCGGGAGATCGTCTCCGTGGCCAACCTCACGCGCTCTGACGGCGCGGAGTTCATGCGCCTGGTCGAGCAGGTGCCGGTCTCGGTGCACGTACAGCGCTACGCGCTCGCGGATGCCCAGGAGGCACTCGAGGACCTGCGCGCCGGGCGCTTTTCCGGTGCGGCGGTGCTGGTGCCCTAGCTCAGCTGCTGCCTGGCGGCCTTCGGATCGGGCTCGACACCGGTATGACTTGACGTCTCGTAGCGCCGCAGGCTCACAATAACCTCCCCCAGCGCCTCCGGCGCCTCTGACGGTCTACGGCCATGGCATACCAGTTCAAAGACTTCTACATCGATGGAAAGTGGGTCGCGCCGGTGCGCGCCAAGGAATTCACGGTGATCAATCCGGCGACCGAGGAGGTCGCCGGGGTGATCTCGCTCGGAAGCGCCGCCGACGTCGATCGCGCGGTCGCGGCCGCACGCCGAGCGTTCGAATCCTACTCGCAGAGCTCGCGCGAGCAACGACGCGCACTGCTCGAGAGGATTCTGACGATCTACCAGCGGCGCTTCGATGAGTTTGGCGACGCCATAACGGCCGAGATGGGCGCGCCCACCAAGCTCGCGCACGGATCGCAGGCGGCGATCGGCGTCGGGCACCTGACGGCGATGATCGAGGTACTGCAGGGCTTTGAGTTCGAGCGCCGCCAGGGTCCCACGCGGCTCATGCTCGAGCCGATCGGGGTCTGCGGCCTGATCACGCCCTGGAACTGGCCGATCAATCAGGTCGCTGCGAAGGTGGTGCCGGCGCTGGCCGCCGGTTGCACCATGGTGCTCAAGCCCTCGGAGTACTCCCCGTTCAGCGCCATCCTGTGGGCGCAGGTGCTGGACGAGGCCGAGGTCCCGGCGGGCGTCTTCAACCTCGTCAATGGTGTCGGCGCGGAAGTCGGAGCGGCGATCGCCTCCCATCCCGAGGTCGACATGGTTTCGTTCACCGGGTCCACCCGCGCCGGCACCGAGGTCGCGCGCGCCGCCGCGGCGACCGTCAAGCGCGTGCACCAGGAGCTCGGCGGCAAGTCGCCGAATCTGCTGCTCGAGGATGCCGACTTCGAGCGCGCCGTGAAGG
>JASHTF010000261.1 GCA_030040715.1 Gammaproteobacteria bacterium | reverse complement strand
CCGTATTTTCGGTCAAGCAGCTTGGGCAGGAAGGGAACACGTCGGTATTCCGCTGTCCCTACCATGCGTGGACCTACGATCTGACCGGCAAGCTGGTTTCGGTACCCGGCGCGGCGAAGTTTGCCCCCGCGGGGTTTAACATGGCCGATCACAGCCTGCACCCTGCGCACGTGCGTGTGGTCGGCGGGTTTATCTTTGTGAGCTTGGCCAGCGGCGCGGCGCCGGAATTCCAGGTGCCGGTGGGGGGGATCGAACCGAAGCTGAAGATTGTGGCGCGCAGATCCCATCCCGTGAAGGGGAATTGGAAGCTGGTGCTTGAGAATTTTACCGAGTGCTACCACTGCGGAATCGCACACACCAATTCCTACGTCAGGGGGGATTGGATGGGTGACGAAACTCTGACCCCCGCCCAAGTCGAGGCGCTCGGCGGTAACTATGACGATTATGTGGCTGCGGCTCTCCACCGCAACATCTGGAAGCCGGACAAGACACGAGCTGCCGGCAGTGGCGGCATGGCCTCCAATGGAGGCAGGGGCGCAACAGGCAGGCACCAGGCCGGGTCCGGCGCGGTCATCACGGCGGTGAACTATGGGGCTCCATTGCGGCCGGGTCAGGTCGCAATGACCGTGGATGGAAAGCCCGCGTGCGCCAAGCTGCTGTCGGGCTATACCGAACGCCTCGGGCCGAGTCCGGGTCGTTGGGCCGCTAACGTGGGCGGACTCCTGTCATTTATGGATGGCGTGATTCCTTCCCCTGATTACGCACTGATCTGGCGCTTTGTTCCGCGTGCGGTTGATAAAACCGATGCAGATTTGATCTGGCTAGTCCATCCCGATGCAGAGGAAGGGAAGGATTACGACGTCGAGCACTTGATCGCCTTGTGGAACAACACTGTTCGCGAAGATCGCTGGGTGGTGGAAAATCAACACGTAGGCTTGTCAAGCAGTCACTATTCGGGCGGCCAACCCTACATGCGCACCGAAGGAGGCCTCATCAACATCACCGATTTTTACATGAATGAGATGGTCCCGGCGATGTTGCGGGCGGAGACCAAAAAGGCCTAAAAACATACGCTGCACGCTGTTGCGTGCCGCTTCGGGAATCGGGGCCGCGTTAGCGCCCCCTCCGGCTGTGATACCCAGCCGAAAAAGCTCCAGTGTGCCAGGGATGGGTCGAAACGATTGATCCCAGTAGTCACGGGCGCCTCGTGCCTCCTGCCCTGAAGAACTTGCTAATGCGCTTGGCGGCGTCAGGCGCCAATCCGTCGTTCTTAAAGATCTCGAGCGTGTGGGACTCGCGAAGGCTTAACCCATCGCTCTCAATCAACGCCCGCTTGCTGACCTGGTTGGCGTACCAGGAATTTGCCAGGATGTCTGTTGCGAGCCGTCCCAGCTCGGCCTCAAACTCGCCGTCGCGGAAGCAAAAATTTGCGAGGTGCATGTCGTGCGCTTGAGCGCCCGAGTAGGAACGGCAGCTGAACATCATTTCACTCGCCTTTGCGCGGCCGACGCGATGCGGTAGCCGCAGGCTGAGCCCCCAAATTGGCGTCAGTCCCCAGCGCGCGTAAGCGTCACTAAATTGTGCAGACTCGGAAGCCACGATGAGATCTGCAGCCATCGCCAGCTCCAAGGCACCAGTCGAGCAATGTCCTTGGACCGCCGAGATTACCGGCTGCGGCATGTCCGAGACTTTGTCGATCACCTCTGAATTGAAGTGGGGTTTCGCATGCGCCCCTACGTAGCTGAGCACCTCGGTCATGTCGTAGCCAGCGGAAAAATTGCCCCCCGCGCCTCGCAGAATAATCAAACCGACGGTTCTGGTCTCACGCGCGATCGCATCGAGGTGCTGATTCAGTGCTTCGAACATCTCCTTGGTGAGCGCATTGAGCTTTTCCGGCCGATTGAGCGTGAGCGTCGCAGCACCGCTCGCATCTTCTCGCAATACCAGTTCACTCATGATCGGCTCCCTCTGCTCTGTTCCACCAGCCGCCGCCGAGTGCTTGGAACAATGCGGCCGTATCTGCGTAGCGATTTGCCCGCGCCTGCACGACTGCCAACTCAGCCTGCTGGTAGGCCTGTTCAGCCGTCAGCAGCGCAACCGTGCTGATCGCGCCTAACGAGAGCTGCCTTCGGGCTATATCAAACTGCGCTTTAGCGGCCCGCTCGGATTCGGCGTCGGCCTTGAGGGCATCGGCGTCGGCCTGCAGGGCACGTAACGTGTCGGCCACGTTCTGGCAGGCGAGAATGACGGCGGCGCGATATTGCGCGGCTGCCTGATCAAGTGCTGCATCGGCTGCACGCTTCCTGTGCAACAGCGCTCCGCCCTCGAACAGCGTCTGTGTGATCGATCCACCGATACTCCAGAATCCGGTATAGGGACCGAAGACCTGACCGATAGCGAGTGCCGCTGAGCCGGTCTGTCCGGTGATCTCGAACTGCGGCAGCATGTCGGCGAGCGCCACCCCGACTTGCGCTGAGGCTGCATGAAGGTTGGCTTCGGCGGCGCGCACGTCCGGTCGCTGCGCAACAAGCTTCGACGGCAGAGTTAGTGGCAGCTCGAGGGGCAGCGCGAGATCCTCGAGCCGAAATGTCTCCGACGGCTCTTCAGAGGGTAGGCGACCGAGCAGCGCGATCAAGGCATCACGCGTTTGACCGAGCTGCTTCTGTAGCGGCGGCAGCGTCGCGGCGGTCTGATCCTCGGACGTCTGTTGCGTGAGCAGATCGAGCTCACTCGCGGTCCCGAGACCGCGCTGTCCCCGCACGGTGGTGGTCAGCTGATGCTGTATCTCGACCAACCGCTTTGTCGCGGCGATCTGGGCCCGGAGCGAGGCCTCTTGGATCGCGGTCACGACGACGTTGCTCTCGAGAGTGATGTAGGTTGCCCCGAGCTGGAAGCGAGCCGCATCGGCCTGCGCTTTCGCCGATTCGACCGAGCGGCGTGTACCGCCGAAGACATCGGGGACATAGCTGACGCTGACCTCGGGCGTGTAGAGATTGTAGTAGGGGTCTGGTTGCGGCAGGCTCGTGGGATTGGCGATCGTACCGACCGCATTCTTAGCGCGGACAGCGCTGAACCCAGCCTGGACGGTAGGCAGAAAGCTCGCGCGCTGCGCTAGGTAGAGCTCGTGTGCTTGCCGTAGCGCCGCCTGCGCCGAGTTGACGTCGGGGTTGTGCTGGAGCGACTGCTCTACCAGGTGATCCAGCGCTTGGGATTGAAACAAGGTCCACCATTGCGCTGGGATATCCTTGCCCGCCACGAAACGCTGAGCGCTGCCGTCGGGGCCCTCGGCGGCAGCAGTTTGATTCTGCGAGAGCGCGCTGCCGTAGCCGCTCGCGGTCGGCGGCGCGGGCGGCTTGAAGTTCGGTCCGACGGCACAGGCCGAGAGCGCACAGACCGAAAAAGCCAATGCGACTCCGGGTCGCAGCTTCGTCATGGCACCGCGTCCCATCATGCACCCCAGCGCGGAGCGCCGCGGCGCTCTTCAGCCGAATGCTCGATCACGTGGTACAGCGAGGGCAGCACGATGAGCGTCAGGATCGTTGCAATCGCGAGTCCACCGACGACGACAGTTGCGATCCCTCGTTGTACGTCGCTGCCCACGCCGGTATGAATCGCCGCGGGCAACATTCCCAGGGTGGCGACCGTCGCCGTCATGAGCACCGGCCGCAACCGCTCGGTAGCCCCTTTCATGACGGCCTCGTGCAGTTCCAGGCCCGATCGGCGCATGCGATTGAGGTTCGCTACCATGATGATGCCGTTCTGTACCGCAACACCAAACAGCGCGATGAAGCCGACTCCGGTCGCGACGTTGAATGTTTCCCCCGTCACGTGCAGCGAGACTAGACCACCCAGCGTCGCGAGTGGCACCACACCCAAAATCAGCAGCGCTTGGCGGAACGAGCCGATCCCGACGGTCAGCAGCAGCAACATCAGCCCCATGATCATGCTCATGATGACCGCCAAACGTGCTTCGGCCCGGCGCTGACTCTCGAATTGCCCGCCCCACTCGAGCCGGACTCTGCTCGGGTCGAAGTGAACCTGAGCAGCGATCTTGGCCTGGGCCTCATTCAGATAGGAGGTCAAGTCGCGATCACGGTTGTCGATGCGAATGGTGAGGTTGCGCTGGCCATTTTCCCGGGTAATCGTGCTTTCACCCGAGCGTAGCCGAACCGTTGCCAGTTGCGACAGCGGCACCTGCTGGCCGTTGGAGGTACGCAGCACCAGATCACGTAGCGCCTCGGGCCGATCGCGCGCCTCGGGAACGAAACGCAGCGTGAGCGGATAGACCTTCTCGCCAACATAGACCGTGGAGATTGGTGCCTGCCCGACGCCCACCTGAATGAGGTTCTGTACGTCGGACATATTGAGGCCGTACCGGGCAGCCTTCTCACGGTCCACATCGATCTCGATCTGCGGTGTCGGAGGCTCCTGAAAAATCGAAGCGCTCGAGGTCCCTCGAATCGTGTAGAGCACCGAGACGATTTGCGTACCGATGCGGCGCAGCTCGGTCAGGTCATTGCCGAATATATTGACCACGAGCGGGCTGTGGGCGCCGCCGATCATATCGTAGACCCCGTCGATGATCGGCTGGGTGAATCCGATCGAGTAGCCGGGGAGTTTGCGCGCCAGGTCGGATGCGAGGCGGTCCACGAACTGTTTCTTTGACTCGTGCCCCGGCCAGGTGTCATAGGGCTTGAGACCGACCGGGCATTCGATGTGCGACATGGTCCACGGGTCAGTACCGTCATCGTTGCGGCCGGTCTGGGTTACGATGTACGACACTTCCGGGTATTTGAGGATTTCGCGCCGCAAATCGCTCGCCATGTCGCTCGCCTTGTCGAGTGAGAGACCAGTGGGCATCTGCACCTGTAGCCAGAGCGAACCCTCGTCCAGATCCGGCAGGAAATCGCGGCCGAGCGTGACCCCTAGCCCCACAACGGCCAGCAGCGCGAACACTACGACGCCGTACGCAATGCGCGGCTCCTCCAGGCACGCGGCCAACACGCGCTCATAGCCTAGCGTCAGTCGCTCGAGCCATCGGTTGTGATAGACCCGCCCCGGTTTGCGAAACGCGTAATAGGCCAGGCCAGGCACCAGAGCCAGGCTCGTGAGCAGCGCGCCAAACAGCGCGTAGCCCATGGTGTACGCCATCGGCGTGAACAGCTTCGCCTCCGCCCGCTCAAACGAGAACAGAGGCATGTAAGTCGTGATAATAATCAAGCTCGCGAAGAAGATCGGACGCGTCACCTGCAGCGCCGCTGCTTTCACCTCGCTCTCGCTCAGCTCCTCCTCGGGCGTCGCCTCTCGTCGACGCAGGATCGCCTCCGTGACCACGATCGCTCCGTCCACCAGGATGCCGAAGTCGATGGCACCGAGGGACAGCAGATTGGCCGACACATGGGTGAAATTGAGAAAAGTGAATACCGATACCAACGCCAGCGGGATGGACACCGCCACGACGAAGGCACTTCGGGGACTTCCCAAAAAGATCACCAGCACCAGAAATACCAAGCCGATCCCTTCGATAATCGTACGGCCGACCTTGTCGACAGTGGCATGAACCAGATCGTCACGATCGATATAGGGCACGATCCTCACGCCCGAGCTGGCGAGGGTAGCGTTGAGCTGTGCCACCTTGGCGTGAATGCCCCGCAGGGTTTGCGATGGGTTCTGGTACTTCAGCATCAACACGATCCCTTCAATGGTGTCGGGATTGTTGTCTTTGCCCAGGATGCCCTCGCGTTCCTGGTGGCTGAGAGTGGTGTGACCGAGGTCGCGCACGAGGACGGGTGATCCGTTGACTTGAGTGACCACGGTCGAGTCGATATCGGTCAAAGTGCGCATCAGCCCGATACCACGAATGACATAGCTCTGCTCGCCACGTGAAATGCGGCCACCACCGGCATTCTCGTTGTTGTTATTGATAGCGTTGATCACATCTGTGATCCCGAGCCCGTACCGCTCGAGCTGCTTGGGGTCAAGGTTGACCTGATACTCCGTGGTAAAGCCGCCGAAGTTAGTTACATCGACGACGCCAGGTACCGATTTGATCGCCGGGATTACGGTCCAGCGCTGAATCTCCGACAGCTCCTGTAGATTCTGGCGATCCGATTCGAGCGTGTAGCGGTAGATCTCACCGCCAGGACCCGTGACCGGATCGAGCGAGGGCGACGCACCGGGCGGCAGTACCACTTGATTGATGCGCTCGAGAAGTCGCTGGCGCACGAAATAGTCATCGTAGCCGTCTCGAAACAGCACCGTGATGAGCGATAACCCGAAGGTGCTCGAGGAACGCATCAGCAGAATGCCCGGAGAGCCGTTGATTTCACGCTCGAGCGGCACGGTGATGAGTTGCTCGACTTCTTCGGCAGCCAGCCCCGGCATCTGCGTCGTCACCTGTGCCGTAACGTCGCCCAGCTCCGGATAGGCCTCTACCGAAAGCGTCACCCAGGCGTAGATCCCGAACCCGACGATCAAGACCGTCAGGACGATGACCGCCACACGGCGATGCAGGCACCAGCCGACGAATTGATCAATCATTGAGCAGGATTCCGCCTTGGACTACCACACGCTCGCCGGACTGGACGCCCGAGAGCAGTGTCGCCATAGGACCTTCCTGCAATTCGGCGTCGACCGTACGCCGCTCAAAAGTCCAGGGCGCAACCTCGACAAATACCGTCGTGCGATCATTGTTCATCAACAGTGCCGAGGCGGGCACAACTGCGCGCGATTGTCTCGGATCGAGTAGCGTTACGGTTGTAAACATTCCCGGCTTCAGGATGTGCTGTTTGTTCGGGAAGGCGATCCGTACCTTGACGCGATGCGAATCCGCCTCGACGACGTCGCTCACGAACAGAACCCTTCCCTTCAGCGCGTTGGCGGGGTAAGCGTCGACCGCGACCTGCGCGTCCTGCTGCTTGTAAACGCGCCTGAGGTCCTTCTCCGCGACCATCGCGCTCACCCACACGGTACTCAAATCCGCGACCGTCATGATCGATTGCGTCGGATCATTGATCATGTTGCCGACGGCAATCGCCAGCGCCGTGACACTGCCGCCGAAGGGCGCCCGCACCACCAGTAGACGCGAGCGCCCCTTGGGGTCAGTGGCGACGCCGAGGGCGCGCAGGCGCGCGCGGGTGCGTGCATATTCGGCCACCGCCTGCGTGTGATCACTGCGCGCCTGATCGAGATCACGGTCGGAAGCCGCGCCGATCTTGTGCTGCCCCTCCTGGCGTTCGAGGTTCTTGGTAGTCAGCTGCAGCGTATCGGCTGCCTTCTCGTCGTCGTCATAAGCCTGTGCCAGATCCGGAGAGTCGATCACCGCCAGGGTTTGACCGGCGAGCACCCGATCGCCGAGGGCCACGTCGAGAGAGCGGACCCGCCCACTCAAGGCAGGTAACACCGCGGCGGTCCGCGCGGGGTCCGATTCGACGACTCCGGGGGCGGTAATATTGCCGCTTAGAATTTCGGCCTGCGCCGGCTGTATGAGCAGACGTTGTCGTAGAGGCGACCCCTCGGGGATCACGATCTGATCGCCGCGATGGAGGAGGATTGCTACCTCCACGGTGTTCCTGGGCCCCCCGAGCAGCCCAAAGCCGCGGGTCAGAAGAATCGTGATCAGAAGCAGACCGAGCGTCAGTCCGCCCCAGAGGAACGCCCGACCCCGCATCGTCGGCGTGTGGTGATGGTTCTCCATTTGAGCGCGCTCTGCTGTGGGACCCCTGACTGTCTGGTACTCGAGTTCCTATCGCATGTAACCCCGAGCGCAATCGGCCGAAGAGTTGGCAGTCGTCGACTGGTTGGGCGCCGTCTGCTGCTTGGGCCAGAGCGGCGGCAAGGCGCGAAGGATTGAGGACTGCGAAGCTGGCCGTCTGGCCGATTAGTATCTGATCGAGCGACTAGGGCAACAATCCATGCACGATAACCCTCTAAAAGTTGGCGCGCGATTTTTCCCCCCTGAGTTAGCGATGTCAAGCCGTGTCACGAAAATTTAACGAGATTTTAAGATTAGAATACCCCCTGTGCTATATACTCCATAGCCCTATATGGATAGCTCAATGGGACACACGATCGAAGAGAAGACCAAGCTTTTGCAACGCGTGCGCCGGCTTCGAGGTCAAGTCGAGGCCATCGAACGTGCGCTGCAGACCGATGCGGATTGTGCCAAGGTTATGCAGCTGACCGTTTCAGTGCGAGGAGCTGCCAACAGCCTCATGGCGGAGCTGCTCGAGGACCATATCAGGATGCACGTCTCGGATCCGAAGCGAGATCGAGACCGGGAGCGTGCCCAAGGCGCAAAGCATCTGATCGATGTTGTGCATGCGTACCTCAAATAAGCCGACGGCGGTCGTTGTATCGATATAGACCGAAACGACGACGACCTTCGGGCTATGAGCTCGATGCCGGCTTTTTTAGAGGTTTATCAATCATCACTGGGTGGGCTTGCCAGCATCCAAACCGGCCACAACCAGTCACACTATGGGCACAGCCAATCTGAGTTGGTCACATCCTGGGCACAGCGGTCCTGGATAATTTTCGTAGCATGTTACATTAAATACCTGCCCCCTAAACGACCTGCCAAGCCGGCCACCAAGCGGGGCCGCCCGCCCACGGGCTCGGCCGTGACCGCGGCTCAGCGCATGCGTCACTTGCGCGCCCGAGAGCGCCGCGTTTATCACCGAGCTGAGCGAGCGGGCTGCACGCCTCAGACAGTCCTCACCGTTCCCGGCGTGCTCGCCCGCTCTGCAGAGGCCGATGTCTTTCTGTCTTTCCGCTCAATCGCCCTGAGCAGGCTGATCGGATTGACGGGGCGATAGGCGAGGGCTCTCGCTTCCGTGAAGAGTTCGGCTACTACGCTCAGGGGGCGGACGAGCGCACGGCCACCCTCCCGCGGGGCTGGTGTGATCGACGCATTAGAATTCGGACCGATGCCACGGGAGGACGGGTGGGACTATGCCTCGAGGTGCATGACCTGGCGATCTCGAAATACGTCGCCGGCCGCGAAAAGGACCTTGAGTTCACAGCCGAACTCGCCCGACACGCCATGACCGAACCGTCCACGCTAAGGCAGCGCCTGCGCGACACTGATGTGTCGCCGGAGCTGAGAACCATCGTCCAAGCGCGCATCCGGAGAGACTTTCACTCAAAAGGCCGTTAAATTAAGACCAAGCCCATAAGTCTCATAGACCTCGCGCACATCAGGGCTTGCGATCTCGATTCCATTCGCCACCGATCATCGGATCATCCACGCGGCCTGCCGCCAGCAACGACGACAGGTTCGTTGAGGGCTTGCCGATATTCCTCCTCGTTGATCGCATCCACCGACCGAAGTTTGGCCAGCAGCTCGTCGATCAGTGAGCGCAGCCCAGGCCCCGGCGTGCCATGCGCAAACGAGCTTTGGTACTTGATCGGCCCGGGAATGATCGCGACCAGAAAGGCCATTTCGGCCGGCGTCAGCGCCTGGGGTTCGCACCCGAAATAGCGGCGGGCCGCGGGGCGCAGGCCACGCAGGTCCGGTCCCCATTCGATGATGTTCAGGTAGATCTCGAGAATACGATTCTTACCGAGCGCTGACTCGAGCAAGAACGTGATCGCCAGTTCCTGGAGTTTGCGTCCAATCTGCTTGTCGCGCGACAGGAACAGGTTCTTGGCCAGCTGCTGGGTGATTGTCGATGCGCCGCGCGCGGCGCCACCGCGCGACCAGTTGGTGAGCAGCGCGGCGGGTAGTTCGCGCAGGTCGATACCGCGATGCCCGTAGAAGCCGGTGTCTTCTGCAAGCAGCAGAGTGTGCACGAACAGCGGCGGAACGTCGTGCAGGGCGATGAAGTCGGGGGATGCGAGCGAGACGTCGATGGGGCGGTGCGGCCCGGAGCCGTCTTTGGGGGTGAAGATGAAATCGCCGCGTAGGCGCACGATCGCCGGCGGCATGTGGCGGGGTGGCCTGAAGTCGATCTTCTGGCTCACCGAGAGCGAGGCAGGGTCCGCCAGGCGTCCGCGTACACGCACATCGATCGTGGCCGAGCCAAGATCACGGTCGCCGCCGGGCGCGATCTCCAAGCTTTCGGGCACCGCGAGCCCGGATGCGCCCAGCAGTTGCGCGAAGTCCAAATGCTGCACGCCGAGTGCGAGATCGACAACCGGATCGGTGTCGAGATCGCGCAGTGCAAACGAACCCGACAGAGCCGCACCGGCCAACGTTGCGTGAACCTCGGGGATCTCGACCATGCCTCCGTCCCGGCGCCAGGTGCCGTCGAATCTCATGGTCACGTCCGTCGGATCGCCGAGCTGCGGCTCGTCGGCAGCGTTATCCGCCAGCGCTCTCAAGCGCGCGCCGCGCGCGCCAATGTCCACGTGAAAACGAAGCGCATCGGTGCTCACCTGGAGATCCACCCGGCCGTCCGCGATACCACCATCGAGCAGAGGGTGGGCGTCGCGCCGCACGTCGAGCAGATGGCCGACGTCGAGCCCATGTACCTCGATGTTCCACGCGCTGCCCCCCGGATCTGCCAGCTTGTGAATTGACAGGCCGGACTGTGGCTCCACCAGCGCGAGCTGGAGGTCGTCGCCGAAGATGCCCACCGCGTCCCAGGCGGTGGCCGGCAAGTTGACCCTGACCCCTGCTGGGCCCGCCAGAGCGGCGGCGCGAACTGCGAGTCGCAGGCGGCCGGGCCACGTGGCCGTGATTATGTCGGCATGTAGACGCTCTCCATGACCGAAGTCGAGGTCGAATCCCTCCAGTCGCAGCAACGGCCAGACACCGAGGTGTACCAGCCCGATTCGGGCAACTGCGCCACGGCGCACGGCCGCGGACTCTATCCGCACACGAATCGCCTGCTCGAGGGTGGATCTGAGCAACAGCGCGGCCACGCTCGCGACTAGCGCAGTGGCGATCGCTCCAAGCCACCAGCGTCGCCCGCAGTTTCGAAACGCAAACATTGACACAAGGATGCCACATCCAGATCGCGATTCGGTTTGCGGGCGTCGGATCGCAGACGGCTTAACCAGGTCAATCGCGGCCTTCAGGTCTTCCACAGCGAATGATGATTCACCAAGGCACAGCCCGCATCAGCCCGCGCCGGTGATATTGCATTCCGCGCGGCGCCCTGATTCAGCGGCGTTGCCACTATTGCCCGAGACCGGTCATCGACGACCGGCAGCCTCGGTCGCGAGCGGCCTCGACGGCTTCAAGTTGCGTTTCGACGCCAGCAATACTCACCGAGCCGGATCTATCAAGGAAAATAATCCAGACCCTGCAGCGACGAGTCCATGATCGCGAACGCGGCCACGGCCGCCAGCATTTGAACCTGCGATCTTCGGGTTACCCCTGTGTCGGATGTGGTGTACAATGTGTATAGTGTTCCACATAGACTCACACATTCATGAAGACCATCCAGATGACCATAGACGAGCGTCTGCTGAAGCTCGTTGACAAGCTCAGCAAGGATCGCCATACGACACGCTCGGCATTCATCCGCGACGCGCTCGAAGCGAAGATCCGCCGCGAGCGGATCCGAGAAGCTGAAATGCGCCACGCGCAGGGCTACGCCACCAAACCTATCGCACCAAACGAGTTTAATGTCTGGTTCAACGAGCAGGACTGGGGCGCTGCGTGAATCGCGGAGACGTTTGCTGGTATACCTTCAAAGCCCTGGACAAGAGGCGCCCCGTGCTGATCCTCACCCGCGACTCGGCAATCGCCGTGCTGAACACCGTCACGATCGCACCGATTACGTCCACGATTCGCAGTATTCCGACGGAGGTCGTCCTCACGAAGGACGACGGGCTGCCTGATGCGTGTGCAGCAAACTTCGATAATCTTCAAACCGTGCCCAAGAACAACATCGGCGATCGTATTGCCAAATTGACCGCGCGAAGAATGAGGGAAGTGGTCCAGGCAGTGTCGTTCGCGTTGGGATTTGATGCCAACTGAAGAGCTTGGTTCAGACCCTGAGATACCGCAGAGCGGGTGGACCGATCGTCAGCGTGCCTTAACCGTGTCCGGCGCTAATGGCGAAGTTGCCCCCCCGCGGGTGCCCCCAAAAATCGTGGCTGTGTATGGACGTCTATGGACGCCGCGACCTCATCTGCACCAAATGCTTCCAAGCGAGCACGCTGAGACAACCGCATTGATGTGGTCGAGCTCCACCGAATCGTGCGCACTGTGGCGCGGTGCCGGCCGAGGTCAGTTCTTCGTGACCGCCACGCAATCGACCTCGACGTCGAAGGGCCCGGTCCACTCAGGGACGCAGAAAAAGATGCGGGCTGGGGATTTTTCGGGAAGTAGCGCTTGTAGACTTCGTTGCAGGCCTTGAACCGGTCCGCCGAGATGCACAGCACATTGCACTTCAGCACATGGTCCAGGTCCGAACCGGCGGGCGGCCTCCAGCGCCTTCAGCTGCTCCAGGATCAGCTCAACCTGGCGCTCGAACGGCGCGTGGACCAGGATGTCGCCAGTCTCAGGATCGAAGGGCGGCATGCCGGAGACGAACACCATTTGGCGGCGCGGGTGCAGGTGGACACCGGCGCACCCCACTTCTCGAAATTGCGATCAATCGGCTCGACCCGGATGATTTCTCGTTGCATGCGTTCGTTACTCCCCTAAATTTGGTGGTCACAGGGAACAGCTCCTCCGGTGAGAGCGTCAGACCAGCAAAGCCTTCGCGCGCGCACAGACCTTGTCGATGGTGAACCCGTATGGACGAATTCAAAATGTGAATCGAGCACGGTAGTCTTGCGGCGTGACGGCAAGCAGGCGCAGGAAGCTGCGGCGCATCGTCTCCTCCGAGCCGAAGCCGCAGCGTCGTGCGATACGCTTGACCGGCGTGCGTGACTCCGAAAGCAGTCGCTGCGCTGCTTCCACTCTCAGCCGCTCGATGGCGCGGGCGGGCGTCTGCCCCGTGGCCTGTGCATAGTGCCGACTGAAACTGCGCTCGCTCATACCCGCCTGCTCGGCCAAAACCGAAAGCGAAAGGTCATCGCCCAGATGGCGATTGATCCAGTCGTGTAGCGCGCCGAGTCTATCGTCGGCTGCCTGCAAGGCCAGGGCGGCACTGAATTGTGCTTGTCCGCCCGGACGCTTGAGGAAAACGACGAGATAGCGGGCGACGGCAAGCGCTACGGAAAGGCCGAGATCCTCTTCCACGAGTGCCAACGCCAGATCGATCCCGGCCGTCACCCCGGCCGACGTCCAGATCGGACCATCGCACACGAAGATCGGATCAGGCTCGACGTGCACGGAAGGAAAGCGCTGTGCCAGCCGGTCGCAGTACTTCCAGTGGGTCGCGGCGCGGCGACCGTCCAGTAGGCCCGCAGCAGCGAGCAGGAAAGCACCGGTGCAAACCGATGCTATGCGACGAGCCCGGGTTGCACGCTGTCGCACCCATTCGACCAGCACCGGGTTTTCGGCGGCTGCCTCGGCCCCCTCGCCACCGGCGACTAGCAAGGTATCGAGTGCCTCGCGGTCCTCCGTAAGTGGACCTGCTGCAAGCGTCACCCCGGCCGAAGCCGTCGCGCCTTCGCCGCCTTGGGCTACGACCTTGAGCCGATAGGGCAGCGTGCCTCCCGAGTTGACGACGAAATCGTTGGCGGAGGCGAACACCTGAACGGGTCCCGTGACATCGAGCAACTGCACCGCTGGGTAGGTGAGCACGTCGATGACCCGAATCGGGTTTGGCGAGGAACGAGGGATTTTTGGCATCTCCAGCACACCAAGCCCGGCTACGCTCGCGTTGTCTACTGCTGATCCAGCACCGGGAGACGACCATGATTCCGGATGATGTTCATCTGCACATCGGCTCCCTGCTGTACGAGGGTATCGATCAGATCGACCTGACGGGACCGTTCGAGGTGCTGTCGCGCATCCAGAATACGACCTATTGCATCTACAGCAAGACTGCAGCCCCTGTTCGCGACCTAATGGGATTGCGGCTTACGCCCGATGCGACGTTGTCGGACGCGCCGCCTCTGGATGTCCTACATGTGCCGGGCGGTCACGGCCAGGAGGCCTTGATGGAGGACGCCCTGGTGCTGGGCTGGATCCGGCAGCAGGCCTCAGCTGCGTGCAGCATTTTCTCGGTGTGCACGGGCGCCCTGATCTGCGGCGCAGCCGGCTTGCTCAAAGGACGCCGGGCGACGACCCACTGGTCGGCATTGCACTTGCTGCCGTTCTTCGGCGCAGTCCCCGTCAATGAACGGGTGGTCGTCGACGGCGGCTGGATTTTTGCAGCTGGTGTCACGGCCGGCATCGATGGTGCTTTGCGTCTCGCCGCCGAGTTGCGTGGCGACGAGGCCGCGCAGGCCATCCAGCTTGACATGGTCTATGCGCCGGAGCCGCCCTTCGATAGCGGTACGCCGGAGACTGCGCCGATCAAGATCTTGGATGAAGCGCGGCGATCGATGCGGGCCATCACGGCGCAACGCGAACAAACCGCGCGGCGTGTCGCCGCCAAACTCGGCATCACCGTTCCAGCGGCAGGCTGGGAACGAACCACGGCGGCGTCCGGCTAATCTGGCGAGAACCGTGGGCTGATTGGCGCATCTGCCGACCGCCGCATCGCTAGATTGGTGGGTACGATTCGTGGGTCCCAACCTCACCCGTTATGGAAGAGAATCACCATGAGCAATCTCGACTCCATGTTAGAGCGTAACAGAGACTTTGCTGCTCGCCAGTCTGCCACGGGCACACGGATACCGTCGCTTCCGCAGGCCTTACCCAAGGTCAAGGCAGTCATCATTGGCTGTGCTGACATGCGTGTGGACCCTGCTCATGTACTCGGAATTAAACCGGGCGAAGCGGTCGTGATGCGTAACATCGGCGGTCGAGTCACGCCCGGCCTGTTGGAGGAGCTGGGCTTGCTCGGGCGAATCGGCGAGGTGGCCGGACAGGCGCCCGGAGGTGGCGGGGAGTTTCACCTCGTCGTACTTCAACACACCGATTGCGGCATCACTCGCCTCGCCGGAGATCCCGCGATGCTGACGCACTATTTTCTAACTCAAGAAGAGGAACTCAAGAAGAAAAAAATCACCGATCCCCGTGCGGCGGTTGCCGTCGATGTTGCTTTGCTTCGGGCGACTCCGGGGTTGCCGAGCGAGTGGCTGATATCAGGGCTTGTCTGTGACACGCCCACGGGACTTGTCGAGATCGTCGTGCCGCCAGCAGCTCTGCGCCGCGCCGCATGAATATCGGGCTGGACCCCAATACGCCGCCGCCTATGCCGCGCGAATGTCCAGATCATCGATCCGGGCACCATTCCGCCCCCGAAGAAGAAGCCCGCGCGACCACTCAAGACCGGGCCAAAAGCGAAGAAGCCAAAAGAGCGAAAGAAAGAGGCGAGGACGTAGCCGGCAAAGTCATCCCTTTGGCCAGGCGGCGTTGACGAACTCACCAATTCGATTTCTGATGGGGGTGAAAATTTGGGGATAGATCCGCCAGCTTGACAAATTCGGCGATGACTTGGCTATCCCAATTCCGCGAGCAGGGGCCCAAGGAACGGCTCATACGCGCGCCAGCGTCCGATCGCGCCGCTGTAGATCGGCTCGCGCACCTGCGCTGCACTTGCGGTAAGAACCGGTCGTTCCGTTTGATGAAAAGCAAGACATCGCGGATCCCAGTCTAGCCTGCAATGGGCAATGATGCGCCTCGCCTCGCCTTGCAGGTCAGCAACGACGTCTTCATAGCGGACGTCGAGGATGCGACCAGGCGGCAAGACACGGTGCCAATGCGCCATTAGCGCCTGGTAATGGCGATAATACCGGCCAAGCTCGGCCAAATCGTAGGTGTGGTTCTGTTCCGCGATAAATAACTTGGAAAAGCAGGATAGACAGGTGTCGACCGGATCCCGGCTAGTGTGAATGATGACCGCATTCGGCAGCGCCAGATGAATAAGGCCCGCAAACATAAAATTTACTGGCATCTTGTCGGTTATGCGTGTCGCACCGGGGGCGAGCCGCTCGAGTTCGGCAAAGTAGCGCGCGCCGAGATCGCGATAGTCCTCAGCGGCCATACCCGACACCAGCCCTGGAAAAGTCGCTGAGGGGCCGAACTTCGTTCGGGTTGCGTTCACGGCGTTGGGGAAGGACATCAGTTCGCCACCGCCAAATACCTGTGGGTGGCTGGCAAGAATCTGCTCGACCAGTGTTGAGCCCGATCGCGCCATGCCGACGATGAATATTGGAACCGTCGACGGGTTGCCTACGTCGTGCCGTGTCCGCATCAGCTCGGTCGTGAACACTGCGCCAATTTGATCCAACGTTCCCAGCGTGACGGCCTCATCATAGGTAATCTGCCGGCGTTTAAGGGCGTTGCCGTCCAGCCATTGGGTGAACGCTTCCGTGTGCCGGCCGAGGTCCTCATAGGCCTTGGCCAACGCGAAATGCAATTCGATGCGGTCGCTGACCGAAAGCGTGGTGCTGTCCTCGGCTAATTTTTCCAGGGCTTCCAAATGCGGGTCCCCGGAGACGTAACGCGTGCAGTCGCCCAAGTCGCGTTGGTACTTGGGCCTGCGTGGGTCTAGCTCGACGGCTCGTTTCAAAGACGCACGGGCTTCCGCTAGGCGCCCGAGCTGCATGAGTGCCAAGCCGAGGTTGTTGTGGGTCTCGGCATGGTTCGGCCGCAGCGTGATCGCGCGCTCGTAGCTTGCCAGCGCTTCATCAAACCGTTTCAGCTCATGAAGGGTGAGGCCGCGATTGGACAGCGCCTCGGCATAATCCGGCCGCAGCGTGATCGCGCGCTCGTAGCTCGCCAGCGCCTGCTCGAAGCGCTGCAGCTTCGCCAGGACGGTGCCGCGGTTGTTGTGTGCGGCCGCGTAGTCCGGCTTCGCGGCGATCGCCTGATCGTAGCTCGCCACCGCCGCCTCGCAGCGCCCCAGCTCCTGCAGGGCGGCGCCGCGGTTGTTGTGCGCGCTCGCATGCCCCGGCTTGAGCGCCAGGGTCTGATCGTAGCCTGCGATCGCATCTTCGAAGCGCCGCAGATCCTGCAGCACCACCGCCCGGTTGTAATGGGCCTCCAGGTAGTCCGGCTTGAGGGCGAGCGCGCGCTCGTAGGAGGTAAGGGCGCTCACGTGCCGGCCGAGGTCGCGCAACACATTGCCGTAGTTGTTGTGTACCGAGGGGTCGTTCGGCAGGCGTGCGGCGGCCAGCCCGAGCAACTGCGCCGCCTGCTCGCTGCGCCGCGTCTGCGCGAAGATGATCCCGAGCAGGACCAGGGCGCCGGCGTGATCGGGCTGGCTATTGAGAATGGATCGACCGAGCGATTCCGCCTGGTCGCGCTCGCCCCGACTGAAGCTCTCCCAGGCCTTCCGGATCGCCTCCGGCGAGGGGGCTCGGGCGTGCGTCCGTACCGCGGATTGCTGCCCCGACCTGGCGGGCGACTGGCGTCTGCTCATGGACGCCACCTTGGCAGGATAAGTTCAGTCCCGCAGCGAAATAT
>JASHTF010000260.1 GCA_030040715.1 Gammaproteobacteria bacterium | reverse complement strand
GCGCGGGCGCTGCGCCGGGGGCACCTGCGGCCGTCGTGGGCGGCCCGCCTGACGGGGGGCCGCCTGGGACCAGGCTGCCCGAGCCCGGGCCTGCCGCGACCTCCGCAGCCGTGCTGGGTGGGCTCGGGGCCGGCCGGTGCAGCACGAACACGAGCAGTGCCACCACATTGATGCCCAGCAGGACCCCGACGATCGCGGCCCAGAGCGGATAGCGCCGGCGAGGCCGTGTGATTCGCACTTCCAGCAGCGTTGGCCCGGCCTGGCGCTGCCGCTCCGCTTCGGACTTCTTGAGGGCATCGAGAATGAACGACATGCCCCTACCCTCGCTTTGGCTCCGGCGGTGCCGCGCGCGCCTGCAATACCGGCGAGCCGGGCGAGGCCAGCGCCGCATCCAGCGCGACCTGGGTCTCGATGCCGGCGATGCCGTCCACGGCGAGCCGACTGGCGTGCTGAAACTGCTCGACCAGCTGCACCAAGTTGCCGTCATACTCATCGCTGGCGGTGGGATTGTCCGGCTGCCCGCTCCAGCGCTTGAGCTGGTGGCGCAAGTGCCGTACCGGGTCTCCACGCATGCCGCTATGCAGGTCGCCCACCTCACTCCCGAGCGGATGCCAGAGCAGCACAAAATCACCAAACCAATAGTGTGACAGGTCGGCGATGGCGACGGTGGCGACGTGTGCCCCGATCTGGACGGTCGCGGTGTCAGCGCCGAGCGCCCGCAGCACCACGTCGTGGGCGCTGCCGCCGTCGTCGGTCAGCATCAGGATGGCCGGGCGGTTAAGCAGCCGTAGCTGTGCCAGCGATCCACGCTGAGCGAGACACTGCAGCCCCTGATGCAGCGCCTGACTGCAGCCATCTACATCGCCGGTTACGTAGTGCGCCTTCCACAGGCCCAGCAAAGCGTTGAACGCGCTGTCGCTGTCGGTGTCGGCACGATAGCTCGCCAGCAGCTGCGCGAGCTTCGCGGGCGAGCCCGCCTCGGTGGTTGCGGTCGTGGGCGCAGCGGGCGTCAGGTGATTGGCCGGCGTGTGCGCGGCGCCCGTGCGACCCGGGGGGGCGGCCGCGTGCACCGGCGGCGTGCGGCCATGCGGCACGTAGCGCCACAACGCCGCGGCACTGCCTGCGAGCACTACCGCGGCCACCGCGCCCACCAGCAGTGGCATCCACACCGGCGTGAGCTCACGGCCGAAGACCTCGCCACCCGCGCGACGCACCAGGGCCGCAGTCACCTCGTGGGCGTCCTGCGTGTAGGCGCCGAGCAGCGCGCGATCGCACACGATGTTGATCAGACGCGGTATGCCACCGCTCACGCGGTACGCCTCGCGCAGAGCGGCGCGCGTGAAGATCTCGCTGGTCGCACCGGCCACGCGCAGCCGGTGGCGCACATAGGCCGCGGTCTCTTCGCGTGACAGGGGGTCGAGGTGGTAGCGACCGGTGATGCGCTGGGCGAGCTGGCGCAGATCCTCGCGCGCGAGCAGCCGGCGCAGCTCCGGCTGGCCGATCAGAATGATCTGCAGCAGCTTTTGGGTCTCGGTCTCGAGGTTGGTGAGCAGGCGGATCTGCTCGAGCACCTCGGGCGCGAGGTTCTGAGCCTCATCGACGATCAGCACCACGCGCCGCCCCTGTGCGTGCATGCGCAGTAGATAGCGATTGAGCTGATCAACCAGCTCCTTGGTGTTGCTCTCCTCCTGCTCGCTGACACCGAGTCCGAGCTCCTCGCACAGCGAGCGCAGGAACTCCTGCGGCGAGAGCTTGGGGTTGAGGATCAACGCGATCTCCGCATTCTTTGGCGCGCGCGCCAGCAGCGAGCGGATCGTCGTGGTCTTGCCGGTCCCCACCTCGCCGGTGAGCTGGATGAAGCCGCCGGCTTCGTTGATGCCGTAGACCAGATGCGCGAGCGCGTCCGCGTGCCGCACGCCGAGGTACAGGTAGCGCGGGTCGGGGGTGATGGCGAAGGGCTTCTCGGACAGGCCGAAGAGGGTCAGATACATTGCAGGCAGCAGCGTCTTATCGCGACAGGCGCATTTTCTGCCTTCAGTCGCGCCGACGCCAGCAATGCTGCCTCGGAGCGACCGGCCGGTGTGACCGTGATCTCGCTCCCCGATCCTCGCGCGCTCAGCTCGGCGCCGCAGCCGGTTCCCGCGCCGCTTGCGCCGCCAGGTCGTCCGCCGGCCCCGCCGCCAGCTCGTGCGCCGCAAAATCATCGACGTTGATGATGTCCATGACCTGTCGGTCATAGTCGGCGAGCAGCCGCGCCTCCTGCTCGTCCAGTAGCCCGAGCGCCCGCGCCTGCTCGATCTGCCCGGGTAGATCGAGCGCCGTGACTCGGCCGGTCTTCACGCCCTCGACGCGCACCCGTCGCTCGAGCGGCTCGGCGACGTCGGCCAGCTCCAGCGCGCGCTGCAGCGCGCCGAGTGGATTGCCGGGCTCGGCGGCGCTGTAGATCAGGCGCGCGATGGCGGCGCGGGTCGCGCTGCGCGTCAGTACCAGCTCGGCCACACGGCGCCCGAGCCGATCGGCGGGCGCGAAATAGGTCAGGCCACGTGGAAACACCATCAGCCGCGCAACCGCCGCCATCGGTCGGTTGGGAAAGTTGCGCAACACGCTATGCAACTGCTCCTGGGCCTGATAGAGCAGCCAGCGGCAGCACCACTCGACGATCGGCAGCTCCTCGGCAGGCTGACCGCGGTTGCGGTGATGCTTCAGAACCATCGAGGCCAGATACATCATCGACAGCACATCACCGAGCCGCGCGGAGATCGTCTCCTTCTTCTTCAGGTAGCCGCCGAGCGTCAGCATCGCCAGATCGGTGACGAACGCGAATGAAGCGCTGAAGCGCTCGATGTGCTGGTAGTAGCGCCGCGTCGGCCCCGATTCGGGCACCCGCTGCCAGCGCGCCAGCGTAAATGCCATGAGCAGCGAGCGCACGGCATTGGAGAACGCAAAACCCATGTGGCCGAACAGCGCGCGATCGAACTCGGCCACGCCGCGCTTGCGGTCGTCGTCGCGTACCGCATTCATCTCGCGACGAACGTACGGATGGCAGCGAATCGCGCCCTGGCCGAAGATGATCAGATTGCGCGTGAGGATATTGGCACCCTCGACCGTGATGGCGATCGGTATCGACTGGTAGCCTCGGCCGAGGTAGTTATGGGGTCCGAGCATGATGCCCTTGCCGCCGTGCACGTCCATCGCGTCATCCGCGACCTGTCGGCCCATCTCGGTGACGTGATACTTCAGGATGGCCGCGGGTACCGCCGGGCGCTCGCCCTGATCCACTGCCGCCGTGGTGACGCTGCGCGCGGCATCCATGACGTAGGTCAAGCCCACCATGCGTGCGATCGCCTGCTCCACCCCCTCGAAGCGACCCACCGGAGCGTTGAACTGGCGTCGGATGCGCGCATAGGCGCCGGTCGCGTAGCTGGCGGCGAGCGCCCCACCGGTCGCATTGGAGGGCAAAGAGATGCAGCGGCCGACCGACAGTTGCTCCACCAGCATGCGCCAGCCGCTGCCCGCGAGCTTCGGTCCGCCGATGATGCAATCGAGCGGAACAAACACATCGCGGCCATGCAGCGGTCCGTTCTGGAACGGGATATTGAGGGGGAAGTGGCGGCGGCCGATCTCGACGCCGGGCAGGTTGCGCGGAATCAAGGCGCAGGTGATCCCGATGTCGGCGCGCTCACCGAGCAGCCGCTGCGGATCGAACATCCGGAAGGCGAGCCCTATGACGGTGGCTACCGGCGCGAGCGTGATGTAGCGCTTGGAGAAGTTGAGCCTCAGCCCCAGGACCTCGCGTCCCTGCCACTGGCCATGACAGACGACCCCCGTGTCCGGAATGGCCGCGGCATCCGAGCCGACGCGCGGGCCGGTGAGGGCGAAGCACGGGATCTCCTCGCCGCGCGCGAGGCGCGGCAAGTAGTAGCTCTTCTGCTCCTCGGTACCGTAGTGCACCAGCAGCTCCGCCGGCCCGAGCGAGTTCGGCACCGCGACCGTGGAGGCGCAGGTGACGCTGCGGCTGGCGAGCTTCACCAGCACACACGAGTGCGCATAGGTCGAGAACTCGAGACCGCCGTAGCGCTTCGGGATGATGAGGGCGAAAAATCCCTGCGTTTTGAGGTAGTCCCACACCGCCGGCGGCAGATCTGCGCGTCGATGGGTGATATCAAAATCGTCCAGTTTGCCGCACAGCGTCTCGCAGGGTCCGTCGAGAAAGGCCTGCTCCTCGGCCGACAGCGTCGGCGCACGGGCGCTCGCGAGCTTGCTCCAGTTGGGCTGACCGGTGAACAGCTCGCCGTCCCACCAGACCGTACCCGCCTCGAGCGCCTCGCGCTCGGTGTCGGACATCGCCGGCAGCAGCCGGCGGTAGGTTTTCATGAACGGGGCGCTGATCAGCGCGATGCGCAGCGGCGCCAGGTTCAGCAGCCACAGCGCGAGCAGCAGCACCCACAGCAGCGCCTCCCCCACGGCCGGTGGCGAGCCGAGTAGGCTGTCGGCGAGCAGCGCCGCCGTCGCCGCCACGGTGAAGGCGATCAACGGCATGCGGCGGTAGGCCAGATACACCACCGCGACGACGAACAGGATGGTGATGATTGCGCCGGTCATGCGGGACGCGTCCGCGCGCGTCGTTCAGTGGCCAAGCAGCTCCTTGACGCCTTCGCGCTCCTCGCGCAGCTCGGCGTCCGTCAACTGCATGCGCTTGCGGCTGA
Source organism: Gammaproteobacteria bacterium (assembly GCA_030040715.1). Lineage (GTDB taxonomy): Bacteria > Pseudomonadota > Gammaproteobacteria > Steroidobacterales > Steroidobacteraceae > FEN-1191. The sequence goes on along the minus strand of JASHTF010000260.1, from coordinate 4,002 downwards.
ATTCGTCGATGCTCAATCCCTGCACGATCTGGTACTCGCCCTGAGCACAGTTGACCGGATAAGAATAGAACACTCCGGGGCTAATCCCGTAGCTGCCATCGGCGGGCACGGCCATGCTGGTCCAGTCCCCTTGGGGCGTGCCGCTCATCCACAGGCGCACATGATCGATCGCCGCCGCGGCGGCCGAAGCGGCCGACGATGCACCGCGCGCCTTGATGACCGCCGCGCCGCGCTGCTGGATCGTCGGAATGAAATACTGCTCGAGCCAAGCCTGGTCCACCAGCGGCTTCGCGGGTTTACCCTTGACCAGCGCGTGGCCGACGTCCGGATATTGAGTCGCAGAGTGGTTACCCCAGATGGTGACGCGGCGGATGTCGGTCGTGTGACAGCCGGTCTTCTCTGCCAGCTGCGACAGCGCGCGGTTGTGATCGAGCCGCGTCATCGCCGAGAACTGGCGCTGCTCGAGACCGGGGGCGTTATGACTCGCGATCAGTGCGTTGGTGTTGGCGGGGTTGCCGACCACGAGCACACGTGCCGAGCGGCGCGCGACCGCATCCAGTGCCCGGCCCTGTACCGAGAAGATCTGAGCATTGGCCCGCAGCAGATCCTTACGCTCCATCCCGGGACCGCGCGGTCGAGCCCCCACCAGCAGCGCGACGTCGCAGTCGCGAAACGCGACCTGGGCGTCATCGGTGGCGATGACCTTGTTCAAGGTGGGAAAGGCGCAGTCGTTCAGCTCCATCACCACGCCGCTGAGCGCCGGCAGTGCGGCGCTGATCTCCAGCAGATGCAGATTCAAGGGTTGATCGGCGCCCAGCATCGCGCCGGAGGCGACCCGAAACGCCAACGCATAGCCGATCTGTCCGGCGGCACCAGTGATTGCGACGTTCAAGGGTTGTTTCATGAAGCTTCCCGACGACAGGCATGGTTCGGCAACCGCACGGCTGGTTTATATCAATCTGCTAGTATCGGCGCCATCCATTCCTGGCAGCCGGGAGCGGTCATGGCAGAACCGACTGGGTCCGCGTCGCCGGCGATCGCGGACCGAAACGGTCGGCCACGGTTGCATCGAACCCGCCACGATCACTCCGTGGACCCGTTCCTGAGCGCGCAACGCGATGCTGCGCAATTGCGCGTCGCGCTGTGCGGCCACTGGCGTGCGGCGCATTTCGACGACATCGAATCCGCGCTCAATTCCCTCGAGCTCACCGGAGTGCGCCGAGCCACGATCGAGAGCGGCGCGGCCGAGATGGATCTGGCCGGTGCCTGGCTGCTGCGGGAATTCATGCGCCGAGCGGATCAGGCCGGCGTCGAGGTCGGCTTTGCGGGCGCCGATCCGCCGATGCTGCGGCTGCTGTCGCGCTGTCTTGCCGGCGAGGCTCCCGACGAGACCCGCGAAGTGCATTGGATCGCGCCGGCGACGGCGGTCGAAGAGGCGGTCGAGGACATCGGCCGACGCACGGTGCATGGAGTGCGCGACGCGCGGGTGGCGCTGCGCTTCCTCGGCGAGGTGACGCTCGGGCTGGGGCGCATACTGCTGCATCCGAGCCGTCTGCGCCCGATCTCGATCGCCCGTCATATCTACGATACCGGCATCACCGCGGTCCCGATCGTGGCGTTGATCGCCTTTCTGATTTCCGTGATCCTGGCCTACCTGGGTGAAGGGGAGCTGCGGCAGTACGGCGCCACGATCCTGGTAGTTGATCTGGTCACCATCGGCGTGTTGCGCGAGCTCGGCGTGCTGCTGACGGCGATCATCCTCGCCGGCCGCTCCGGCAGTGCTTTCGCGGCCGAGATCGGCGCGATGCAGCTCAATGAGGAGGTAGACGCATTGGAGACCATCGGCGTCGACCCGGTCGAGGCGCTGGTTGTGCCGCGGCTACTGGGGCTGACGATTGCCCTGCCGCTGCTGACGCTGGTCGCGGACCTCATTGGCCTGGCTGGCGGTGGCGTGCTGTGCCACGTGCTGCTCGACATGCCGACCGCGCAATATCTGCACCGGGCGCAAGGGGCGATCGCGTCCACCACGTTCTGGGTCGGAATCATCAAGGCGCCGATCTTTGCCGGTCTGATCGCGATGGCGGGCTGTTTCAACGGCATGTGCGTGCGGGAGTCCTCGCGTGAGCTCGGCCGTCGCACGACGCTCGCGGTGGTGCAGGCGATCTTCTGCGTGATCCTCGCCGACGCGCTGTTCGCGGTGCTGTTCCTGAGGCTGAATATCTGATGCGCACGATGCTGGAGGCGCACGGCATCGTCAATCGCTTCGGTGCGCAAACGGTGCACAACGGCCTGGACATGCAGGTCTACGAAGGCGAGATTTTCGGGATCGTCGGCGGCACCGGCGCCGGCAAGACGGTGCTGCTGCGGACCCTGCTCGGCCTGCAGCGTCCGGAGGCCGGCAGCGTGCGCTTCCTCGGGCGCGATCCGCATAGTCTGAGTCCGGCCGAGTTGACGGCGCTCAAGGCGAGCTACGGGGTCACTTTTCAGCAGGGCGCGCTGTTCACCTCGTTGAACCTCAAGCAGAACGTGCAGTTGCCCATGCTCGAGCACCTCCGTCTGCCGGCGCGGGCGCTGGATGAGCTGGCAGTGCTGAAGGTGTGCCTCGTGGGGCTACCCCCCGATGCGGCGGACAAATATCCCGCGCAGCTCTCGGGCGGCATGGTCAAGCGCGGCGCGTTGGCGCGAGCGCTGGCGCTCGATCCGATACTGCTGTTTCTCGACGAGCCTACCTCGGGCCTGGATCCGATCGGCGCCGCCGCGTTTGATGAGCTGCTGCTGTATCTGCAGAAGCAGTTGCAGTTGACCGTGGTCATGATCACGCACGACCTGGACAGCATCTTCCGCACCTGCAACCGCGTCGGTGTCATCGTCGACGGACACATGATCAGCGATACGCTCGACGGTATCATGCACAATCCGCATCCCTGGATCCGTGCCTACTTTCAGGGCGAGCGGGCCCGGCAACGGCGGAGGCCGCATGGAGCGTGAGGCAAACTATCTGGCGGTAGGGAGTTTCGTGTTGCTGGTGCTGGCGATGGGCATCCTGTTCGTCTATTGGTATTCCGGCGCCAATGAGCGGCATCGAAGCTTCCAGCGCTATGAGATCTATTTCGACGGCAGCGTCAGCGGGCTGACGGTCGGCGGTCCGGTGCGCTACCTGGGCGTGGACGTCGGCAGGGTCGAGATCATCGAGGTCGACCCGCGCTCTCCCAACCGCGTGCTGGTGCTGGCCGATATCGATACCTCGACACCGATCTCCAGCCAGACGGTGGCGCAGTTGTCGGTGCAGGGAATCACGGGCGTGATGTACATCGATCTGCGATCGTTGACCGCAGAGGATACCGGGCGGCGCTTGCTCGCGCGCGTACCGAGGCAGCGGTATCCGGTGATTCCCTCGGTGCATTCGGATCTGGATCTGTTCCTCGGCAGTCTGCCCGAGCTGGCCTCGCGGCTGAGTGACCTGCTTGATCGCGGCTCGAGTGTGCTATCGCAGGAGAATATCGATGCATTTAGCCACGTCGCCAGGCATCTGGATGAGGCCACCACGGGCCTGCCGCAGAGCAGCCGCAACCTGCAGCAGCTGCTGCAATCGGCGCAGGACACAGTGCAGGATATGCGCCAGCTGGTCGACAACTTGCGCGGCACCTCGCAGACCGCTGGAGTCGACGTGGTCGCCGCGGCCGAGAAGCTGCGCGCGACCAGTGATAACCTGGCGCGCGCCAGCGCCCGGCTCGACAGCTTGGTCGCGCGCAACGGCGATCAGGTGAGCGGTCTGGTGCGCGACGCGGTACCGCAGCTCGAGGCGCTGCTACGTGACAGCCGGGCTGCGGTGAATCAGATCAACGATCTGGCCCGTAGCCTGCACGATAACCCCTCGCGGCTGCTTTATCAGCCTAAGCCCGCGGGCGTTGCCATACCGCCGTGAGCGGCACGAGTGCGGTGACAGCATCATGAGTGGGACGATCTTCCGTGCGCAGTCATCCGTGACGTTCCCATGCGAGG
>JASHTF010000259.1 GCA_030040715.1 Gammaproteobacteria bacterium | reverse complement strand
CGACGCCGATACGCCCAATCACTCCAATTGCGATGACACCTGCGCACGCACCTGGATTCCACTGCCGGCACCCGATATCGCTCATCCGCACGGGGAGTGGTCGATCGTCGAGCGCTCGCCCGGCGTGCGCCAATGGGCCTTCCGCAGGCAACCGCTGTATCGGTACGCGGGGGACTATTCGCAGGCCGATAGCCTCAAGGGGAGCGATGTGCCCGGCTGGCACAACGTCTTCATGCAGATGACGCCGCCGCCGCCGCGTGAATTTACCGTGCAGGACACGACGATCGGGCAGGTGCTGGCCGATGCCCGTGGCAAGACGATCTACGTCTATTCCTGTGGCGACGATTCGCTCGATCAACTCGGGTGTGATCACCCGAGCGAGACCCAGGCGTACCGCCTCGCCATGTGCGGCGGCGGCGATCCGCAGCGCTGCCTGAAGACCTTTCCCTATGTGCTCGCACCCAAGAGCGCGCGCAGCGACAGAGCTGCGTGGAGTGCGGTCGATATCGATCCGGTCAGCGGGCGCTTTGCGCAGCCCGGCCAAGCCGGAGCGCTGCACGTGTGGGCGTATCGCGATCGACCGGTCTATACCTACGCGGGCGACCAGGTCGCTGGCGACATCAATGCCGACTCGCACGGCGAGTTCCGCGGTGAGCGCGAGGGCTACAAGGCGTTCTGGCTGCGGGACGATTACTACGACAACGGTGATTGAGACGGCAGGCGAAGGAGCGTGAGATGCGAGCGAATGGATTGAGCAACATCGGCCTGGCAGGCGTTGCGGTCGCCGCCACGCTGCTGGCCTGGTCCGCAAGCCCGGCGCGGGCGGATGAGTTCACCCCGCCCGGTGGCACCATCGCCTATGTGCTGACGAGCCTGCATTGGGCGACCTACCAGAAGGACGTGAAGAGCGAGTGCCCGCAGGGGATGAACCCCGGTCCGCGCGAGGAGTTCAAGGCGCTGTTTCCCAACAACGGCCAGGGAATGACGCTGCTCGAGACGCAGCTGCGACGCGAGATCGACAACTGGTACCCGACCACCGCGCCCGAGCCATTCCCGTACTCTGAGGCGGGTGGTCCGATTGCGCTCGGCATGAATCTCGATGGCCAGGACGGCCCGCACGATTTCACCAGTCCGAACGGCCAGAAGGGAATCGATAACCAGCTCTATCGGGCGCTCGGCTGCATCTACAGTTACCGCAGCGGACCGAACGATTTCTTCGACAACGAGGAGATCGGCAAGGACGACTACAACCGCCTGATCATCGAGCTGACCGGCGTGCAGAGTCTCGAGAATTCCCCTCACGTGGCGGTCAACATCTATCGCGGACTCGATCCGCTGCTCACCGACGCCAGCGGCAACGGCTTTCTACCCGGAGGCACCGAGCGCATCGACACGCGCTGGGGACGCAAGTTCATCCAGCATTTCGAGGGTCGGATCGTGGATGGCGTGCTCACGACCGAGCCGCACGACTTCACCTTCCCGTGGGCAACCTTCAATCTGCCGGCCGATGAGTTCATGCGAGCGGCGCGCTTCCGGCTCGATCTCACGCCGAGCAAGGCCGAGGGAATGATCGGTGGATATGCCGACATCGAGACCTGGTACCTGCAGACGATGAAATCCGAGTCCACGCATCACCAGAGCTATGGCCAGCTGGCGCAGCCCTCGCTCTACAAGGCCTTCCGCCGCCTGGCCGATGCCTATCCGGATCCCAAGACGGGCGCCAATACCGCCATCTCGTCCGCCTTGCTCGCGCAGTTCGTGCAGGTATACGTGCTGCACCCGCAAAACCGCGCGCTCGAAGCGGCCAACACGCGGCTGCAGATTCCCTATGCTGGACCGCCGTTCCCGCGCTCGCCCGCTGACGAGCTGGCCGAAGGGCCCTCGAAGCTGGCCTCGACCGCCGCCGCTGCCCGCGCCAGCGCGGCGCGTGGCTCGCGAGCGGCGGGCGCCGCGAGCCAAGCCCGCTGACGGCATCGGGGCGCTGGCCTGATGAGTGAGGCTGAGGGTTCATCGGCGGTGAGCGCAAGGCGCCCCGCAGAGCTACCGAAGGAGCGCGGGCTGATCGCCGGCGTGGTCACGGCCGTGATGATGCTGGCGGGCAGCGGCTACGCCTTGGCGGCCCATCACTCGGCCGACTCGTACATCACCGCCTGGCAGAGTGGTCAGTTTGCCGCGGGCCGGATCACCGAGGCGTACATCCATGAGCCGATGCCTCCTGGCTTTCGCGTCGTGGTCACGGCGCTCGAGGGCCCGGTATTTGCCGACGCCAACGGCAAGACGCTCTACAGCTGGCCACGGCGGGAGCTGCGCAACGGTGCGACCGGCGACAACAAGGGTGAGTCCGAGTGCAGCGGCGCCCAGCTCTCCGTCAGCGACGGCTACATGAGTCCCTATCCGGCGGGGTTGATGCTGCCCGATCTCGATCAGCGTCCGAGCTGCATGCAGGCCTGGCCGCCGGTGCGCGCGAGCGCCGATGCCAGCCCGATCGGCGGCTGGAGCATCATCAAGCGCAAGGACGGCATACGCCAGTGGGCCTACAACGGTTACGCACTCTATACCTCGGCGCTCGACCGTCGCGCGGGTGACGTGCTCGGCGGGACCTCGCGCCGCGCTCATGGTGACGGCCCGGTGGTGCGCAGGCCGGTCGGCCCGCCGGCAGAGGTACCCCCGGGGTTCAAGGTCGTGAGCACCGCCCTGGGACGACTGCTGACGACGGAGCACAACGAGTCGGTCTACGTTTCCGATCACGACGGCCCGAATCGTTCCAACTGCGACAACGATTGCACGCAAATGTGGAGTCCGATCCTGGCGCCCGATGTCGCTCATCCGCACGGCGAGTGGTCGATCATCGAGCGCTCGTCGGGAGTGCGGCAATGGGCGTTCCGCAAACGGCCGTTGTACCGCTACGCCATGGATCGCACGCGGCAGGACAGCCTCCAGGGCAGCGACGTGCCTGGCTGGCACAACGTGTTCACGCAAATGACGCCGCCACCGCCGCGCGACTTCACCGTGCAGGACACGACGGCCGGGCAAGTGCTGGCCGATTCGCACGGCATGACGATCTACATCTACCAGTGTGGAGAGGACGCGCTCGATCAGCTCGGATGCGATTATCCGACCGAGACGCAGGTTTATCGCTGGGCCATGTGCGGGGGCGGCGATCCGGCCCGTTGCCTGCAGACCTTCCCCTACGTCCCGGCTCCCGGGGACGCGCCGCGCAACGACGCGGCCTGGAGCGCGGTCGACGTCGATCCGATGACGGGTCGGTTCGCGCGCCCGGGACAGCACGGTTCGCTGCATGTGTGGGCGTATCGCGGCCGGCCCGTCTATACCTATGCGGGTGACAAGGTGGCCGGCGACATCAATGCCGACTCGCACGGCGAGTTCCGCGGCGAGCGCGAGGGCTTCAAGGCGTTCTGGCTGCGGGACGACTACTTCGGCTTCGACGACTGACGCCGAGGACGCGGTCGACTCATTCGTCCGCGAGAAAGGCTGCGCCTTCGATCACTTCGATCACGGTGGGGGCAGCGGCGCTGGCCGCGCTCTGCAGCAGCTCGCGCAGCTGTCCGGCGCTGGTGACGCGCTCGGCTCGGCAGCCAAAGCCGCGCGCCAGCGTCAGAAAGTCAGGGGTATAGATATCGACGCCGATCGGCTCGATGCGGCGGTATTCCATGTAGCGCTTGATCTCAACGTAGCCGTAGTTGTTCCAGAGCAGAACGATGACGCCGGCGCGCGCTTCTACCGCGGAGGACAGCTCCCCGAGCGTGAATTGCAGGCCACCGTCACCCACCAGCGCCACGACCGGCCGATGCGGAGCTGCCAGCTTGGCGCCAACCGCGGCCGGCAGACCGTAGCCCAGCGTTCCATAGCCGGTCGCCGAGTTGAACCAGGAGCGCGGACCGCGTGGCTCGTAGGACAGGTTGCCGGCGTACACCGGTTGGGTCGAGTCGCCGACGATGATCAGGTCGGGCAGCGCGTCCTGCAGAATCTGCAGCAGGCGCCGTTGCTGACGCCATCGCGCCGGGACCTCGCGCTGGAGCTGCTGGCGAACCTGTGAGACCCGCCGCGCGCCGTTGGGCGCGCTCGATCGAGCGGTCCGTGTCCGTGGCGTCAGCCGCTCGGTCAGCGCCTGGATCGCGAGGCGCGCGTCTGCCAGGACGGGCACGTCGGCCACGAAGTTGCCGTGCAGCTGCTCCGCATCGACGTCGACGCGGATCAACGTGCCGTCGATGCGAAGGCCGCCATCGAAGTCGATCCCGTCGTAGTCGGTTTCGCCGAGCTCGGTACCGATCGCCAGGACCACGTCGGCGGATGCGATCAGCGCGCGCACCGCGGGCATCGATTGATAGGAGCCCAGCGAAAGCGGATGACCCGGAGGGAGCAGTCCCTTGGCGTTAACGGTCAATGCCGTCGGTGCATCGAGCGCTTCGACGAGCGCCGGGAGCTCCTCGTGCGCGGCGATGGCGCCACCGCCCACCAGCACCACGGGCGAGCGCGCGCGCTCGAGTGCCGCCGCGGCGCGCTCGATCGCCTCGGGAGCGGGCGCCGGACGCAGCGGTGGGGTGCCGATCCTCGGGCTGACGTGATCGGCCGAGGCGGTGATCACGTTCAGAGGAAGCTCGATGTGCACCGGACGAGGGCGAGCGCCGTAGAACACCGCAAAAGCACGCGCCAGCATCTGCGGCAACTCGTCCGGGCGCATGAGCGTGTGGCTGAAGGCGGTCGCGCCCGCGATGATGGCGCGCTGCGAGGGCAACTCATGCAGGCGACCGCCACCGAGTCCGAGTTGCTCGGTCTGATTCACGCTCGAGATCACCAGCATCGGCACCGAATCCGCGTACGCCTGCGCCACCGGTGTGAGGATATTGGTCATGCCCGGACCGGTGATGATGAAGCACACGCCCGGCTTGCCCGTCACGCGTGCGTAGCCGTCCGCCATGAAGCCGGCGCCCTGCTCGTGGCGCGGTGTGACGTGGCGAATGCGGGTCGCCGGCAGCCCGCGGTAGAGCTCCACGGTGTGCACGCCCGGGATCCCGAATACCACCTCGACCCCGAGGCTCTCGAGCAGTTGCACCAGCAGTTCACCGCACGTCATGGCGACCCCTCGAGTGTGACCAGCGCGCGATTCTGTCTACCCGTTGAAGATAATTCAAACCAGACGCCGCCTCGGTTGCACGCGGTTCTCCCTCCGAACCAATCCCAGCGCAATCATACGGGTTACGGCCGCCGCCGATGTGCGCACGACAGGCGCGGTCGCCGTGTTAGCGAGAGTCCGCGCCGGCGGTTTTTTACCGCGAAGCGCGCGCGCGCGCGTCGGCAGTGGATTATTAGGGAGCGAAGGCTGCGGTTTTTTCGTGATCGATGGGCGCGCTCAAACGGGCGTCCAGGCTCCCCCGCCGGCGGAGGAGCGCAATACGGCATCAATGAAGCGCATGCCCTCGACGCCGTCGGCGATAGTCGACACCAGCGCATCGCTGCTGGATGCGCCCGTGCGTGCGCTCAGTATGACCCGAGCGATCTCACCGTACAGGCTCGCAAACGCCTCGAGATAGCCTTGCGGATGACCGGCCGGCAGATGAGTCACGCGAGCGGCATCCGCGGACAGGCTCGGAGCGCCGCGACGTAGGATCTGCACGGGCGCCTGCAGCGGAGCAAACCGCAGCTCATCGGGTCGCTCCTGACTCCAGGCGAGTCCGCCTCGATCGCCATAGACGCGCAGCCGCAGACCGTTGTCCTCACCGACGGCGACCTGACTCGCCCAAAGCGATCCGCGAGCGCCGTCCTCGAACCGCAGCAGCACTGCGGCGTTATCGTCGAGCGGGCGCCCAGGAACGAAGCTAGTCAGTTCCGCCGCCACTGCCGTCACCCGCAATCCGGTGACGAAGCGCGCGAGATGAAACGCGTGGGTGCCAATATCTGCGATCGAGCCGCCAGGTCCGGCGCGCGCAGGATCGGTGTGCCACTCGGCCTGCTTCGACCCGCTGCGCTCGAGCGCTGTCGCGAGCCAGCCCTGCGCATATTCGACCTGAATGACCCGCGGCTTGCCGAGCGCGCCGGAGGCAATCATGGCTCGCGCCTGACGCACCATCGGGTACGCTGCATAGTTGTAGGTGATGAAGAATAAACCGCCGCGCGCCTTGATCAGCGCTTCGAGCGCGCGCGCATCCGGGAGCGATGTGGTCAGCGGCTTGTCGCAGATGACGTGGATGCCGACTTCGCAGAATGCCCTGGCGATCGGATAGTGCAGGTGATTCGGAGTCACGATCGATACCGCCTCGATACCGTCGGGCCGCAGGTGCTCGGCCTGTGCCATCTGCTGGTACGAGACATAGAC
>JASHTF010000258.1 GCA_030040715.1 Gammaproteobacteria bacterium | reverse complement strand
TCTCGAGAGCGGTCTCGACCCGCTCGCGCAAAGCCCGCAACCGCTGTCCCGTCTCCTGCTCGTCGCCATTGCCGCGGGTGCGCAGCTTGAGCACCTCGTGCGCGAGATTCAACGCCGCCATCACGGCGATGCGGTCGAGGCCGACGATCTTGCCGCTGTCGCGAATTTCCTTCATGCGGCCGTTGAGCATCTCGGCGCTATCGAGCAGCTCGGTGCGCTCGTCCGGGCCGCAGGTGACGAAGTACTCCTTCTCGAGAATACGCACGCTCAGCGGTCGAGTCGCTTCGCGCTCACTCATGCCCGTGTTCCATGGCCTTCAACCGGCCGATCATCGCCTCGACCCGGGTACGCACCTGCTCGTTGCGCTGGAGCAGAGAAACCCGCTCGCTCGAGAGCGTCTCCTGGCGCTGTCGCAGCGCACGGTTCTCCTCCTTGAGACGCTGGATCGTATCGATGAGCTCTTCGATGCGCTTGTCGAGGCGCTTGATCTCGAGCTCGATTGCTGAGGAACGCGTAGCATCAGGCATGGCAAAACTATAGTTCCCTACTACAGGCCGGTCAATGCGAGCAGTCGGCGGCAGTCGAGCCGCGCAGTCGGCGGGCGTCGAGGCGCGCCGTCGGCGGCCCGGACGACCGCAGGCCGGACCACACCATCCCGCCGCCATCGGCGGTGCGCGGGTTGCGGCGCTGTCGCAGGCTGCAATACCATCCGGGCGTGTCCATGACACGCGATTATGTGGAGATTCAGCGCTCGCTGATGGCCTCGCACGCGCTGACCGATCCGTCCGAGGCGCACGGCACCCTGGCGGGAGCGCTGTGCGCAGCCGCGCCCTATCGGCTGGAGGATTGGCTGGCCGAAATCCTGCCCGAAGGCGGCGCCGGACAGATCGATCCGGCGCTCGCGACCCTGTACGCCGCGACGGTTGAGGCTCTGCACGGCAGCGATCTGGATTTTGATCTGCTGATCCCGGATGACGATCGCCCCATCGAGGAGCGTACGCGTGCGCTGACCGCGTGGTGCACCGGATTTCTCTATGGGCTCGGTACCAACGGCGTCGCCGATCCGCAGCGCCTGCCGGGAGACCTGCCCGAGATCGTGCGCGACCTCGGCGAAATCACCCGCGCGGGTGTCGACGCCAGCGACAGTCCGGAGGCGAACGAGTCCGCGCTGGCGGAATTGGTCGAGTTCGTGCGCGTGGGTGTACAGATGGTGTTCGATGAGCTCGAGACGCTGCGCGATCGGCAGCAACACCCGAGGCCGCCGTCACTGCACTAGAATAACAGCCGCTCATCAGCGACACCTTCGCACGGGTACCGCTATGGCCGATCCAGCTGCCAGCGAATTCCGCCGCCGCCGCACGCAACTCATGCGCATCATGGGTAGCGGCTCCATTGCCATCGTGCCGACGGCGCCGGTGCGTCCGCGCAACGGTGACGTCGAATACAGCTACCGCCCCGACAGCGACTTCTACTATCTGAGCGGCTTCCGTGAGCCCGAGGCGGTCGCGGTGCTGATACCGGGACGCGACGCCGGGCAGTACGTCATGTTCGTGCGTGAGCGCGACCGGCAGCGCGAGATCTGGCTCGGCAAGCGCGCCGGACCCGCGGGTGTGACCGCCGATTACGGCGCCGACGACGCCTTTCCGATCAGCGACATCGACGAGATCCTGCCGGGCCTGCTCGAGGGGCGCATGCGCGTGTTCTACACCATGGGTCTGAATCTGGAGTTCGATCAGCGCCTGATCGGCTGGCTCAATACGCTGCGGGCGCAGGCGCGCAGTGGCCTGCAGCCGCCGCAGGAGTTCGTCGCGCTCGACCACGTGCTGCACGATATGCGGCTCTACAAGAGTCGCGCCGAGCTGACGCTGATGCGGCGCGCGGGTGCTATCGCGGCGGGTGCGCACGTGCGCGCCATGCGCTTCTGTCGCCCCGGACGCATGGAGTTCGAGGTGATGGCCGAGCTGCTGCACGAGTTTCATCGCCACGGCGCCGATATCTCCTACCCGCCGATCGTGGGCGGCGGCAGCAATTCCTGCGTGTTGCACTACGGCGCCAACGATGCGCGCTTGCGTGACGGCGACGTGCTGCTGGTGGACGCGGGCTGCGAATACGGCTACTACGCTTCCGATATCACCCGCACTTATCCGGTCAATGGCCGCTTCACGCGCGAGCAGCGCGCGGTCTATGAGGTCGTACTCGAGGCGCAGCGCGCCGCCATCGCCCAGGTGAAGCCCGGGAATCACTGGAACGCGCCGCATGACGCCGCTGTGCGCAGTATCACGCAGGGTCTGAAACGCATTGGACTGCTGCGGGGCCCGCTGCCGCGGCTGATCCGCTCCGGTGCGTACAAGAGATTCTTCATGCATCGCACGGGACATTGGCTCGGCATGGACGTACACGACGTCGGCGATTACAAGGTCGCCGACGAGTGGCGCGTGTTCGAGCCCGGAATGGTGTTGACCGTCGAGCCCGGGATCTATATCGCGAGCGGCATGCGTGCGGTGCCGAAGCGTTTCTACAACATCGGCGTGCGCATCGAGGATGACGTCGTCGTGACGCGCAATGGCTGCGAGGTGCTGACGACGGGGGTACCGAAAGAGCCGGATGAGATCGAAGCGTTGATGGCCGCCGCATGAGTGGACCGTCATGAGCCGTGCCGGCGCGCAGTGCGAGGTGGCCATCGTCGGGGGAGGCATGGTCGGCGCGAGTCTCGCGCTGGCGTTGGCTGGGACCGGGCGGGACGTGGTGCTGATTGAAGCGCAGGCCGCTGACAGCGCCACTCATAGCAGCTTCGATGAGCGCACCACGGCGCTGAGCAACGGCGCACGCCGTATCTTCGCGACACTCGAGGTCTGGGAAGCCATCGCCGCGCAGGCGGCCGCGATCCGCCGCATTCACGTCTCCGACGCCGGGCATTTCGGCTTCGCCCGACTCGACGCCGCCGAGCACGATCTGGCCGCGTTCGGCTATACCGTGAGTAATCGGCACCTGGGCACCGTGCTATGGCAGGCGCTGCAGCGGCGCGGCGGCGTGCGACTGTGGAATCCAGCGCAGGTGCAGGCAGTCGCGCTGGCAACCGCGGGCGCGACGCTCACGCTACGGGGACCTGCCGGAGAGCGCCAGCTGCAGGCGCGCCTGCTGGTCGCGGCCGATGGCGCCGACTCGATGGTCAAGCGCGCCGCGGGGATTGCGTCGGAGGCCACCTCCTACGACCAGGTAGCGCTGGTCAGCAACGTGCGCTGCGACTGCGGTGCCGGCGACACCGCCTACGAGCGCTTCACCGACTCGGGTCCGCTGGCGCTGCTGCCGCGAGGCGACGGCGGCTATGCGCTGATCTGGACGCTGCCGCCGGCGCTGCTGGCGCAGCTGCACGGCTGCAGCGAGCTGGAGTTTTGTCGTCGGTTGCAGCAGCGCTTCGGCTGGCGCGCGGGCCGCTTCCTGCAGGCGGGTCGGCGCGCCAGCTATCCGCTCGAGCTGGTACGGGCGCGCGCCAGCATTGGCCCGCGCGTCGCGCTGATCGGCAACGCGGCGCAGGCACTGCATCCGGTCGCGGCACAGGGGTTCAATCTGGGGCTGCGCGATGCCGCGACGCTCGCCGAGTTGATCGTCGGCGCGCAGGATCCGGGCGACGCAGGCATGCTGGCGCAGTTCGCACGCCGCCGCGTCGCTGATCGCAGCGGCATAATCGCTTTCACGGATCGGCTGGTGCGGCTGTTCGGCGACCGGCGCGCGCCGATTGCGCTCGCGCGTGATCTCGGATTGCTGCTGTTCGATGTCGCGCCGCCGGCGAAGCGGGCGCTGTCACGCGTGAGCTGGGGCTTCGGCGCCGCGCCGCGGCTGTCACGCGGCATATCACTGATTGCGAGCTCCAGGCGATGAGTGCACGAGCGAGCGTCACGCGAGCCGACTGCGATGTTGCGGTCGTCGGCAGCGGACTCACGGGGGCCTGCACCGCGGCGCTGCTCGCGCGTCATGGCGGCATCGCGCCCGAGCGGATCGTGTTGCTCGATGGCGAGCTGCCCGAAGCGCCCCCGCCGGCCGATTCGCCGCCGCAGGCGCGGGTGGTGGCCATCTCGCGAGCCAGCGAGTACGTGCTGCGGGCCGCGCAGGCCTGGTCGCGCGTGCGCCCAGCGCGGCTGTGTGCTTACGAGCGCATGCGCGTGTGGCACGAGTCGGTCGCACCCGACAGTGCCGCGGCGCTGTGCTTCGATGCGGCCGACGCGGGTGAGCCAAACCTCGGCTACCTGGTCGAGAACGCCGAGCTGCAAAGCGCGTGTGTCGAGTCGTTTCGCGCCGTCGGCGGGCAACTGCGGCTAGCCGAGCTGCAAGCGCTGCAGCTCGAGAGCGCGGGCGCGCGCGTGCAGCTGCGCGGCGGCGAGGAGCTGCGTGCGCGCCTGGTCGTAGGCGCGGATGGAGCGGCCTCCGTGGTACGGCGGGAGGCGCATCTCGGAGCACGCCGCCATGATTACCGACAGAGCGCGCTGGTCGCGATCGTACGCACGCTGCAGCCGCACCAACACACCGCCTGGCAGCGATTCCTGCGTACCGGGCCGCTGGCGCTGTTGCCGCTGTTCGACGGCAGCTGCGCGCTGGTGTGGTCGCTCGATACGGAGCGCGTGGCGGAACTGCGCGACTGCACCGCCGCACAGTTCAACGCGCACCTCGATGTGGCTTCGGGGGGGGTGCTCGGCGCCACGACGCTCGTGGGTGAGCGGCTGTGCTTCTCCTTGTCCAGCATGACGGCCGAGTCATACGTGAGCGCGCGCTGCGCGCTGGTTGGTGACGCCGCGCACTTGATCCACCCGCTCGCTGGACAGGGTGCCAACCTCGGACTGCTCGATGCGGCGGCGCTGTGCGAAGCGATCGCGGGCGCGGTCGCGCGGCGCGAGGACCCGGGGGCGCTGCGCGCGCTGCGCTGCTATGAGCAGCAGCGCCGTACCCACAATCAGATCATGGACGCGGCCATGAGCCTGCTGCGACGGCTATTCTCCGCCAGCAGCCCGCCGGCCGTGCGCGTGATCAGCCTTGGTCTGGAGTGGGTCAATCGCAGCGCCGGCATCAAGCGCTGGCTCGCCGAGCAGGCACTCGGCCGGCGCGGCGAGCTGCCGCGGCTCGCCCGCTCATGCGGGTAGGGTGCCCCGCGTAACGTGCTCCGCCCAGGGTGCTCAGTGCAGGGGTAGTCGATCGATCTTGGCGGCACAGATGAAGTCGTTCTCGCTCAGCCCGCCGACCGCGTGCGTCGAGTAACGCACGCGACAGTAGTTGTAGCCGACTTCCAAATCCGGATGGTGATCCTCGATGTTGGCGATGTGCGCCAGCGCGTTGACGAAACTCATGGTGCGATAGAAGTCCCGAAACGCGAATTCACGCCGCAGCGACCTGCCATCCGCGCTCAGCGACCACGCGCCGTCGAGCTGCCGCAACGCCTGTTGCGCCTGCGCCAGCGTATAGGCGGCAACGCCGCCCTCGCACGGCCGGCAGCGCCGCTCGCTGAGCTCAGTCACGGTGGTGCGCCTCGCGCGCGGTGCTCGCCGGGCGGCGCCGGTAGCTGCGCACGATGTACTGCTCGACCAGCTGCTGGAATTCTTCCGCGATGTGATCGCCCTTGAGCGTCACGGTTTTGGCACCGTCCTCGTACACCGGTGCCACCGGGCGCTCGCCGGTGCCCGGCAGGCTGATACCGATGTTGGCGTGCTTGCTCTCGCCGGGCCCATTGACGACGCAGCCCATGACGGCAACGGTCATGTTCTCGACGCCGATATAGCTCTCGCGCCACTCTGGCATGCGCTCGCGCAGGTGGCGCTGGATACGGTCCGCGAGCTCCTGGAAATAGGTGCTGGTGGTGCGGCCGCAGCCCGGGCAGGCCGTCACGAGCGGCGTGAATGAGCGCAACCCCATGGTCTGCAGCAGCTCCTGCGCCACGATGACCTCGCGCCTGCGATCGCCGTTGGGCTCCGGTGTCAAGGACACGCGGATGGTGTCGCCGATGCCCTGCTGCAGCAGAATCGCCATCGCCGCGGACGAGGCCACGAAGCCCTTC
>JASHTF010000257.1 GCA_030040715.1 Gammaproteobacteria bacterium | reverse complement strand
CTGTGGCAGCAGCTGCTCGGCGTCGAGGTGCCGCACGCCTGCCGCATCACCCTCGGTCGCGTGATGCAGATCGGCCGCGATCTGATCGAGTGCTCCCTGCGCCAGCACCTCGGTGCGGGTGATCTGCTCGAGGTCGGCCGCGCTCGGTTTGCCGGCCGCGGCGATGTCGGCCGCGTAGGAGCGTAGCTCCGTCGCGTAACTCTCGTAATGGGGAACCTGTATGACCGTCGCATCGACCATGAAATAGGTAACCGGATTGGGACTGAGCACCAGATACGAGGTCGTGGCGATGTAGTCGCGATACTCGAGGATCCGCTGACGCAGCTCGCTGTGCATGCGAATGACGTCGGCGACCGCGGTGGCTTTTGCCGCCACGGCACCGTTCCAGGCGTAGCTGATCTCGTTCCAGCGCTGCGCATCGGCGTCGGGCGGAGCACCGTAGTCCTCGCTGATGGCCTGCTGCTGGCCCATGGCACGCGCCACGTCGGCGCTCGCCTCCTGGAGCCGGTCGCTCGCGCCTTCGCCGACCGCCGCGGCAGCGCTCCAGATCTCGTGCGCCCCGACCGACCGCAGCATCGCCTCGAGGTTTTCGCAGCGATGCAGCCCGGCGAGCTGACGCTCGGCCACGGTGATGTCGCGCTGCTTCTGCGTCAGGTAGAGAGCGCTGAGCGCGAGCACCGGCAGCAGCCCGGCAACCATGATGACCACCAGCTTGGTGGAGAGATTCAGGTCGCGGGTCCAACGCGTCATCAGCAGCGCTCCCAGTGCCAGGCGGCCGCGGCCCGGCCGCACCACGCTCTACCTGCGACCTGCGTCACAGTGCGGCAGCGGTAGGCGGGCCCGTGTGAGCCAGTCCGTCCCCAGTTGATTTCGGCCGCTATTGTCAAAACTTGACGCCCGAGCGCGCGCATGGCTCATCGCCCCGCGACCGCTTGGCGCGGCACGGTATTGCCGCCGCCGGCCAGCACCGCGGCCATGTCCTCCAGCGCGACGACGCGCTGCACGGCACCGAGCGCTACGGCAGCGCCCGGCATACCCCAGACCACGCTGCTGCGCTCGTCCTGGGCGATGGTGCAGGCACCTTGAGCGCGCATCTGCAGCAGGCCCCGGGCCCCATCCGCGCCCATGCCGGTGAGCAGTACGCCCACCGCGTTCGCTCCGACGCTGCGCGCCATGGACTCGAACAGTAGGTCGACGCACGGACGGTGGTGATTCACCGGTGGCGCATCGCTCACCTCGCAGCGGTAAACCGCGCCGTCGCGCGCGACCGTCAGGTGCCGGTCGCCGGGCGCGAGATAGACGTGCCCCTGCTGGATCAGCGCTCCGTGCTCGGCTTCGCGCACGTGCAGCGGCGAGCACGCGTCCAGGTGCGCGGCGAATTGAGCGCTGAAAGCGCGCGGGATATGTTGGCCGATGACGACGGCGGGAGCGCCCTGAGGCAGACGCGACAGCACCTGGCGTAGGGCCGCCGTGCCGCCGGTCGAGGCGCCGATGGCGATGATCTGCTTGCTGGTGCGAAACCGCGGCGTCTCGGTACCCGCGGCCGGCACTCCCCGCGGCGGCGCGGGCGGGTCGCTCAGCGGCTGCACGCGCGCCGTCGCCGCCGTCTTCACCTTGCTGATGAGCTCGTCCGCGTAAGCCTCGAGACCGTGCGCGAGATCGAGCCGTGGCTTGGCGATGAAATCGATCGCGCCCAGCGCCAGCGCGGTCAGCGTCGCGTCGGCGCCGCGCTCGGTCATCGAGGAGCACATCACCACCGGCATCGGTCGAAGCCGCATGAGATTGCGCAGAAACTGCAGTCCATCCATGCGCGGCATTTCGATGTCGAGCGTCAGCACGTCGGGCTCGAGAGCCTTGATCTTGTCGCGCGCTATGTAGGCATCGGCGGCGGTCCCCACGACCTCGAGGGAACGGTCGGAGCCGAGGATGCGGGTCAACAGGCCGCGCACCAGGGCCGAATCATCGATGATCAACACCTTGGTGGGCCGCTTCACGGGCCCAGCCTTCGATGGATCGCCTGGCGGATCAGACGGTAGCGTGCGCTCACCTCGAGCAGCGACTCCGAGTGGCCCAGGATCAGATGGTCGCCCGGGCGCTGCAGCCGCGCCATGCGCTCGACGATGTCAGACTGCGTCCGGCGATCGAAATAGATCACCACGTTGCGGCAGAAAATGACGTCGAACGGACCTTTCATCGGCCAGGGATCGATCAGGTTCAGCGACTTGAAGCTGATCAGCTGCCTCAGCTCCTGACCGACGCGATACTGACGGCTGCGGCCCACGCGCCGAAACCAGCGCAACAGCCGCGCCGCGTCCAGCTTCTCGAGGCGCTCGCCGCCGTAGATGCCGCGACGCGCATGCTCGAGCACGTCGCTGTCGATGTCGGTCGCCAGTATGCGCAGGTTCCAATCCCGCAGGTGACCGAGCGTCTCGAGGGCCACCATAGCGATCGAATACGGCTCCTCGCCGCTCGAGCAACCCGCCGACCAGATGCGGATGCGGCGGGTATCGGCGTTGTTGCGCTCGAGCGCCGGCAGCAGCTGCTGTGCGAGGAAGTCGAAGTGGTAGTGCTCGCGAAAGAATGCCGTCAGGTTGGTCGTGATCGCGTTGCAGAAGTTCTGCAGCTCCTCGGGGTGGCGCTGCTCGATCAGTCGCAGATAGCTCTCGAAGTCCTCGAGCTGCAACGCGCGCAGGCGACGGCTGAGCCGGCGATACACCAGCTCACGCTTGGAGTCTGCGAGCGAGATGCCGAGCTCGACGTGCACCAGTCGGCGCAGGCGCTGAAAGGTCTGCTCCGAGAATTCATACTCGCGTGCAAACGCGCTCTCCGGCTTTACCGGCATGGTCGACCGACTCCCGCCGTCAAAACGGCTCGTACCCGCCGGTCGTCACCGAGGCCCGCATCTGCGACAGCGCGTGCAGCATCTGCTCCGCGCTCAGGCCCCCCATCATGAAGTCGAACAGCACCCGCTCTTCGACCGTGCTGTAGCGCGCCCGTACCTGCTCGAGCAGTTTGCTCCAGCTCGGCTGCCGGGCGTGCGCGCCGCCCGCGGTGGAATCGGCCGGTATCACCAGCCCGTCGCGCACATGGGTCAGCCGCTGAATCAGCTTGTCGTAGAACTGCAGCGCGGTGATGGCCGCCTGCGCGTGCCCTTGGATCGCCTGCGCCAGTCGCTGGATGTCAGCGTGCAGCGGCGCCGCGGGGGTAGCCTCCCCCTGGGCAGCGAGTTGCCGGGCGCGCGCGCCCAGCTCGCAGGCCGCGGTCGTCAGCGAGCTGATGGTGCTCGCCAACTGCTCCACGCGCGTGTCGCTCTCGCGTATCGCGGCATCGAGCTGCGCCGCTCCGAGCTCGAGGAATTGCCGCAGGCCCGCGACCGCATTCGGCAACGCGGCCGACAGATCGGGCCGCCGCGGCTCACTCGGAGCCGGCGCATTCGTGGCCGGCGGTGGCGGCCCCCCGGAGGTCGATCTGTTCATGCCTTCAGCTCCACTACATCTCTCAGGGCCGCGTCCAGACCAAGCGTTGCCGCTGCGCCCACCAGCAGCGGTTCCGCACCGCTGAGCTTGAGCCGCAGGCCGCGCATGCGTGCCGCCCGCCCGCTCGCCAACAACAGCTGTAGCCCGGCGGTGTCCACCGTCGCGAGCGCGCTGCCATCGGCTTCGGCGTGACCGCCGTCCAGCATCGCCGTCATCGAGCGCCAGCACTCGCGCACCTCGGTGATCGTCAGCGCCGAGCCCAGCGCGAGCGGTGCCGGCGCCCGCGCGCGCGCGCCACGCCGCTGACCGCGAACCGCTCGCCGGCGCTGCGAAGCCATGAGCTAGACGGCCTCCATTACAACCGAGCCATCGCCCCGCTCGCCCGCAGACGCCGTGCGCTGCGCGACCCGGCTGACGAGCTGCTCTGCGTCCAACAGGATCAGCAGCTGTCCGCCCACCGTGCACAGTCCGCGTACCAGATCGGCGTCGATTTCCGACCCGAGCTGCGGCGGCGGCTGGATCGCGCCGGAGTTGATCTCGCAGACCTCGCACACCGCATCGACCACGATACCGGTGGTGACCGCAGCTTGCGGCGCCGGCGTCGTGATCACGATGACTACGGGACTGCCCGGCCGCTCGACCTCGGCCAGCCCGAATCGGGTCCTCAGATCGAGAATCGGCACCACGGCGCCGCGCAGGTTGATCACTCCTTGCACGTGCGCAGGAGCATGCGGCAGCCGCGTCGGTTGCTCCCACGCCCTGATCTCCTGCACGCGCAAAATGTCGACGCCATAGTCCTGGCCCGCGAGCCGAAAGATCAGATATTGATCGCAGCACTCGGGGGGCGCTGTGGACGGCGTCGGTTGCGCGTCCTGCGGGGAACCGAGCCCGCTCGCGGCAGGCAGCGACTGATCGACGCTCAGGGGATCCACTGCCATGACCGCTAGCTCTGCGCCGGACACTCGCTCGCGAGCAGCCGCGTGAGCGTCGTCAGCAGTTGCTCGGGGCTGAAGGGCTTGGTGATCCAGCCGGTCGCGCCTGCCTGCTTGCTCTGCAGCTTGCGATCGGGACTCGATTCAGTAGTCAGCAGCAGCGTCGGCGTGCGGTAGTGACTCGCGAGCGTCCGCAGATGCGCCACCAGCGTGATGCCGTCCATACGCGGCATGTTGACGTCGGTGAGCACCAGATCGACGGCGTGCCCGCGCGCATACTCGAGCGCCTCCTCCCCGTCGCGGGCCTCGATAACCTGGTAGCCGGCCGAGCGCAACGTCACGCTCAGCAGCTGGCGCATGGAGGGTGAGTCTTCGACCACCAGTATCGACTTAGACATGCGTGCACCGCCTCTGTGTCGCAACCTGCGCCGTGATCTCTACCCGGCAGCGCTAAGCCGCCAGGCGCTCCGCGAGGCCGTGGATGAGACGCTCGACGTCCAGAATCAGCGCCACCGAGCCATCCCCGAGAATGGTCGCACCGGCGATGCCCTCGACCTGGCCGTAGTTCGCCTCGAGGGTCTTGATCACGACCTGCTGCTGACCGAGCAGTGCATCGACGATCAGCCCGATGCGCTTGCCGTCGGCTTCCACCACCATGACGATCTCGGACAGCGGCTCGCGTGCCTGCGCATGCGCACGCGGCACGGTGCCTCCAAACAGCTGCTCGAGCCGCATCACCGGTACGTAATCGCCGCGAAAAGCCAGCACCTCGCCCCGCCCGACCAGCTGCTTGAGCGCCGCGGTACGCAGCTGCACCGACTCGACGATCGCCGTGAGCGGCACGATGTAGCACTCGTCGCCCACCGCCACGCTCTGCCCATCGACGATGGCAAGCGTCAACGGCAAGGTGACGATGAAGCGCGTCCCCTGGCCCGGCCGCGACTGCAGCTCGATGCGGCCGCTGAGCGCCTCGACGTTGCGCTTGACGACGTCCATACCGACGCCGCGGCCCGAGACCAGCGTCGCCTGCTCGCTGGTCGACAATCCGGCGACGAAGATGAGATTGCAGATTGCCTCGTCGGACAGCGACTCGCTCGCCGCAACCACGCCCAACTCGCGCGCTTTGGCGAGAATGCGCTCGCGGTCGAGACCGGCGCCGTCATCGCCGATCTCGACCTGCACGCTGCTGCCGCGGTGGCAGGCGTGCAGATGGATGGTGCCGCGCGCCGGCTTACCGCTCGCGCGACGCCTGTCCGGTGCTTCGATGCCGTGATCGAGGCAATTGCGCACCAGGTGCATGAGCGGATCGCCGATCTTCTCGAGCACGCCCTTGTCGAGCTCGGTGTCGGCGCCGCTGATCTTCAGCTCGACCTGCTTTGCCAGCCGCTGGCTCAGGTCGCGGACCATGCGCGGAAAGCGGTTGAACACCGAGCCAATCGGCACCATGCGCATCCGCATGACGTGCTCCTGCAGGTCGCGCACGTGACGCTCGAGCTGCTCGAGCCCTGCGCGCATGCGCTCGGCCGCCGTGCCGCCGAGGCGCGCCCCCAGCTGCGCCAACATCGATTGGGTGATGACGAGCTCGCTGACGCTGTTCATCAGCTGATCGATCTTGGCGACGCTGACACGAATCGAGGTCGAATCGGTAGCACGCGCCGCCA
>JASHTF010000256.1 GCA_030040715.1 Gammaproteobacteria bacterium | reverse complement strand
ACCGGGCAGCTGATCGAGGCCAAGCCCTACGGAACGACGAAGTGGGCGAGCTCGATCAACCTGACGACCGGGCGCCCGGTCGAGAACGTCCCCAATATCACCAGCTTCGCCGCCTTCCGCGGTGCCGGTAAGACCTGGTGGCCGATGAGCTACAGCCCGATCACCGGCCTGATCTACATCCCCGCGTACGACGTTCGCACTCAGGGGCATCCGGGCAACACTCCGATCGACGGCAGGCTGGTCGCGTGGGATCCGGTCAGCCAATCGGTGCGCTGGTCGTTCGAGGAGCCGATACAGACCAACAGCGGCGTGCTCTCGACCGCCGGCAACGTCGTGTTCCAAGGTCAGGGGACGGGAGAATTTGACGCCTTCGCGGCCACCACCGGGCGCAAGCTCTGGTCGATTCAGACGGGCTCGGCGATCGATTCGGTACCGATCAGCTTTGCGGTACACGGCCAGCAGTACGTCGTGATACCGGTCGGCTGGGGATCGGCGTCGCGGCTGTTCGCGCGCGCCAGCAGCATGGCCACGCCGAAATCCAAGCGTGGACCGGCCCGTCTGCTCGCCTTCCGATTGGGCGCGACGACACCCTTTCCGACCCCACCCGACGTGATACCGCAGGTTCCGCAACCTCCGGCACGCATCGGCACCCCGGCCGTCATCGCGCAGGGTGAGACGTTGTTCGAGACCCACATGTGCGGTGGTTGCCACGGGCCGGGGCTCGATGGCAGCGGTGCCTGGACCGTCGATGGCGCGGTTCCGGATCTCAAATACGCGCCCCCCGAGGTCCACGATCAGTGGCTCGCCATCGTCCTCGGTGGCAGCCACCGCGAACAGGGCATGATGGCCTTCGGCGTCCAGCAACACTATCCGGACATCACGCCGCTGAGCCCGGAGCAAGCGACGGCCATTCACGCCTATGTCATTGACCAATCCTGGAAGGCGTATGAGGAGCAGATCAAGGAGCGGCCCTGACCGAGGCGCCGGTGCCGGACTCGGGTTCTCGCGCCGGACCAGGCAGGTCCGCGCGGCCGCTGCGGCGGCTCTATGGCGCCTCGACGCGACGCGATGTAAGTTGATGCCTCGGGGGAGGCTCTAACCGCGGTCTCAGGAGAGCAACGCACATGTCAGGCTCCGAACATCAGGGCGCCCACTTAGCTGCCGATGCGGATGCTGCGCAGCTACGCTCGCTCGGCTATGTGTCCCACTTCGACCGCACCATGTCGTTGTGGCAGAACTTCGCGCTCGGCTTCACTTACCTCTCTCCAGTGGTCGGGGTCTACACGATCTTCGCGACCACGTTCGCGGCCGGTGGACCGCCGATGTGGTGGACCTACCTGTTCGTAGGTTTGGGTCAGCTGCTGGTGTGTTTGGTATTCGGCGAGATCGTGTCGCAGTTTCCGATCTCGGGCGGTATCTATCCCTGGGCACGCCGCCTCGTCGGCAAGCGCTGGGCGTGGATGGCCGGCTGGGTCTACGGCTGGGCGTTGTTCATCACGGTGGCGGCGATCGCCACCGGCGCCGCCCCGTTCATCGCCGAGCTGCTCGGAATCAACGGCACTCCCGCTGTCACTACCACGATCGCGATCGTGCTGATCGGTATCGTGACGCTGCTGAACCTGAGCGGAACGCGGCTGCTCGGGCGCGTGGCGGTGTTCGGGCTGTGCTGCGAGCTCGTCGGGGCGATCGCCGTCGGCAGTTACCTGCTGCTGTTCGCGCGCCATCAGGCGTGGTCGGCTCTGGTCAACATCTCATCGCCGGCGCTGCATCGCCCGTACCTGCCGGCATTCCTCGCATCCGCTCTCGGCGCGATGTGGTGCTACTACGGTTTCGAGGCCTGCGGTGACGTCGCCGAAGAGACTCCGCAGGCCGGACGGCTCATTCCAAAATCGATGCGTCTCACGATCTACGTCGGGGGCGCCGCGGCGCTGTGGGTGTGCCTCGGATTCGTGCTCGCGGTGCCGGATATCAATGCCGTGCTCTCGGGCCAGGACAAGGACCCGCTGGTCACGGTGCTCTCGAGCGCGATGGGGCCGATCGGCTTGCGCCTGGTGATCCTGATCGTGTCGGTGTCGTTTCTATCAGCGCTGCTCAGTTTGCAGGCCGCGGCGAGTCGCCTGGTGTTCGCCTACGCGCGCGACGAGATGATCGTCGCCAGCGAACGTCTGCGCCGCCTATCGCCCGGCCGCCATATTCCGGCCGCGGCATTGCTGGTCTCAGGCGCAGTCCCGGCGCTGATCGCGTTGTCGGCGCCGTGGCTCACCAATGCGATCGCGATGATCATCAGCTTCGCGTCGGTCGGCATCTACATCGCTTTTCAGATGATCGTACTCGCGGCGCTGGTGGCGCGTGCACGCGGCTGGCAGCCGTCCGGCAGCTTCACCCTCGGAGCCTGGGCGTGGCCGGTCAATGTGGTCGCACTGGTCTATGGATTGAGCGCCATCGTCAACATGTCCTGGCCACGCAGCCCGAGTGATCCCTGGTATAGCAATTACGGGGTAATCATCACCTCATGTGGCGTGATCGTGCTCGGGCTGATCTACATGGTCGGCGCGCGCCCCTACGATCGCGGCCAGGCTCCCGCCGGAGATGCGCACCTTGCGTCCGCGGCGGGGCGCACGGCTTACACTGCGGCCATCGCGGCCGCGACAGAGTAACTGGGAGAATCTGTCATGAAGCACTATCTGGGCTCGATGTTGCTGCTCGCATCGCTCGCGAACTTGGCGCCCGCGCTGGCGGGGGAGACGCTGCAGTTCGTCGAGCGGCCACTGCACGAAATTACGACCCACGTCGGCAAGAGCGCCGACGGGCCGGGTGATCTGCTGACGTTTGCCAATCCGGTATTCGACGCTGCCAACCAGACCCAGGTGGGCAGTGATCAGGGCTTCTGCATCCGCGTCGTGCCCGGCAAGAGCTGGGAGTGCTTTTGGACGCTGCTGGCGAAGGGCGGCCACATCACCGTGGAAGGTCCATTCCTCGATCAGGGTGATTCCCATCTGACGATCACCGGCGGCACCGGCAAATATGCGGGCGCCAAAGGCTCGATGACGCTGCATCCGCGCGACGCCACGCCGACGGGTTACGACTTCAAATACGAGCTGCTGTGAGGATCGAAGCGAACCGTCGCCGGTGCTCCGCGTCGTCAGCCGATGCTGCGGGCTAGGCGCATGAGCGCACGGGATTGCTGCATCAGAAGCGGACGCTCAGGGTGTCGTAAACCGTAAAGCGCGGCCCATACGCAGCTTGAAAGATCCCGATGCCTTCGGCGGGTCGGATAAGATTGATCTTGTCGAGCGCGTTGACGAGCGTCAACCGCTCGATCATTGTGCCGATGCCCGGCACGATAAAGTCGCGCTCGGCACTTACATTGACCTGAAACACGTCAGGTAGCTGCTGCTGATCGGCAAAACCCGCCCGCAGTCCACTACTGAAGATACCATCGATGCTGAATCGATAGGATCGCCAATCCGCGGTCAAGCCGGACGACATCCCGACCAGCGGCTGATGATCGAGCGTGATGTAGTGGTTGTCGATGAAGGCCAGCTCCGCCGGATCGAAGTTGAACTGTCCGGTGGCGATGCCCTGTTGGCGATTGAC
>JASHTF010000255.1 GCA_030040715.1 Gammaproteobacteria bacterium | reverse complement strand
CGCGGCTGATCGAGGCCGGCTACGACATCGTCGCGCCGATTCCCTCCTGTGTGCTGATGTACAAGCAGGAACTGCCGCGCATGTTTCCGCAGGATGCGCGCGTGCAGCGCATCGCCGCGCGCGTATTCGATCCGTTCGAGTACCTGATGCTGCGACACAAGGCCGGGCTGCTGCGCACCGACTTCAGCACCGCCCTCGGCCGTGTCAGCTACCACGTGCCCTGTCACCTGCGGGTGCAGAACATCGGGCTGAAGACGCGCGATCTGCTGCAGCTGATTCCGGGCACCACCCTCGAGGTCATCGACCGCTGCTCGGGGCACGACGGCACCTATGCGGTCAAGAGCGAGTTTCGCGACGCCTCCATGCGCATCGGCCGTCCGGTCATGCAACGGGTCGATACGGCTGCGGCCGACTATTACGGCAGCGATTGCCCGATGGCGGGGCAACAGATCGCCAGCGGATTGTCATCGCCGCGCGCGCCCACGCATCCGCTCAAGCTGCTGCGGATTGCCTACGGCATTTGACCCTGCGGCAGCCAAGCCGAACCCCTGAACGTGCAACGACTCAACCCCGCGGATTTGATGTCGCTCGAGCAATATGCGCGCGAGCGGCCGGCGATGCGCGCGCGCTTGATCGAGCATCGGCGCCGCCGCTCGCTGCAGCTCGGCGAGCATTGCACCTGGAGCTTCGAGGACCGGCTTACGGTGCAGTATCAGGTGCAGGAGATGCTGCGGACGGAGCGCATCTTCGAAGCAGCCGGCATCGCCGAGGAGCTCGAGGCCTACAATCCGCTGATTCCCGACGGCAGCAACCTCAAGGCGACCGTCATGATCGAGTATCCCGATCCCGACGAGCGCGAGCGCCGCCTGGCGCAGCTGCGCGGCTTTGCCGATCGCTGCTGGATGCGCGTGGGCGGCTTCGATCGGGTGTACGCGATTGCCGATGAGGACCTCGACCGGGAAAGCGAGGACAGGACTTCAGCGGTGCATTTCGTACGTTTCGAGTTCACGGCGGGGATGATCGGGGCGCTCGGCGCCGATGCAACGCTGGCGGCTGGCGTTGATCACCCCGCATACCACTTCGAGATCGAACCGTTGCCGGACGCGCTGCGTCGGTCGCTGCTGCGCGACTTCGGTTGATGCCCAGTTCCCGCAGCTTGACCTGCCCCCGGCTTGACTTGCCGCGGCACTCGGCGGAGTGTGTTGGGTGGGTGACTACTATTGAGCACGTGTCGAGCGGCAGCCGTCGTCAACGGTTGCGCCGGGTGCTGCGTTCAGGGACTGGGTAGCCGGAGATCGCGCCGAAGCCAGGGATTGCACTGTCGGGGTGTCCTATGTCTCACGTCAAAGCTTACGTCAGCGTCGCACTATCGGCCGCGCTGTCGCTCGGGGTGTGCGCGGCCGCCTCGGATGCGGGCCCTACCGAGCCCGCGGTCTGGCAGCACCATCAGGAGCTGATCGACTATTACGGAGTCACCGAGACCTATACCTGCACCGGCATCGAGGACAAGATGCGGCAGTTGCTGCTGTACCTGGGTGCACGGCCGGATCTGAAGATCACGCCGTTGTGCTCACGGCAGCTCGCACCGATGCGCCAGGTGTTCGTGCGCATCGACTTCTACAGCCTCGCTCCCGCCACAGAAGGTGCCGCCGAGGCGCTCAGCGCGCATTGGGCGCCGCTGAACATCAGGCCCTCGGACCCGCTGTTCCGTGATCGGGGCGAGTGCGAGCTGTTCCAGAACGTGAAGCAGGTTCTCACCAAGGATTTCACGATCCGCGACGTGCGCTACGACACCGATTGCACGCCCAATGACACCACGCTGCAGGACTACCGCGTCACCGGTGAGGTCTTGGCCCCGCCCAGCGTGCAGCGCGCCAGTCCGCAATAGACCGGCGGCTAACGCTGAGCGGTCGGCGGCCTCGGCCTGCGGCCGGCCGTCACGGCTCGCCGACGACCGGAGCGCGTAGCCTCGCTCTGCAAGTAGCCTCACTCTGCGCGTAGCCTCACTCTGCTAGAATCCGCGCCGTTTTGCACCACCGGCCGCGCCGCGAGCGGCGCGTGCATAGGAGCAGAATGGCTGCAACGTACACCGCGTCCGATATCGAAGTTCTCAGCGGCCTGGAGCCGGTACGGCGGCGGCCAGGCATGTACGCCGACACCAGCCGTCCCAATCATCTCGCCCATGAGGTCATCGACAACAGCGTCGATGAGGCGCTCGCCGGTTATTGCAAATCGATCGACGTCACACTGTTCAAGGACAACTCGCTCGAGGTCAGCGATGACGGCCGCGGCATGCCGGTCGACATTCACCCGCAGGAGCGCATCAGCGGCGTCGAGCTGATCCTTACCCGCCTGCACGCGGGCGGCAAATTCAGCGAAGGCTCTTATAAATTCTCCGGCGGCCTGCACGGCGTCGGCGTCTCGGTCGTGAACGCCCTGTCGAAGCATCTCGAATGCTGGATCCGGCGCGGCGGCAAGGAATACAACATCGGCTTCAAGGACGGTCGCGTTCACAGCAAGCTCGAGGTCGTGGGCAGTGTCGGACTGCGCAATACCGGGACGCGGCTGCGTTTCTGGCCGGATCCGGCGTTCTTCGATTCCGAGCGCTTCTCGGTGGCCGACCTCAAGAGCGTTCTGAAGGCCAAGGCAGTGCTCTGTCCAGGGCTGCGGGTGCGCTTCGTCAACGAGCAGAGCGGGGAGCGCGACGAATGGTTCTACACCGGCGATCTCGGTGCCTATCTGGTCGAGCGGCTCGGAGCGGCCACGCGCCTGCCGGCCGAGCCGATCATCGGACAGCAGACCTCAGAGCAGAATGCGATCGATTGGGCGCTGCTGTGGTCGAGCGACGCGGAGGAGTTGATCAGCGAGAGCTACGTGAATCTGATCCCGACCACCTCCGGCGGCACGCACGTCAATGGACTGCGCGCCGGGGTGGTGAGCGCGGTGCGCGAGTTCTGCGAGTTCAGAAACCTGCTGCCGCGCGGGATCAAGCTCACCGCCGAAGACATCTGGGACCGGGCCAACTACGTGCTGTCGCTGAAGCTGCGCGAGCCGCAGTTCGCCGGTCAGACCAAGGAGAAGCTCGCCTCGCGCGAGGCGGCGGGACTGGTGGAGAGCTACGCGCGCGACACCACGGCGCTGTGGCTCAATCAGCATCCCGATGCCGGCGAGCGGATCGCCGAGTTCGCGATCGCCAATGCGCAGGAGCGGCTGCGGGCCGCGGCGCGCGTGGTGCGCAAGCGCACCCTCGGTGGTCCGGCACTACCGGGGAAGCTGGCCGACTGCACCAACCAGGATCCGTCGCACTCGGAACTGTTCCTGGTGGAGGGCGATTCCGCGGGCGGCTCGGCCAAGCAGGCACGCGACCGCACTTTCCAGGCCATCATGCCGCTGCGTGGCAAGATCCTGAACACCTGGGAGCTCGAGCCGGCCGAGATCGGCAAGTCACAGGAAGTCCACGACATCAGTGTCGCACTCGGCGTCGAGCCGGGCTCGACTGATCTGAGCCAGCTGCGCTATCACAAGATATGCATTCTCGCGGACGCCGACTCGGACGGTCAGCACATCGCGACGCTGCTGTGCGCCCTGTTTCTGCGCCATTTCCGCCCGCTGGTCGCCGCGGGCCACGTGCATGTCGCGATGCCGCCGTTGTATCGCATCGATGCCGGCAAGCAGGTGCTGTACGCGCTCGATGACACCGAGCGCGACAGCACGCTGAAACGCCTCGCCTCGGAGAATGCGCGCATGAAGCCCGTGGTCACGCGATTCAAGGGTCTGGGCGAGATGAATCCCTCGCAGCTGCGCGAGAGCACGATCGATCCGCGCACCCGCCGCCTGGTACAGCTCACCATAGAGGCGCGCGACAAGACCGACAACCTCATGGATATGCTGCTCGCCAAGAAGCGCGCCGCCGACCGGCGCGAGTGGCTCGAGGACAAGGGCAATCTCGCCGAGGTCGCGGTCTGATGGCCGAGCAAACGGTCAACTACGAGGGCATCGAGCGCCGTCCACTCGGGCAGTTCACCGAGAAAGCGTACCTCGATTACTCGATGTACGTGATCCTCGACCGGGCACTACCGGCGCTCGGC
This sequence comes from Gammaproteobacteria bacterium, assembly GCA_030040715.1. Taxonomy (GTDB): domain Bacteria; phylum Pseudomonadota; class Gammaproteobacteria; order Steroidobacterales; family Steroidobacteraceae; genus FEN-1191. The sequence goes on along the minus strand of JASHTF010000255.1, from coordinate 1,420 downwards.
GACGGCCTCAAACCGGTGCAGCGTCGCATCATCTACGCGATGAGCGAGCTCGGACTGTCGGCCGCCTCCAAGCACAAGAAGTCGGCGCGCACGGTCGGGGATGTGATCGGCAAGTTCCATCCGCACGGTGACATGGCCTGCTATGAGGCCATGGTGCACATGGCGCAGGAGTTCACCTACCGCTATCCGATCGTCGACGGCCAGGGCAACTGGGGCTCGCCCGATGATCCGAAGTCCTTCGCCGCCATGCGCTATACCGAGGCGCGGCTCACGCGGTATGCCGAGCTGCTGCTCGCCGAGCTCGAGCACGGCACGGTTGATTGGACGCCGAACTTCGACGGCACGCTCGACGAGCCGCAGATGCTGCCGGCGCGGCTGCCGAATCTGCTGCTCAACGGCACTTCCGGCATCGCGGTCGGCATGGCCACCGACATTCCGCCCCACAACCTCGCCGAGGTCGCCGCCGCCTGCATCCATCTGCTCGATGAGCCGGACGCCACCACGCGCGCATTGCTCAAGCACATCAAGGGACCGGACCTGCCGACCGGAGGCGAGATCATCTCGCCGCGCGCCGATCTGGTGTCCTTCTACGAGAGCGGAAGCGGCGGCTTCCGCGCACGCGCCTCCTACGAGATCGATGATCAGGGGCTCATCGTGATCACGGCGCTCCCCTATCAGGTATCCGGTGCGCGCGTGCTCGAGCAGATCGCCGAGCAGATGCGCCAGAAGAAGCTGCCGATGGTCGAGGATCTGCGCGATGAGTCCGATCATGAGAACCCGACCCGGCTGGTGATCGAACCGCGCTCGAACCGCGTGGACACGGTGCAGCTGATGGCGCATTTGTTCGCCACCACCGAGCTGGAACGCACCTATCGCGTCAACCTCAACGTCATCGGGCTCGACGGCCGTCCGCGCGTCATGGGTTTGAAGGCGCTGCTGTCTGAATGGCTCGAGTTCCGGCAGCAGACCGTACGACGGCGGCTGCGTCACCGACTCGACAAGGTCGAGCGCCGGCTGCATATCCTCGAAGGTCTGTTGATCGTCTATCTGAACCTGGATGAGGTGATCCGCATCATCCGGCGTGAGGACGAGCCGAAGCCGGTGCTCGTGAAGCGCTTCAAGCTTTCGGACGAGCAGGCCGAGGCGATCCTGGAGACCAAGTTGCGCCACCTCGCGCGGCTCGAGGAGATGAAGATCCGCGAGGAGCAGCGCGAGCTGTCGGAGGAGCGCGCCGAGCTCGAGGCGATCCTCGCCAGCCGAGCTAAGCTCAGAAAGCTGGTGCGCGAAGAGATCGCGAGCGACGCCAAGGAGTACGGCGATGAGCGGCGCACGCGCATGGTCGAGCGGGCCGCGGCACAGGCGATCGAGGAGACGGAGTTACTCGCCAACGAGCCGGTCACGGTGGTGTTATCGACCGGCG
>JASHTF010000254.1 GCA_030040715.1 Gammaproteobacteria bacterium | reverse complement strand
GATGGATGTAGCTCTCATAGAGCACACCGAGAATCACGTATACCGACAGCAATGCGGCCAGAATCAGGATCGGCTCGCTGGCGAGCGACTGCTCGAAGGCCTCGGCCGTGCCTTGGAACGACCCGATCAGGGTCGCCGGAGCGCCCAGATCATGCTGCAGTTTGGTGATCTCGGTGGTGGCGGTGCCGAGGGCCGCGCCCGGACGCAGGTTGAACGACAGCGTGACCGCCGGCAGCTGCGCCTGATGGGCGACCGCGAGCGGGCCACGTCCGTTGGGATCCACGTGCACGAACAGCGACAGCGGCACGAGCTTATTGGTCAGCGGTGACTTGATATAGAGGTAGTTGAACAGGTCGGGATTCGCCTGCAGCGACAGCGGCGCCTCGACGATCACGTAATAGGCATTGAGCTGCGTGAAGTACTGCGTCACCTCGTGCTGGCCGATCTGGTCGTAAATGGCCGCATCGATGTCGGCGGGGGTGATCCCGAAACGCCCGGCCGCGTCCCGGTCGATCTTCAGTCTGATGGCCGCGCCGTCGGATTCCTGATCGGTGCTGACATCGCGCAGATCCGGCAGCGTGCGCATGGCCGCCAGCATCTTCGGCGCCCACTCATCGAGCTCGTCGAGGTTCGGATCGGAAAGGGCGTACTGATATTCGGCCTTGGAGTTGCGTGCGCCGATATTGATGTCCTGCTTGGCCTTCAGCACCGTCGTCGCCCCGACCACGCGCGCGAGCTGTGGCCGCAGCCGGGCGATGACCTGGTCGGCGCCGTCGGTACGCCCCTCGCCCCGGATCACGAGGCCGGCATTGAAGCCCGCCTGGTTGGGCGCGGCGCTGCTGAGGTTGAAATGCACCTCGGTGACATCGGGATCGGCGGCGATGATGCGCCCGACCTGCTGGATCTTCTCGACCGTCTTGGCGTAGGAGGCGTCGTCGGAAGTCTGCAGTGAGCCATCCAGGAACGAGGTGTCCTGCTCCGGAAAGAAGGCTGTCGGGATCCAGTGATACACCGCCACGGTCGCGACGGCGGTGCAGATGAACACCGCGAGGGCGAGCCGCTTGCGCGCCATCACCCAGTCGAGGCCGTGGACATAACTGCCCTCGATGGCCTTGAAGCCCTGCTCGAGCGCGCGCATCAGCGCGCTGGTCGCAGGTCTCGGCACGCGCAGGAATTGTCCGCACAGCATCGGCGTCAGCGTCAGCGACAGCAGCAGCGACATCACCACCGCGGCGCTGAGCGTCACGCCGAACTCGCGCAACATGCGCCCGACCACCCCGCCCATGAACATCACCGGAGTAAACACCGCGATCAGCGAAATCGAAATCGACAGGATCGTGAAGCTGATGTCGCGGGAGCCGGCGAGCGCGGCCTGCAGCGGCGCCTGACCGTGCTCGACACGCCGCCAGATCACGTCCAGCATCACGATCGCGTCATCGACCACGAAGCCGGCGGCGATCGCCAGCGCCATCAGGGACAGGTTGTCCAGGCTGAAGCCGAGCGGGTACACGACGGCCGCGGCCGCCAGCAGCGACAGCGGCAGGACCGTGCTCGGAATGAAGGTCGCGCGTGCATTGCGCAGGAACAGGAAGATCACGGCGATGACCAGCAGCACGGCGATGCCGAGCGTCATCTCGACGTCGGCGACCGAGGTGCGGATGGTCTGGGTGCGATCGGCGACCACGCGCAGCGTCGCAGCCGGCGGCAGGTTGCGCTCGAGCCGCGGCAGCGCGGCCTTCACGCGCTCGACCGTGGCGATGACGTTGGCGCCCGGCTGCTTGAAGATCGCCAGTTCGACTCCCTGGGTGGCCTTGTAGGTCTTGTCGGGATAGGCGCTACCGGGGAAGGTCCAGGCACCCGACTGATCATCCTGGCCGCCCGCCACGGCGCTGCCGATATCGCGGATGCGTACCGGCGCACCGTTGTTGTAGCCGACGATCATCTGATCCCAGAGGTTGGCGTCGAACACCTGATCGTTGGCGTACACCGTGTAGTCGCGCAGCGCCCCGGTGATCACCCCCTTGGGCGCATTGACCGTGTTGTTGGCGATTTGTGCACGGATGTTTTCGAGCTGCAGCCCGAGCACCGCCACCTTGCGTGGATCGATCTGGATGCGGATCGCGGGCTTGATCAGTCCGCCGACGAACATCTGGCCGACCCCGTCGATGCGCGAGAGCTGCTGCGCGAGGAAGCTATCCGCATAGTCGCTAAGCACGGTGAGCGGCAGCGTGGGTGAGGTCAGCGTGAGGATCATCACCGGCGCGTCGGCCGGATTGACCTTGCGGACGGTAGGTGGGGCCGGCAGGTCGGTCGGCAGTTGTCCCGCGGCCGCGTTGATCGCGGCCTGTACGTCCTCGGCTGCGCCATCGATGTCGCGCGACAGCTCGAACTGCAGCAGGATCTGGCTACTGCCGAGCGTGCTCGATGAGGTCAGCTCGGTGATGCCGGGAATCAGCGAGAACTGGCGCTCGAGCGGTGTCGCGACATTGGAAGCCATGGTCTCCGGGCTCGCGCCCGGAAGCGAGGCGCTGACTGACAGCGTCGGAAAGTCAGCGACGGGTACTGCCGAGACCGGCAGATGCAGATAGGCAACGATCCCGATCAGCAGCGTCGCGGCCGCGAGCAGCGAGGTCCCGACCGGTCGAGTGATGAAGGGAGCAGAGATGTTCACCGATCAGCCCGATCGCTGTGGTCAGGAGCGGCCAGTGCGGTCCGTGGCCGCGGGTCGGTGCTCGCCGGGGTCGATGGCACGTCCCGGGGGTGCGCGCCCAGGAACCCCTCGCCCCGGGGCCGAGCGCGCCGGCGATGCCTGCGGCGGATCCTGTGCCACCTGGGTGGCCGGCGGGGCATCAGTCTCGGCACGCACCGCCACGAGACTGCCGGGCTTGAGGTCCATCTGGCCGTCGGTCACGACCTCATCACCGGCCTGCAGCCCCGAGGAGATGACCGCACGCGCATCCTGGACCATGCTGACCTGGATCGGTCGCAGTGCCACATGCGAGTCGGTCCCGATCAGGTATACGTAAGTCTGATCCGGGCCGTGGTTGACCGCCGCGTTGGGAATCGTCACCACCTCGTGCAATACACTGAGCTCGAGACGGACGTTGACGAATTCCCCCGGCCAGAGCTTGTCGTCGGTATTAGGGAAGCGCGCCTTGAGCTCGACGGTGCCGGTATTCGGATCGACGTGGTTGTCCGCGATGCTCAGCTCGCCGCTGCCCAGCAGCGCCGCGGTATCCTGGCTGTACGCCTGCGTCTCCAGCGGCCGGTCGAACATGCCCGACCCCGACGCCTGGCGCAGGCGCTGGAAGTCGCCCTGCGGCACCGAGAAGGTCACCGCGATCGGCTGCAGCTGATCGACCGTGATGATGCCGGACGCATCGGTCGGCGAGACGAGGTTGCCGGGATCGACGAGCCGCACGCCGACGCGGCCCGTAACCGGAGAGGTAATGGTGCAGTAGCCGAGATTGACCTTGGCAGCGTTCACCGCCCCCTGATCCGTCAGCACCGTTCCTTCCAGCTCCTGGACGGTGGCCGCCTGGGTGTCCACTTGCTGCGAGGCGATCGAGTTCTGCGACAGCAGCATCCGATAACGCTTGAGATCCAGCCGCGCGAGCTCCAGCTGTGCCTGATCGTGTTTGAGGGTGCCCTCGGCCTGCATCAGCGCCGCCTGAAATGGCGCTGGGTCGATCTCGGCCAACAGGTCGCCCGCCTTGACCGCACTACCCTCTCGCACCGGGACGCGCAGCAGCCGTCCGGTGACCTGCGCATGGATGACATCCGCCTGCCAGGCCTGCGCGGCCCCGATCTGCTCGAGAGCGACCGCCACATCGCCGCGCTGCGCCACCGCCGCCGAGACCGATACACTCTCATCCACGGGCGCAGTCGTGCGCTCGCGATGGGCGTGCGCGAGCCAGGCGCACAGGCCCACCAGCACGACCGCGATGATCAACAGCCCCCAGGGGCGCTTGCGCAACGCTACCGCCATCTGATTCCTAGAGCTTAAGCCAGGATTAAGGGTTCCAGCCAGCCGCAAACCTACTATCTAACCACGTTTCCAACCCGGTTGGGCGGGGTCGTGACAGATACCCCTGCGGGGGAGGATCCGGCGCTATCAGGTCATGGAACCGCGCCGGCTGCGGGCGCCAATTGGCGCGAGCCGAGCGCCGAGCGCAGCATCGATACGGCGGCGTAGGTCACTACCACCACGACCAGCCAGCGCAACACTCGCAACGGCAGACTCTTGACCACGTAGATCGCGATCAGCACGCCGATCGTTCCGCCAATGATCAGACCGAGTGCCGGCCCCCAGGCAAAGCGCTGCGCCTTGAAGAAACGCAGACCCGCGGCCGGCTGCACGATGCCGCAGGTTCCCATCATGATCGGATAGGACGCGATCGGGCTCATGCCGAGTAGAAACAGCATCGCCATGATGGGCGCGTAGGCGCCGATACCCACCGACATCAGTGCGCCAAAAACGAAGTTGAGCGACACCGCCAGACCAAAGCGCCAGCCATCCAGACCCATGGCCGTTCCGCCCGCCGGAACCACACCGAGGTTCGACATGACGAAGATCGCCGCCGCGACCAGCAGCGCCGCGCCCATCCAGAACTGCACCGTGCGTCGGGACATGCGGCTGACGACGCCCGCGCCCAGCCATGCACCCAGCGCCCCGCTGGCTACCATGAGCACCAGCAGGACCGGCTCGACGGCCACGGTGGTCACGAACACCACGGTCTCGATGAACGCCGCCGCGTTGTGACCGATATTGAGCGTGCCCGGAATCAGCTCATCCACCGGGCGCCGGCGCAGCTTGTAGAGCGCAGTGGTGGGCGCGAATGAGCCGATACCGAGGCCATCGAGAAAATCGGTGACGATGCCGATGAGGATGTCGTCCCAGGTCGGTCGATCGCGCTGCATCTGCGCGCTGCGCAGGCGCCACCACCGGAAGACGAACATCAGATTGATGAGGGCGAGCGCGGCGAACAGGGTCAGTTTGGGTAGGTTCACGGGCTCAATCTCCGATCATGCGGCCCGGGGAGCCCGCAGACTCTTCCAGTCGTTGCGAATCTCACGCGCGGCATTATGTCCGGGAATACCCGACACGCCTCCACCCGGATGCGTGGAGGAGCCGCACTGGTACAGACCCTTGACGGGGGTGCGATAGTCGGCCCAGTGCGGCACCGGCCGCTGCCAGAACAGCTGATCGACCGACAGCTCGCCGTGAAAAATATGCCCCTGCGGCAGGGCAACGATGGCTTCGAGGTCCGGCGCCACCAGCGTCTCGACATCGATCACCTGTGATGAAAAGCCGGGCGCCATCTCGTCGATCACGGCGAGCGCGGTCCGGGTCAAGTTGCGCTTCTCGTCGGCCCACGAAGCGCCGTTCTTGAGCTTATAGGGCGCGTGGCCGCCGAAGATGTTGATGACGTGCTTACCCGGCGGCGCGAGCGAATCATCGACGATGGTCGGCACGACCGGTGTGAGGAACGGCTTGCTCGAGTACCAGCCGTACTTGGCCTCATCGTAGGCGCGCTCCAGGTAATCGATCCCCGGCGCGAGGTGCACGTAGGTCGGATAGTCGAACTGCTGCCGCGCCGGATCAAACGCGCGATAGCGCGGCGGCTCGTGGGCCGCGATGTTCATCTTGAAGGCGGTCGAGAAGGTGCGATAGGTGTCGATCTCGTGCAGCAGCTCCGGGGGCAGATGCTGCGGGGCTACCAGCTTTCGGAACAGTATCGGAGCGGCCGCATTGCAGACCACCGCACGGGCCCGAAACTCGCGGCCGTCGGCGGTACGCACGCCGGTCGCGTGCCCACCGCTCACCAGCACTTCCGCGACCGGTGTACCGGTCATGACTTCCAGGCCGAAGCGCGCGCCCGAGCGCGCGATCGCAGCCGTGATGGCCCCCATTCCGCCGCGCACGAAGCCCCAGCCGGCCGCGCCCGAATTCTCGCCCATGAGGTGATGCATGATCACGTAGGCCGTGCCCGGCGACTTGGGGCCGGCGAAGGTGCCGATCGAGGCGTAGTACGCCAGCACGGTCTTGATCGTGTCGTGCTCGAACCAGGCGGACAGGTAGTCGTAGGCGCTCTGGGTCAGCAGGTCGACCATGCGATAGGCGCGGTCGCCGATGGTGCGATAGCGCCACAGCAGCGCGGCACTGCGCTTGAAACTGCCCCAGTTGCGCCGCACCGGATCGACCGGCGTCTCGAACAGCAGCTGCCGTACGACGTTGGCCGACTCCTGCAGATAGTCGTTGAACTTCGGATAGATCTCGGCATCGTGACGTGAGAAGCGCGCGAACTCCGCCTGGACCTTTTTGATATCGTCGCTGTAGACGATGTAATCGTCGCCGCCCAGGGGACAGAACAGATCGTTGGCGGGCAGTACCTGCAACCCATGCGACTGCAGCTCGAGCTCGCGCACGATGCGCGGGTGCAGCAGACTCATGACGTAGGAGAAGCGCGACGCGCGAAAACCGGGCGAGAACTCCTCGGTGACGCAGGCGCCCCCCACGATGTCACGCCGTTCGAGCACCAGGGTCTTCAGCCCCGATTTCGCCAGGTAGGTACCGCAGACCAGGCCGTTGTGACCCGATCCGATCACGATCACATCATGGGTAGTCGTCATGGGTATACAGAGTAAGATGATTCAAAAGAATAAGCACGCAGGTATGCAGGCATCCTCAGCTTTTGATACCGCTCGGGAGCGCCAGGTTGACCGGGGCAGCCGGTGAACGTCGAGCGCCAGGCGAGCCGGAGCGATCGATGAAGGCGAGCGCGCGAGTCGTCGTGATTGGAGGCGGCGCGGTGGGCTGCAGCGCGCTCTATCACCTCACCCGACTCGGCTGGACCGATGTCGTGCTGCTGGAGCGCGACGAGCTGACCGCGGGATCTACCTGGCATGCGGCCGGCAATTGTCCGAACTTCTCCACCTCGTGGAGCATTCTCAAGCTGCAGCGCTATTCGACCTCGCTCTACCGATCGCTCGCGGCGGAGGTCGGCGGCGGGATCGTCCAGCATCTGACCGGCAGTATCCGCCTGGCACATACGCGCGACCGCGTGGATGAGTTTCGACACGTCGCCTCTCAGGCGCGCGCCCAGCAGGTCGATTTTGAGCTCCTCACGCCCGAGCAGATCGAGGCGCGCTACCCGTTCATGCAACTGGACGGCATCCGTCTCGGATTGTGGGACCCAGAGGACGGTGATATCGATCCGGCGCAGCTGACGCAGGCGCTCGCCAAGGGCGCGCGCGATCGCGGTGCTGCGATCCATCGGCACACCCGGGTGACTGGCATTCGCGCGCTCGCCGAGGGCGGCTGGCGCATCGAAACCTCCGCGGGATCCATCGAGACCGAGTACGTGATCAATGCCGCCGGCTACCGCGGCGGCGAGGTGGCGGCGATGATCGGTGCGTATCTGCCGATCGTGTCGCTGTCGCATCAGTACCTGGTCACCGAGGACATTCCCGAGCTCGTCCGCCTGGGCGCGGCGCGACTGCCGCTGGTGCGCGACCCCGACGTGAGCTACTACCTGCGGCAGGAGCGTCATGGGCTGCTGCTCGGACCCTACGAGTCGCAGCCCCGGGCGTGCTGGCTCGACGGTGTGCCGAGCGAATTTGCCCACGAGCTGTTTGCCGACGATCTCGAGCGGCTGGAGTCCTACATCGAGGCCGCCTGCGCGCGCGTGCCGATCCTCGGCTCGGTTGGCATCAAGCGGGTCATCAACGGCCCCATTCCCTACGCCCCGGATGGTAACCCGCTGATCGGACCGGCGGCGGGCGTGCGTAACTTCTATCACTGCTGTGCCTTCAGCTTTGGAATCGTCCAGGCCGGGGGTGCTGGTCGCGTGATCGCGGAGTGGGTCGTCAACGGCGAGCCCGACTGGGACGTGTGGCCGCTCGATTGCCGGCGCTATTTGCCGTTTGCCAATCGGACCTACACGCTCGCCAAGGCGCTCGAGACCTATCAGAACGAATACGGCATCGGCTACCCGCAGGAGGAGCGCCCCGCGGGACGACCGGCGAAGGTCTCCCCCCTGTATGAGCGTACGCGCGCCGAAGGCGCCGTGTTCGGCGCCCGCGGTGGCTGGGAGCGCGCGCTCTACTACGCGCGCCGCGACGATCCCCCAGGACCTGAGTGCTCTTTCCGCCGTCCGCACTGGCATGCTGCCGTAGCGCGCGAATGTGCGGCCGTTGCCCTCGGCGTCGGCGTGATGGATCAGCCCGGATTTGCCAAGTTCGAGGTCGAAGGGGCCGGCGCGGCTGACTGGCTCGATCATCTGATCGCGGGACGCGTGCCGCCCGAGGGGCACATGGCACTCGCCTATTTCTGCTCGCCGCGCGGCGGCATCGTGTCCGAGATGACCGTATCGCATCTGCACGGCGGGCGCTTCTGGCTGCTGTCCGCGGCCGCCGGCGAGCGCCACGACGAGGAGTGGCTGCGCAGCCATCTATCCCAGCGCCATGGCCCGGTCAGCCTCACCAACGTCACCGCGCGTTACGGCTCGCTGCTCATCGCCGGACCCCACGCACGCGAGCTGCTCGTGGGCGTCACCGAGGCAGACTTGTCGAATGCCGCCTTCCCTTGGCTCACCGTGCGCTCCATTCCCGTGGCCTTCACCCGCGCGGTTGCCCTCAGAGCCAGCTACACCGGCGAGCTCGGCTGGGAGCTGCACCTGCCGACCGAGGACCTGCCGGCGGTGTATGAGCGTGTGGTTGCGCAGGGACAGCACTTGGGACTGCAGCACTTTGGCCTCTATGCGCTCGAGAGCCTGCGGCTCGAGAAGTGCTACCGCAGCTGGAAGGCCGATCTGACCAGCGACTACACGCCGCTGGCGGCTTCACTCGGGCGCTTCGTGAGTCTGGACAAGAACGCCGACTTCATCGGTCGCGAGGCACTGCGCGAGCAGCGCGCCGCGGGTCTGCGCGAGCGATTCGTGCCGCTGCTGGTCGAGGCGGGCGACGCCGATGCCGCGCCGGTCTGCATCGTCTACCGCGGCGCCAGCGCGGTCGGCACGGTGACCTCGGGCGGCTATGGATACCGCCTGAACCGCAGCATCGCACTGGCCTACGTTCGGGCGGATGTGGCGCAGCCGGGTGTCGAGCTCGAGGTGGAGATTCTCGGTGAGCGTCGCCGAGCGGTCATCGCCCGCGAGCCGCTCTACGATCCCGAGAACCTGCGGCCGCGGGCCTGACACGGGCCGCCGCTCGGGCGAGCAGTCGCTGGCCGAGCTACGCGGCGGCGCCCGCGCTAGGGGACGTCACAGACGAAGTTCTGCGCTCGATTAATATCCCCATTCCCCTGGTAGCGCGCGACCTTCGGGTAGGGGCAATACGGGCGCGAGCGCGCCAGCGTACCGATCGTTCCCGATCCGACGATCGTGTAGGTACTCGGCGTGCCGTCCGGGGGCCGGCCGCTCTCGACCCACTGCTCGGCCGCCGTCAGCCAATCCGCATGGCCAATCGGACCACCCCCGCAATGGCCCATTCCCGGCACCACGAACAGGCGGGCGAATTCCCGTGCGCCGCTGTCTCCCATCGCGTGCGTGATGCCCTCCCAGACCCGTACCGATTCTGCCGCCGGGATCAACGGATCGGCCCAGCCGTGAAACATGATGAGCTTGCCGCCGTGCGCTCTGAATGCCGACAGATCCGAGTCATTGGCGTCGAGGATGGCG
>JASHTF010000253.1 GCA_030040715.1 Gammaproteobacteria bacterium | reverse complement strand
GGCATGTTCTATACGGCTATCGGGCTTGACGTTGAACCTGAGGTGGGTGGTTATCGTAACCCGGCCTCGCCGGACGATCCCATTGTCGTCCGGATGGAACTCACCACCGCGATTCTGGAGAGGCCGGGCTCGGGGTTACCGCCGCGCGAACAGTGGAAGGCGGCACGCGCCGCACTCCAAGCGATTAGCTTCGAGACCTTCGAGCGCAACATCCGCTCGCAGCTGGATCGCGTACTGGGACCAGGCGGCTTTGAGGCAAGGCGGGATGTCGCCGGCATTATCATCAACCGCTGGGGTCATGCTTATGCCACGGGATCGAATGCACTGTACGATCCGGATTACTCCCATCGCACCGATGCTTGGTGGATCGTGGGGCGGCAGCGCTTCGGGCGGATCACGATCTCGAACTCGGATGCGGCCGCCGTCTCGCTCACGAACGCAGCGTGGCAGCAGAGCCATCGCGCGGTGAACGAAATCATCACCAACATCGTGCGACCCGTGTTCGATTTTCAATGGTCCGAACGGGACACCGACGGTCAGCCTGGAGACTATCCGAACAACTTCGCTGCAGTATCAAGTGACCCTCGACACCGGCTGCGGGATGATAATGAGGAGTGACTCGAGTGTGACGGTTTTGCGGCACTCGTTGCCGTGGCGCCAGCATGACCCCACGAAAACGCCGTTACCTGAAGCGCCGTTCGGAACTGTCGTTCGGGCAGGATCCTGATCTCATCGCCCGGTACTTGGCCGGGGAGCAAGTGATCGCGCCGCTGTCCAAGATGGAACGCGAGCACGGGAATGACCCGGGGCGTTCGGGAACCGATAGTCGCAGTACGGCACATTCAGTGGATTCCGGTATCGAGGCAAATGGCTAGGCAGAGTGCCGTGGCGTTGATGCCGGTAAGAACATTCATGAAAAGGCTGGGAGCACGGGTCCGGGTCGGTCTTAATAGATACGACGAAAGCTACCAGATCAACGGAATGAGACGATAGGGTACCCGCGCAGCATACTCATCATAGCCGCTCAGTTCCGCGCGCAAGGCGTTCTCTTCGTATACCGCGCGCCATGCGATCCCAAGAATGAGGATGGGCGATAGCGCCAGTCCCCACCAGGAACCGAGCAGCAGTGGCGTACCGACTAGCGTCAGGAGCGCACTCGCATACATCGGATGCCGTACGATCGCATAGGGACCAGTATCGATTACCCTCTGCCTTTCCTGAACCTTGACCACCGCCGCGGCGAAGGGATTCTCCCGGAACGTGCGCCAGGAGCCGAGCATGGAGACCGTAACGCCGAGTCCCCCGAGCACTTGTGCCCAAACCGGCACAGCCGTGAAGCCCGTGCGCCGGGCATCCCATCCCATGAAAGCGAGCCAGCTGAAGAATGCGAGGATGAATACGGGCGTCCAGATGCGATCCCACGGCTTCTGGTTGCGCTGCACCGGCGACCTCAGGCGCTCATGCAGCAGGGCTGGGTTGTTCTTCACGAGCCAGAGTGTGATAGCCAGGCCGCCGCCCACAACCAGGATGATGAGCGCCCAGCCGCCAGGATAGGCCAGTGTACCTGCCGGCCAGAGGACCACCGTCCCCACGAATATGAACCACAGCAGCGAACGCAGGACGTCGGTCACGGTGTTAAAGCCAATAGAGCAGCCTTAACTCTAATAGTCGGCGGCTGCGGTAGCCGCGCGATATTGTAGGCTTCACTCTGCAGCGTGAGATCACGTCCAGACAAGGGAGCATCATGTTCAAAGCCCTGCAGAATATCCCTATCCCGTTCCTACTTCTGGTCGCCACCGCGCTCGAGGTAAGCGGAGATGCCGTCGTGCGCCTCGCGATCTACAACCACGCCGGCCTTGTCCGCGTTGCCTTTTTCACAGCGGGTGCAGCGCTTCTCCTGGGCTATGGGTCGTCGTTGAACACTGCGCCGGTGGACTTCGGGCGTGTCGTCGGCCTCTATATCGCAATGCTCTTCGTAGTCTGGCAAGTCATTAACTTCGTGGTTTTTCGCGCGCCACCACCATTACCGGTTTGGTGCGGAGGCGCCTTCGTCATCACGGGCGGTTTGATCATTACTTTCTGGCGCACTGCCTGAGGGTCACGGTGCTGCAGGTGCTCTCGGTCTTCGAATCGAGTCCCGGTAGCCGACTAAGTGATTGGCGCAGTGGGAAAAGTCATTGAGACCCATCCCTTTGTAACTTGTGGCTGAGCCCAACCAGGCGCATTCTGTCCGCATGGCACCAGGAAGGTGCCGGATAAAGCGCCGAATCTAACAACCTATTCGGGGGCGAATATGAACGCCGGTGAGCCAGAAGTCGCCGCCACGGGCGGTGCAATCTATCTTTCCAATCGCTGTGCCGTCGCCGCGGCCGTCGTCAGTTGTCTACTGGGCTGCTCTGCAAAGGTCGTAACGTCCAGCTCCTCAATGACTGCGACATTCGACCAGAACGGCCAGCATCCTGCTACGGCCATGGTGAGGGGTGTTGCGACGGTGTCCTGCTCGGACGGCTCTGGCAATCAGGGAAGTCCGGTTGATTGTCTCGTGCTCGCGCCGGGCTTTATGGGAGAGGTACAGCTCCACAAGTCCATCAGCACCACCGGAGCGGGCACCGTACAGCTTTCTTGCAGTGCGCAAGGACGCTGTACAGCGGTGGTCGTTCAGTAGACCGACGACGCGGTCCGGCATCAGCCGGTCCGCCAGCGGAGCCGTATGCGCCGCCTTGGCGCGGCGCCTTCGTCATCGCCGGTGCGTGTGCTCGGGAATGCGCCAGTTACGCCGGTATCTAAGGCCGATTGAGGATCTGATCGACAGACCGCTCGCTCAAGGCCGGCTGGTTGGACCGTTGGCTGCGAGGGATAGCAGTTTCGGCTGAGTCGGACTGCGCACCACTCATATCGACGCTGCCGTTGAAGCTGGCTCCTTCCATGATCCCGACCCGCGGTGCCACGATATTGCCGCGGACTTTCGCCGTGGCGGCGACGATGACCGAGGCGGAGCCATGCAGGTCCCCCTCGACGGTGCCTTCGACCAAGATGCTGCGCGCACGAATGCCGCCTATCACGACACCGTCCGGCCCGACGGTCAGGCTTTGCTCGTGATGAATCGAGCCTTCAACTCGGCCTTGAAGAACCAGGTCCTCGTCGGCCCACAACTCCCCCTTGAATACCAAGGTTCTGCCGAGCACCGAGGGTCTGTTCTGTGTGGCCTCGTTGCCGACGGAGCCCGGTTGTTGGACGGGCTGGGGCGGTCGCCGATCCGGTATCACTGACGGTCGATCACTCTGAGCGTTGAATACTGACACTGTGTCGCTCCTCCGTCATTTCGTGGTTGCAGCCGCCGCCCTCTGAGGCCGCACGACCGGGTTTTGCGAGTCGGCGTGAGGTACCTGACCGGCGGCGCGTTTTGCAGCCTCCATGTCTATCTTGCCGTTGAATTTTGCGCCGTCGACGATGCTCACGTTCGGCGCGTAGATATTGCCTTTGACCCGCGCGGTTTCCTTGATCTGCACCGATTTGTCCGCTTGCAAGTCGCCTTCGACGGTTCCTTCGACGGCGATCACCTGGGCGCGAATATTGGCCTTTACCGTGCCCTGTCCACAGACGGTAAGACGCTGTGAATGGGTGATCGAACCTTCGATCTGTCCCTGGATCAGCAGCTCCTCATCCGCGTGCAATTCGCCTTTGAACCGCAACGTTGGGCCGAGGATCGAAGTGCGTTCGGTGGCTGTGTCGTACGGGTTTCCCATCGTCAGGTTCTCCACTGGAGTGCAGCAGCGAGTGCCAGTCGGTCCGATTTGGGCTGGTCGGTCTAAAGAGTAATCGCTTGCCGCGACTGCTTGCCCGACGATCGGCGCGACACAATTCACAGATCGCGGGGTATTCATCGAACTGACACCCGGCAAAGCCGCCGCTGTCGCCAATCGAAGTCTGTCAGTCTGCAATATGTTGCGGCCAGGAGCTCCATAGCGTCGGCCGCGAATCTTCACAAACGGAGCTGATATGCAGCTATGGATGTGGCGGCGCCGCCGCGATACTTTGCGGCATGAGGACGCTGCAGGGCAGCACGCTCGTGATCTACCGCGCCATCATTGCGCGGTTCCCGTCAGGGTCAGAGCGGGAGCGGTGGCTGTGCTGGCTGGCGGGCAGGCTGGTCAGTCGTGTCACTCCGGCCGCCATTCAGGAGCGGAGAGATCCGCGCGCGCTCTTCCGCCGACAGGTTCCAGTGACGCGCCCAACCGCAAGACGCGCTCTACATTGCAGCAGCTCGACGTGACCGCCCGTTGGCGGAATTGCGTCAGCTGGGCGGCAGCGAAAACGCCGCCCGAAGGCGGCGCTCTCGGTGCCTGACGGGGAGTTGTTCCTACACTGGAGCAGCCACACGTCTTAGAGCAGCCACACGTCGATGCCGCCGTGCTTCGAGCAGGCGCGGCTGCGATCCGTCGTCTTGGTGAAGAAGCCGTCGTGACAGCGGGCTGCGGCGCCCGGGTGGCCCTTGCGGTAGCGCGCCACCGTGTCGCTGTCGCTTCGTTCCGGCCCACGCTCCGGCTGCGCCCTGTGGTCCTGGTCGGAGTTCTGGTCGTGCTGGTCGTCGGTCCTGTGGTCTTGGGCGGCGCTCTGGTCATGCTGGTCGTCGGAGTGATCCTGGGCATAAAGGTTTGCAGTGCCGATGACGGCCAACCCAAGCGCGACGCCTAAGGTCAATGATTTCCAATGGAGTTGAAGCATTTGCCTGGTCCTTTGAAGAGGAGGGAGAGCGTGACCTGCCGATGATGCCAGATGCGCCGGTGCGGTGTCAGGGTCGCTGTCATTCACCCTGCGGCCGTGACGGCCTATTGGCGGATGTCGAGATGCGTTACGACGATCTGCCGCAGTGTGTGGTCCGCGCTACGGCCCATGCGCCAGGTGTTGGTGGCCCCATTGCCGCACCGCTTCTATGAGCGGTGCCACCGACTCACCGTGAGGAGAGACTCGATACTGCGTGTGCGGGAGCGGAGCCATGCAGTCCACCCGCGTAATGAGGCTCTCTTGCTCCAGATTACGCAGCGTCTCGGTCAACACCTTATGCGAGATCTCCGGCATCAGGCGCTGTAGCTCATTGAAGCGGCGCGGCCCGAGGTTTAGCCAATAAAGACAGACCATGCTCCACTTGCCGCCGACCGCATTCAGCGCCGCCGTAAGGGGGCATCGAGTCGGCGCAGCTGGCTGCTCGAGCTGCGCTTTGTTGCCCAGAGGCCTGGTCTCCATGGCGGTTTGAGGTTACCGAAAAGTGCGTTGAAACCAGTATACCGCCGAGGGACGATGCGTGCCGGAGGTACCACTAATGATCGTCGAGATGCGCACCTACCGGCTGAAATCAGGCATGCGGACACGGTTTCTCGAGACCTTCCGTAATAAATCCATTCCCGAGCACCTGAAGCTTGGCATGAAGATCTCGGGTCCGTTTCTATCGATCGAGGACCCGGACGTGTTTTTCTTCATGCGCGGGTTTCCCGATCTCGCCAGCCGAGAACCCTTGAGGGCCAGCTTCTACCAGGGTGAACTCTGGAAGCGCGAGCTTGAGAACACCTTGATGCCGATGATTGATAAATACGAAGTCGTCGTGGTCGAGGACCCGAAGAATGAGGTCGCCTGGTTGGATGATGGGCAATATCAGTGCAGGGCCAGTTTGAAGAACGTGCCGTAGCCGCTCGTGCCCCCCGCGTAGGTCGTTCCATAGAGGTTGCCGTCGCTGCCCTGGACCAGATTGGCCCAGGGATTGGCGCCGTCGCTGCTACCCCCGGCAAAGGTATGTAGAACCGTCTCGGTCCCGCTCGACGTGACCTTGAAGACCGTGCCGTCGTTGCTGGCGCCGCCAAGATAGGTCATGCCATAGAAGTTGCCGTCACTACCCTGGATCAGGCCGGCCTCGGGATAAGAGCCGTCGCTGCTGCCCCCGGCGAAGGAGTACAAGACGGTCTCGGTCCCGCCCGACGTGATCTTGAAGACCGTGCCGAGGCCGCTGGCGCCGCCTTGGTAGGTCGTGCCATAGAAGTTGCCGTCGCTGCCCTGAATGAGGCCGGCATAGGGGTGCTCACCGTCGCCGCTGCCCCCGGCGAAGGAATACAAGACGGTCTCGGTTCCAGTCGACGTCACCTTGAAGACGGTACCAAGGCCATTGGTGCCGCCGTTGTACGTCGTACCGTAGAAACTGCCATCGCTCCCCTCGATTACACCGGCATAGGGAGTCTGACCGTCGGTCGTGCCGGTTTTGGGAAAGGTGTGCAAAACAGTCTCACTGCCGCCCGACGTGATCTCGAAGACCGTGCCGTCGTCGCTGCTGCCGTTCGCCCCAGTCGTGCCATAGAAGTTGCCATCACTGCCCTGGATTACACCCGTATAGGGTTCGCTGCCGCCTGTAGGGAACGAGAACAACACCGTCTCGATCGCGCTCGACGTCATCTCGAAAACCGTACCGCGGCCGTTCGTGCCTCCGGTGGCAGTCGTTCCGTAGAAATCGCCGTCGCCTGCCTGGATCAGACCGGCCCAGGGAGTACTCGCGAAGGAGTAAAAGACGGATTCGGCCCCGCTCGGCGTGATCTCGAAGATGATGCCGCCGTTGCTGGCGCCCCCGTACAAGGTCGTTCCATAGAAGTTATCGTCGCTGGCCTGGATCAAACTGTGGTAGGGATTTTTTCCGTCGCCGCTGCCGCCGGCGAAGGAATACAGTAGGGTGAAGTTCGACACGCAGGCGATGCTCACGCTGGTGACATCGGCGGCGCCCATCGTGCCGCTGCCATTGCTCACCGGGCAGACCAAACCCGTCGGCTCACTCTGAACCGTGATGGCATAGTTACTGCCATAGGCGACGCCGGTGTTCATCGTGAAAAGTGCGGCGTTGGAGTTGATCGTGGTCGCATCAGCGCCGTTGTCCAGCAGCACCAGCCCGCTGGTGCTCAATCCACTGATGGTGCCACCCACGGTGTAGGTGTTGGCTGCGCAGGTGATCACCACGTTGCTGACGCTGCCCGCCGGCATCGTGCCGGAGTTGTTGCTCGGTGTGCAGGTGAGCCCTGTCGGCTGCGTCTGCACCGTCACGTCGTAGGGACTGCCGTAGGCCACGGCCGTGGGCATGGTGAAGTTACCGGCCGCGGAACCGACAGTCAGCGTGTCGGTGCCATTGGCGAGGACCAGGCCGCTGCTGATCAGTCCGCTGATCGAGCCGCCGAGAGAGTACGACTGATCCGAGCAGGCGATGAGGACGTTGGTCACGTTGGCCGCGGGCATGATGCCCGCGGCGTTGCTGGCGGTGCACGTCAGCCCCGCAGGGGAACTCTGCACGTGGACCGAGTAGGCGCTGCCGAAGCTCACTCGGGTGGGCATCGTAAAGCTGGTACTGCCGGCGAGGACGGTCAGGGTGTCGGGCCCGTTGATGAGCACCAGGCCGCTGTTGCTGCCGAGTCCACTGATGGTGCCGCCCAGGGTGAAGGGCTGATCGGTGCAGTTGATGCTGATGTTGCTGACGGGTGCGGCAGGCATCGTGCTGCTGCCGTTGCTGACCGAGCACGCCAGGCCCGCGGGCTGGTTCTGCACCACGACATCGTAGCTGCTGGTGTAGGCCACGGGAGTCGGCATCACGAAGCTGCTGACCCCGGGGCTCACGGTGAGGGTGTCGGCGCCGTTGGCCAGCACCAGTCCGCTATTGTTACCCAGCCCACTGATCGAACCGCCGAGCGCGTAGGCCTGATCTGAGCAGGTGACCACCATATTGGCCACGTTGGCCGAGCCGATGGTGCCGCTGCCGCCCGCGACGCTGCAGGTATGGCCCATGGGCTGGGTTACCACCGTTACGGAATAGCGGCCGCCGGCAGGCAGCAAAGTCGGCAGCACGATCGTGGTCGTGCCGGCTGGGACGTTGATCTCCGTGCCATTGATCACCAACACGAGGCCATTGACATTGAGCCCATCTATAGTGGCACTCAACGTGTAGGTTTGGCCCGGCGGGTCGCCCGGCGGGTCGCCGCCTGCGCAGCCGCTGACGGCGAGCACGAGGGCGAGCAATAGAGTGCGGCTCGTTCGATGTATTTCCTCGACCCAATCCATACGCGGTGCGTCGCTGATGTTCGTGATCGCAGCGGTGTCCTCCGGGGCTCATTCAAAGCGATACGCACTTGACACCGCGAGGGAGCGATCACAGTTATTTCGTAGGGCTGCGATGCGAGAAATCGGAAGTTGCATTTGGCTCACATTCCTCGGCTCGGTTGCGCGCGGATCGAAAAAGTCAAACAGGGTGCGGTTGCATAATGCAAACTAGCGCAGTGGCACAGAATATCTATGACAACGCCGAATTCTTCGCGCGCTACAGTCAGCTCCCGCGACAGACTCAGGGGCTGGTCGGTGCGCCGGAATGGCCTGCAATCCGCGCGCTGCTGCCCGACATGCGGGGCCGGCGCGTAGTGGATTTGGGATGCGGCTTTGGTTGGTTCTCCCGTTGGGCCAGACAGCACGGTGCCGCGTCGGTGGTCGCGATCGATCTTTCTGAGAACATGATCGCTCGCGCGAAGGCTGATACCTTCGATGTGGCGATCACCTACCGCAAGGCGGATCTCGAACGGCTCGAGCTTCCCGAGTCCGCATTCGATTTTGCCTACAGCGCGCTCGCCTTCCACTATGTTCGCGACTTTCCGCGGCTGCTCGAGACGATCCATCGCTCACTGGTTGCGGGCGCACAGCTCGTGTTTACGATCGAGCACCCAATCTACATGGCGGCGATGCGCCCAAACTGGCTGTGCGACGAAGACGGCCACAAAACCTGGCCGATCAATCGCTATTCGGTCGAAGGCGAGCGCAGGACCGACTGGTTTGCCCAGGGGGTGCTCAAATACCACCGCACCCTCGGAACGACCCTCAACACCCTGATTGCCACCGGGTTTGAGGTTCGACACGTTGAAGAGTTCGCCCCTACCGCCGAACAGATCGCCGAGAATCCCGAGCTGGCGGCGGAGATGGAGCGACCCATGTTGCTACTGCTATCCGCACGACGCTGAATACGCATTCGTCTTCAGGACGACAGAGGTCGACCATGAGCTCGCCCGCCCGCACAGTACTGTTGTCTTTGTCTGCCGCCCTGGTCTTGGGCCACGTAGCGGCCGCAGAGATGAACATGCGGGTGTTCCGCATCAACGACCATCTCCTCGGCTTCTATGACGGCCGACCGCCGCAGACGTCAGTCCTGGGCCAGCCCGACAATTGGGCCGACCGGGGCGCGTTCAACGTTGGTGTCGCCACGTATGTGATCTATCGCGGCGATCGGGCACTGGTCTATGACACCTTTCCGAAGACCAGCGAGGCC
Organism: Gammaproteobacteria bacterium; assembly: GCA_030040715.1. Lineage (GTDB taxonomy): Bacteria > Pseudomonadota > Gammaproteobacteria > Steroidobacterales > Steroidobacteraceae > FEN-1191. The sequence goes on along the minus strand of JASHTF010000253.1, from coordinate 2,976 downwards.
CAATGGGTCAGGGACTATCTCACCAGGGCGGGCATCCGGCATTTCACCGTCGTGAATAGCCACTGGCACCTGGATCACGTCGGTGGCAATGCCGTCTACGACGACGTCGAGCGGATCGCGACACAGAAGACCATTGAGATCCTGACGGCCAAAAAAAGCGCGATCGAAGCGGGCACGGAATGGGGACCGCCGGCGATCAGACCGCTCGTGGTGCCGAACATCGGGATCGCCGCCGATACCGACTACTACGTCGGCGACGTCGAAGTGGAGCTGCGGCCCGTCCGCATTCATTCGGAAGACGGGCTGGTGCTCTATTTGCCTTCCGACCGCATCCTGCTCGCCGGCGACACGCTCGAGGACACGGTTACCTTCATCACCGAGCCGGAGCACATCGTCGAGTTCTACCGCAATCTGCAGCAACTGAAGCGATGGAACATCGATCGAATCTTTCCGAACCACGGCAACCCGCAAGTCATCGCGCATGGCGGCTATCGCACCACGCTGATCGATGCGACGATGGATTACTTACATCGGATCATCGTGCGTGCGCGTGACCCCGAGCACTTGAACGGCACGCTGGAGGATTATGTCGGGGATTCGGTCAAGAACGGCTGGGTCTCGATCTGGTGGGCTTACCGCTTGGCACACCAGAATAATTTGACGGCGGTGTCGAAGGCACTCAGAGATCACACCCTCAGCGAGGCACAATTACTCAGCGTGCGCTAGGACAAACTCTTCTCGAACCAATAGTGTGCATACCGGTTATCGTTGTACGGAGCGATTTCACGATAGCCCGATGCCCGATACAGGCCGATAGCCTCGTCGAGTGATTCGTTCGTGTCGAGGCGCACGGCGCGCAGCTGACGTTTTCGGGCCGCCCGCTCCAATTCATCGAGCAATCTGCGACCGACGCCGAGTCCACGCATTTTCGGCGAAATCCACAAATGCCTGATCTCGCCGATCCCGGGCTGCAGTGCGCGCAGCGCACCGCAGCCAATCGCTTCCGCAAATAGCCACGCGATCAGCAGAACACCCCTGGGAGGCACGAAGCTCTGGAGCACGGCTGCTTCCAAGCCGCCATCGAACCCTCCGCGGAAGCGGGAGGCGAGCTCGCCGAAATACTGGTCGCGGCACTGCTGCGCCTCCGGGCTCAGCGGGTCAGCAGGCGCGACCTCGACGCTCGAGGCCCGCAGCAGGCGCTCGACCTCAGCCATTGCCGAGAGCAAGCGCTGCGCGCCCTTCTTGCCCAGCGGCGTGAGCATTGATCGCGCCAGCTCGTCGGACAGCGTGTTGAGGCGCTGCAGCTCAGCTATCCCAGACCTGGTCAGGCGAGCAAACCTGACTCGACCATCATCGCCGGGACGCCTCAGGGTCGTCGCGAGCCGTTTGCGCTCGAGCGCGCGCAGCATGCGGCTGACGAACCCGGAATCGAGGCCAAGCCTGGCGCGCAATTCGCGCACGGGCGCGCCCTTGAGTCCGATCTCGAACAGCAGCCGCGACTCAGCGAGCGGCCGATCCCGGCCCAGGTATCTTTCGTTCAGTACCCCGAGCCGTTGCGTGACCGTACGGTTGAAAGCGCGGACCTGCTGAAGCTCCGTCTGCACTCCCTGACTTTAGTCAGACATTTTATGATTTGCAAGCCCGACGCGGCGCTAGACCGCGAGCCCGTCGTCGGCCAGATTATGACCACTCAGCGGCCCTGGGACCGCTCGCCGTTCGTCGCGCCGCCGAAGCGCGACAGGCGACTCTCCTTATAGAATTCCACCGCGGTCATCCAGGCCGAGCCACTCGCGCGTAGACATCGGTACCATGACTTGGGTAATTGGTGCCTCATCCATTTTCGGGGCGGGTGCACTCATCTCGGATACTCGCGTGCAGCTTGCCGACGGAACGACGGCGGAGCTGCTGCAAAAGGCCTATTTCGTCGGTAATTACATCGCCGCGGGCTTTGCCGGCTCGGTGCACATCGGCTTCAGGCTGATCAACAGCCTGGCCGAGGGGCTTGCGGTTCCGGAGGGAATGGGTCCTCACCCCTGGGACCTGAGGATGGTCGCGCGCCAGTGGGCACCGACGGCCAAGCGCATCTTCAGTGGCGCGCCCGATGAGGAAAAGCGGCTGGGATCACAGCTGCTGCTGGTGGGCGCGTCGCCGGCGGGGCGTGCCGGCTCGCCGTTCCCGCGGATCGATATCGCTCGGCTCGCGGCTCCGGAATTCAGCCCCCGCTTCTCCTCGGGCCTGTCGGTGCGGCATGTGGGCTCCGGCGCCCGGGTGGCGGCCTACAAGCGCTCGCTGCGGCCGCTGTTCCGCCTCAGCTCGCGCATACACCGGGCGCATCTGGCTGGCGTACCCGAATGGGCGCGGCAGCTCGCCTTCAGTGTCACGGTGTCGGCCCGGGACCAGGCACACCAGGGGATCGGCGACCATCTGCATGTGATCGGAGTTCGCCTCGGCGACCTGTCGATCTACACCAATGACATGACCACCTACGCGGCGGATGGCCCGCCGATCGCACTCAGGATGCCGCGAGTGGCGCATTCCTGGGAGGAGTTTGTGACCCTGGCGCAAGGCGCCAAGTCGGTAGCGAGCGGCGCGAGCTGCTGAGCGGCCGAGGCCTGGTCCCGGGGGCTGCGCACAACTCGGGCTGCGACATAAAACCCAAAGACCCCCTGCGGGTACCCACGGATGTTGGAGGCGCGGTAAATGCTCCCTCATTACCGTGCATCTGGGCCCGCCACATGAGGTGGCGGGCCCTTTTCTATGCTCTGAGGGCTCTACTCTCTAACGGCTTCAGGTCCCCCGCTACTCACGGCAGCGCTGCCAGCGCGCATCGCGGTTGACCCAGTTGGCCATCTCTTTGAGCTCTCCATCCTCGCGGTAATGGTTCACCTGCAATACCGGCGCGCCGCGCTCGCGCGACAGCGGCAGCGACATCTCGGCCGTGAACAGCCAGATGTGACCCTGACCGTCGAGCCAGCA
>JASHTF010000252.1 GCA_030040715.1 Gammaproteobacteria bacterium | reverse complement strand
GAGGAGGCAAATGCGCTCATCGATCGAATGAAGGAGACCGTTCAGAGGCGCTGGCGACCCGTCATGCGTGCGCAGGGCGTGACCGAGAAGGACTGCGAGCAGCTCGCGCGCTCGTTTGCCTATGAAGGCTTCGAGTTTCCCGCCTCAACCGCACCGCCCTGAGGAGCCTCCTCGCGAAGCTGTGAATCGGATTTTGTCCGGCGCGGGCGGGTGGCTACAGAGGGTCAATTCCGATGACACCGGTGACTCTAGGGTCTCAGGACTTCGGTGTCACACTAGCCACCGTTAAGTCACTGGTCCAGTCCAATCCGCGTAGATACAAATCTGCTGCAGGGGTTCGCAGACCGCGAACGATTGTAATCCGCGCCCGGAATCCGTCATGGTTTACGACGTCTGATCGGCGATAGCATGAAGGCGGCGTGTCAGAGGAGACTGCAACGTCACCCATTGCAGCCTCCTCGGCAGGGCAGCAAGATGGATCTACTGCGAGCCGGGCACTGTGGAATCTATCGTTACGCGCGTGGCGGTGATGGTTCCAGTGACGGTCGCTATGGGGGGTCCCGAAGCGTTGATAAGTTCCGTTCCATCCCAGACGTATACCTTCAGTGTGAATGATCCGGTGAAGTGGTTATCGTCGGTGAGCTTCACGGTCATGGTGAGCTGAACGGGATTGGCAGGGTTGTCCCCGGTACTATCCCAGCCCAATGGAAAGTGGTTTAGCTTATAGGTGCGCGGGCCGGTCTGCTTCCAGACGCCGAGGCAAAAGTTGCTGGTCTTGGGTGCATGGAAACCCGAGTTCTGGATTTCGGTCCCGTCTGAATGCCACTGGGCATAGCCGTCGTCGACCAATCCAGCGGTACCATTCGGCAGTGGTGTCGTCATCACGAAGCGCCACATGCCGACGATGCCCGTGTTGGGGCTCCACTCATCATCGACCTGCTCGAGTTGACCACCCATTCCTGACCAGTAGACGGCTGACCTGAGGGCAGGCCCGCTCTGCGTGGTCGAGTTCCATACGCTCGGGCTAAGCTTGGGCGGCACAAAGCCGCACCCCGCCTGCGCGGTCTTTAGTGCAACCAGTCCACCAATTCCCAGAACGAGTGCGGCTGATAAGTGTCGTAGCGAGTTGTTCATTCTCCCTTCTCCTTTGTACAGCGCTCCGCGTTTTTGTGGCCGATTGCCACGGAAGCTACGATAAGATGCGATGGCGAGACGGGATAGACACGAGTGATGAGGGTTTTGTGAGGGTTGGAAGAGCCCGGTTGGATCGGTTGCCAACGGGAGCTCAATGTCACGTAAGGTACGCGGGCACGGAAATGCATTCGCTGCGCAGACTGGACTGTTGCTGAGCCGACAGTATTCAGTAGTGCCACGAGGGGATCGCGAATGACCTCGCCAACCGACAAGACCCGGATGCTCGACGAACTCCGCCAGCGATTGAGCGGAACCCTTCTGCAGCCCAAAGACAAGACGTACCCGCGTGCACGCCGCCTGTGGAATGCGGCGATCGATCGTCATCCTGTCGCAATCGCGGTTTGTGCGGATGCCGAGGATGTGGGGCTCGCTGTCCGCATCGCGTCCGAGCACGGCACTTCGCTGACGGTGCGAGGCGGCGGGCACAACGTCGCCGGCCGATCAATCTCCGATGACTCTTTGCTGATCGATCTGTCGCGATTGCGTCATGTCGAGATCAACGCGGAGAACCGAGTCGCATCAGTACATGGCGGAGCTTTGTGGCACGACCTCGATCTCGCCGGGGCAGCGCATCATCTCTTTACCACCGGAGGTCTCGTGTCCAGCACGGGAGTAGGGGGCTTTACGCTGGGCGGTGGCACAGGATGGCTGATGCGGCAGCATGGACTAGCGATCGATAACCTTATTGGCGCCGAGGTCGTGCTGCCCGACGGTCGTTACGTCAGAGCGTCCGCCGCTGACAACTCCGAGCTCTTCTATGCGCTCCGGGGAGGAGGCGGCAGTCCGGGCGTGGTCACCCGATTCGATTTCAAGCTACATCCCTTGCAGCGAGTGCTGGCGGGGATCGTCATCAGACCGCTGGCGGAAGCCAGCGCCGCGCTGCGGGTGTTTCGCGACTTCGCGGCGCAGGCGCCCGACGAATATTGCGGTCTGATGGTTCTCGCCTGCGCCCCCCCGCTGCCGTTCCTTGATGCTACCTGGCATGGCCGGCCCGTGTGCATCTGTGCGATGTGCTGGTGCGGCGAACTGGCTGGCGGTGAGCGGGTACTGGAACCCTTGAGGCGCGGGGGTAACGTCCTCGCGGATCACGTAGGGCCTGTGCCCTACGTACAATGGCAGCACGCCCAGGATGGAAGGGCCCCGCCGGGCCGCCAGCAGTATTGGAAAACGAGCTGTCTCGCGGATTTACGCGATCCCGCCATCGAGCTATTGGTGGAATTCACCGCGAAGAGCGGGTCGCCCTTCAGCGAGCTCCACGTGCAACACCTTGGCGGCGCCGTCGCGCGCGAACCCGAAACACCTGCTGCGTTTTCGGCACGCGACGCGGCGTATTTCGTCAATCTGATCGGTGTGACGCCGTGGGCGGAGGAGCTACCAACCGTACGCGAGGACATTCGAGCCTTGCATTCCCGACTGCGGCCCCACGCACTATCGACCGTATTGCCCAACTTCACTAACCGTGATGACGGTGACCCGGCGACCCAATTAGGCAGAGACCAAGAAAGGCGCGTCGTCGCGATCCGCAGGCGTTATGACCCTCAGGGCCTTTTCTCACCTCCGCTGAAATCCTGAAGTCGCTCCAACACTTCGTTGGCGGCATCGTCTTCGCGCATTTCTCGGCCTGTCGTCTGGAGCGCTGCGTATTGGTCGCTCCCGAGCTCGCGTTGCAGAGTGGCATTCGCAGCTGCATGGTGCGGTAGCCAGAAGGCGAACAGCGGTATCTGCGTGCGCTCGCGGATCTTGCGTGCGACCTCGAGATACCGGACCGCGTCACCGAAAAGTCCCAGCTTGGCGCAAATGTATCCGCAGCCTTCGATCGAGCCTCCCATGCCACGGAAGTTCAGTACCTCGGCCGCGCGCAGCAGCGATTCCCGGAATTGGGCGGCCGCGGCCGAGTACTGGCCGATCGCGAATCGCGCTAGGGCGATGTAGATATCAATGAAGTGTCGCTGATGCAGGTCAGCTCCGAGATCACGTACCGGAAGCAAAACCTCGATCGCCGCTCCGGGCTCACCGCGCGCGAGGTGAATCCAGCCATGCGCTAGACCGGTAAGTCCCCGTAGGAGCGGATCGCGCGTTTCATCCGCAATCCTCTCGAGGAGCTGCGCCTTGCGCGCAGCCACGTCCGGGTCCCCACGATGGCTCAACCACAGAGAGTGGTATCCGTGTGCGTAGCCCTCGGTCCATGAGTCATTGTTGAGGTGCGCGATGCGAGCCGATTCCGTTATTGTGAACGAGACGACTCGCGGTTCCGCACCGCGATGAACATATGCCACTCCCAGGCACAGTAGGGCTCTGGCGCGTTCGAGTGATTCGAGGCCCTCCGTTGCCTCCAGCGCGCTTTGTCCCCAATGCATCGCCTCGCTGTAGGCACCATGAGCCTTGGTATAGAGGGTCAGCGAGCCGATGATGCGCAATACCTCCTCACGTGCCTGACCGTGCCCAGGAGCGTAGGCAATGGCCGAGGCGATGTTACCGTGCTCGTGAACGAGCTGTTCCACACGCTGCTGCATGCGGCCCGCAGTCATGTCAACCCGAGCGGCTTCGCACATGTGAACGACGGAGCGGCGATGAGCCTGTCTGGCGCGCTCCTCTTCATTACTGGTACACAAGTGACGGAAGGCGCGCTCGCGTACCATGTCGAGCAGCCTATAACGTGGCGGCACCAGCCCGGGTGCGGTGACCACCAGAGATTTATCAACGAGGCCCGCCAGCAGCTCGAGAGCTGCTTCGGCATCGAAGCCCAGTGACGCACATAGATCAATCGCGGCGTCTACGGTCCAGCCGTTGATGAATACGCTGAACCAGCTCAACATTCTGAGCTCCTCTGGGGATAACAGGGCCAAGCTCCAGTCGAGCATCGCCTCGAGGCTGTGATGGCGAAGATCGCGTCCGCTCGGCGTGCTACGCAGAAACTCAAACCGCTGCTCCAAGCGCAGCAGTATCTGTTCGGGTGATAGTAGTGCGAACCGAGCTGCGACAAGCTCGATCGCTAAGGGTAGCCCGTCGAGGCGACGGCAGATCTCGGCAATGGATCCAACATTCGCCCGTGAGAGCTGAAAGCCCGGCTGGACGAAGCGCACGCGTTCCAGCAGCATGGCAACCGCGGGTGCCACGGCAACGCCAGGGACGTCGCTGGCACCGACGGCGTGCTCATCGGGCAGCTCGAGCGGCGGCAGCCGCATCACTCGCTCACCCCGGAAGTTCAAGAGTGCTTGCGAGGTGGAGAGGACGCGCAGGCTATCCGTGCCGGATAGAATCTGAAATATCCAGTGGCCGACTTCTGCGGCGACACGATCACAGTTGTCAAGAACGAACAGAGCTCGTCGCGTCTGCAGCAGTCCGAGTAAGCTGTGCAGCAGTTGTTCATCGTCGTCGGTCGCGACGGCCAGCGCACTCGCAAGGCTCAGCAGCCATTCTCGGCCTGACTTCATCGGCGCCAGGTCGAAGAACCAGATGCCGTCGGGGAAGTCGCCGGCGCGGCGCCGGGCCATCTCGAGCGCGCACTGCGTCTTGCCGATCCCTCCGGGTCCCAATACGGTGACGGCGCGATGCTCCTTCAGCAACTCGCCTATGCTCGCAAGCTCCGACTCACGTCCGATGAGCACATCTATCCGTGCTGGGAGCCGGGCAATGAGGGGCGGCGCGAATCTCACGGGTTCGTGCGGCACCGCTGAGTTGGCTCTCTGGACTGGGCCGACGTAGCGGTAGCCGGCTCCGTGCACGGTTACGATGCGCGTCGGTTTGCCGGCATCATCCGCCAGGGCGCGGCGCGCGAGGGTGATCACGCGGTTGAGCGTCGAAGGGGTGACGAAACGATGGCCCCACACCGTATCGAGAAGCTCGTTGCGCGCGACCAGCGTTCCAGCGTGACGGACGAGATGCGCGATCACCGCGAAGGTCTTGGGCTCGACCGGCACGTCCTGATGGCCGTACACGAGCCTGCGCTGGAGGATGTCAAGGGAGAACTCTCCCAATATGTATTTCTCGTACTGCACGCAGCATGCCAATCGGAGTCGGAGGAGGCTTTTGCGCGTCTAATATTATCTGGCTGCGTCTCGGTGGATCCGCGTGTTAAGTAGCCAAATCTCGAGGGAATATTGGACACCATCGAGGTGGTTTGTCCAAGCTCTTCAGGTGTTTAGTTTGTTTTGGCACGTGGACTGAAAATCTGCGTGTCGGTGGTTCGATTCCGCCCCTAGCCACCATAAAAATCAAGTTGCTAGATCAAAGGGTTGCGCCCCGTCGCCTCGGTTCCTCCTCCAATACTGGCGCCGATGTCCAATATTTTGGTCCGCTGTTCGCGCGGACCAATACTGCTGTCATGCCGAAGATGGCGTGCGTCGGCGCCACTCGGATGGGGGCACTCCCACCAGTTTCTTGAAGGCGCGACTGAATGCCGCCCCCGACTCGTATCCAATTTCCTCAGCGATCGATGCGATGCTGGCGCTTCCGTCACTGAGATTGCTGGCGGCAATCTGCATCCTCCAACTGGCGAGATACTGCATGGGTGGCACCCCCAAGAGATCGGTGAAGCGCTCCGCGAGCACTGAGCGCGACAGTCCAACCTTTTTTCCTAGCTCCCCGATAGTCCAGTCGTGCGCTGGACTTCCGTGCATCAGTGATAGCGCCTTTCCAACGAACGGGTCGCGCAGACCTGCCAGCCACCCCGCCCGCTCTGCTGGCATGCTGTCCATATGGCGGCGCACTACTTCGATGAACATTAGCTCACTGAGTTTGGCGAGAATGCTTTCGCTGCCGGCGCGTTTGTCGGCCGATTCCATTGTAGCGATACGTATGAACTGGGTAAGGCAGCCCCCGGCGTTCTCCTGCGACGCTCTGACCTTCATCACCGCCGGCAGGTTATCAAGCAAGGGATTGAAGGGTCGCGCGTCACAGGCCAGGAAACCGCACACGAGTCTTGCTGAGATAGGCCCGTCACTGCCGTATTTCACGAAAAATGGCAATGGACTAGTACTTAATGCTGCAATCGTGTCCCGTGAAACTGGACCTGCGCGCATACCGGGACTGCTCGACATCACATGAGGATCGCCCTTGGTGATGACGATAACCTCGCCGGCCTCCAGCGCGATCGGGTCCCCGCCGATCACAGTCGCGAAACATTGACCCTCCGTCACCACGTGATAGGAGATAAGACGCTCACCACCGACGAGGATCTTGGGCAGTACGAACTCTGCCGGAGGCTGCTCGGCCACCCACGGCGACGTTGCTGCGACCTCAAAGAAGGTCGCGCCCGTCAGTCGAACGGTCCGCAACAAGTCAGATAGCGCATCGCCAGCCATTTTGATCTCCGCTCAGTGCGCAGGATGCAGGTCAAGGCTGTAAAGCAACAATACCAGTCCGGACGCCGTATCAAATCTGCAGGACGGCCGAGCATACACATCCGCGGTTGCAGCATGTAAAACACCTCGGACGCTGCGTATGCCCGTTCGGTCAAACAAGCGAGGCCATCATGGACATGAATCTTCAAACGGGAAACGAGGAAACTATTGATCTCAATGCCATTAAGTCCCGACAGCATAGCGCCTGGAGTTCGGGCGATTATGCTGCTGTCGGCAACACATTGCAGATCGTCGGTGAGATGCTTTGCGAGGCCGTTGATCTGCGGTCCAATCAGCGGGTGCTTGACGTCGCCGCTGGCAACGGAAACGCAACCCTCGCCGCCGCTCGTCGCTTCGCGGAGGTTGTATCGACAGACTACGTCGGCTCCTTGTTGGCGCACGGTGCCAAGCGCGCTGAGGCAGATCGCTTGCAAGTCACGTTTCAACAGGCAGATGCCGAATGTCTGCCCTTTCAGGCTGAGAGTTTCGATGTCGTGTTATCTACCTTTGGCGTCATGTTTACACCGAATCAGGAACAAGCAGCGCGAGAACTCATGCGAGTCTGCCGCCGAGGCGGCAAAGTCGGGCTGGCTAATTGGACTCCGGGAGGATTCATCGGGAGGCTCTTCAAGATCATAGGCAAATTCGTTCCACCTGCACCGGGGGTGAAATCCCCCTTGCTATGGGGCACGAAGAATCATCTCGATGCGTTATTCGGTACGGATGCGGTAGTGGCGACGAAGACCACATTTTTCGTTTTCCGCTACAAATCGTCCCGACATTGGCTAGAGTTCTTCCGCGCTAACTACGGACCGGTTTTGAAGGCGTTCGCGGCGATCGAGTCGGACGCACGGGCGGCGCTCGAAGCGGATATCCATGGGCTTCTCGATGAGCTCAATGTAGCCAAGGACGGCTCCTTGGTCATTCCGGGCGAGTACCTCGAAGTCGTTATCACGAGAAACCGCTGATGAAGCGCATTGAGCCATCGAGCCGTGGGCGTTGGAGAGACTCGCTGGCGAATCCCCAAAGGGTTAGCTTCTGTGCCGTATGCCCGGCGTCAGACCACCAGACGCCGGTCCGTTAGGAGCGGCGGCGGCGGGTCGAGGCCACGTGCATAGCGAGGCGCGTGCCCCGGCCGGGTCAACCCCGCGCGCGGATTGAGCAGGAAGTTACCGAGCGTATTGAAATGCAGACGCGCCGTGTAGAAGAGGCCGGCCGCACGCCATTGTCATCTTTGCCGCTGCCCCCCACCGCGTCGGTACCGGTTGTTTTCAGCGGCTCCGGGAAAGAGGCTCGTTGGGAGCCGAGATCCGGAACACTGCTCGAACCCGCAGAATCTCGTGGGCTCACTCCAACCTATAGCCGTCGGGTCGGCAATTGCGGCACCGATCGCACTCGGTTGATCGGTTGATTGAGGGGTGGGTGACTTATCCGGCGCGTCCCTCGTTGGAGGTCGCCAGAAACGAAGCGCTGATCTGTTGCTCTGTGCCCGCTGCGAGCGAATCAGTCGGCCAGCGACTTGTCTTGGATCTCTAGTAGGAATTCGCAGGCGCAACGCTGATGAGTTACTAGCCCTACCAGTGATATTGCTCCAGGACGTTAAGACGCTTCGAGCAGAGTCAGTTCAGTTCTGCCGAGCAGCCCCTTGAAACCACGATCGAATGTAATCAAGTGGCTGCCCAGCGTGCGCACCGCGGCGGCGATCCAGGCGTCTGTCAAATCGTTGGCGACGAGATCGTGCTCGCGAGCCAGTTGCCTCAACGTCGGCCACTCGCGACCAATTTCCGGCATTTCAACGCCCGGCCGCGCGAGCAGGGCGTCGATGAACGCAACGGCATCGCCAATGGGCATCGGAAGCTTGAATATCTTCGGGTGGGTGGCGAGGCGCAGAAACCCTGCGGCGATCATCGGAAGGATCTCGAGACTTTCCCCCGCCTCACACGCGGCGATCGCCCGATTCAACCAATCGAGCGCCACGGCATGATGCGGATGATCGGTACGTGAGGCAGCCAGAAGAATGTTGAGGTCAGGCGCCATCGTCGGCCGCGTCGAGAAGCGAGCGGTTAGAAAGGGGGTCGACCCCTGCCACGAGTCCGCCTTTGCCGGCGAAGACCGGGATTCTTGGGGCGGTGCCGCGCCTTCTTGGGCGAGGCCGGCGCAGGCGCAGCCGCAATCCTTCCTCAATGAGCGCGGTGAGGCTCTTGCGCTCCTGAGCCGAGGCAGCTTTGGCTCGGACCAAAAGCTCGTCGTCGATGTCGAGAGTAGTCTTCATGATGCAACTATACAGAAATCTGTACTGCTAAGAAAGCCACCATCGGCGCGATATCGATGTGCCAGGAATGTGGCGAACTCAGCTTGGGTATGCCATAACTGCGGCTTGGCGTGCCTGGAGTCGGGGCTGGTAAGCGTGGCAAGTGGTTGACTAATAAGTCCCTAGAACCGGCGATTTCGATCTGAAAATCCGCGTGTCGGTGGTTCGATTCCGCCCCTGGCCACCACTAAATCAAGGGTCCATTCCGATCACATAGGACTGAGGTGGTCACCTCCTTATCTACGAAGTGGTCATTGCCGTAGACCACTGCATGGTCCTATGGTCTGAAGTTTGGTGCGGGAATGCCCGCGGCAGAAGGGTGTGCAGTCGTGCATTCGAGTCTTGTCGTGCGCCAGCCGGGCCGAAGGCGGTGTCCAAACTTGGGCGCCGTCCTGGGCGTCTGCGGCTTGCTGTCCGTCTCAGCCTTGGCCGGAGAAGGCGCGACCGGCGCCACCGTCCGCGACGGACAACACGATTTCGACTTTAATCTGGGAACGTGGAAGATCCACGTAGAGCGCCTGCTACATCCACTCACGGGATCTAAAATCTGGGTGACCCTAGACGGCACGAAGGTGGTCCGGAAAATCTGGGACGGCCGTGCGCAGATC
>JASHTF010000033.1 GCA_030040715.1 Gammaproteobacteria bacterium | reverse complement strand
GGCGAGGATGGCCCGACGCATCAGCCGATCGAGCACCTGAACAGCCTGCGCCTCATACCCAACATGACGCTGTGGCGGCCGGCCGATGCGGTCGAGACCGCCGTCGCCTGGCGCGCCGCGGTGGAGCACGCTGCCGGCCCGACGGCGCTCATTCTGACGCGCCAGAGTGTGCCGCAGCTGCCCCGCTCCGCCGAGGCGCTGCAGGCCATCCGGCGCGGCGGCTACATACTGCTCGATTGCCCCGGTCGGCCCGAGTGCCTGGTGCTTGCGACCGGCAGCGAACTGCAGCTCGCGCTCGAGGCCGTGCGTCGCGCGCAGACGGCCGGGCGGCGTGTCCGCCTGGTGTCGCTGCCCTGCACCGAGGTGTTCGACCAGCAGGACGCGGCCTATCGGGAGGCGGTACTGCCTGCTGCCGTCGAGGCACGGGTGGCGGTAGAGGCGGGATCGACCGGACTGTGGTGGCGCTACGTCGGCCTGCGCGGCCGTGTGATCGGCATCGATCGCTTTGGGGCCTCTGGCAAGGGGGGCGAAGTCCTCAAGTACTTCGGTTTCACTGTCGATCACGTATATCAGATGATAGAGGAATCGCTGACAGGGAATTGATCATGACAGTCAAGCTTGCAATCAACGGCTACGGTCGCATTGGCCGCAATGTGCTGCGCGCGCTCTACGAGAGCGGCCGGCGCCAGCAACTGCAGGTAGTGGCGATCAACGACCTCGGCGATGCCGAGATCAACGCGCACCTGACGCGCCATGACACCGTGCATGGCCGCTTCGGGCGCGAGGTGCGGGTGGATGGCGATGCGCTGATGATCGATAGCGATCGAATCCGGGTGTTGTCGGAGCGCGATCCGGGCAAGCTGCCGTGGACAAAGCTCGGTGTCGACATGGTTCTCGAATGCACCGGGTTGTTCACGAGCAAGGCCAAGGCGAGCCAGCACCTTTCGGCCGGTGCGCGCAAGGTGCTGATATCGGCGCCGGGCGGCGATGACGTCGATGCAACCATCGTCTACGGCGTCAATCACGGCGTGCTGCGCGCGAGCCACACCGTGATCTCGAACGCCTCGTGCACCACCAACTGTCTGGTGCCGCTCGCCAAGGTGCTGAACGACAGCGTCGGCATCGTCGCCGGAATCATGACGACGGTGCACGCCTACACCAACGATCAGGTACTGATCGACGTCTATCACAAGGACCTGCGGCGCGCGCGCTCTGCGACCCAGTCGATGATTCCGACCAAGACGGGCGCCGCGAGCGCGGTCGGCCTGGTAATGCCGGAGCTGAAGGGACGCCTCGACGGCTTTGCGCTGCGCGTGCCGACGATCAATGTCTCGCTGGTTGATCTAAGCTTTACCTCCCGGCGCAAGACCAGCGTGGAGGAGATCAACGCCCTCATGAAGGCAGCCGCGCAGAGTCCGCCGCTCGCCGGCATCCTGGCGTATACCGACGAGCAGCTGGTATCGATCGACTACAACCACGATTCCCATTCCTCGATCTACGATGCCACCATGACCAAGGTCATCGAAGGCAATCTGGTGAAGGCGTGCGCCTGGTATGACAACGAGTGGGGGTTCTCCAATCGCATGCTCGACACGGCGCTCGCCTGGTCGCGCGCGGCGTGAGGTGAGCGCTGTGAAGCTACTGCGCATGGCTGATCTGGAGCTGCGGGGCAAGCGGGTACTGATCCGCGAGGATCTGAATGCGCCGGTGCACGACGGCGTCGTCGGCAGCGACGCCCGGATCCGCGCCGCTCTGCCGACACTGCGCCTGGCGCAGAGGAAGGGCGCGCGCACCATCGTGCTGTCGCATCTGGGGCGCCCGGTGGAGGGCAAGCGCGAGCCGGAATTCTCGCTCGCTCCGGTCGCCGCGCGGCTGTCGGAGCTGCTCGGCCAGCCGGTGCCGCTGGTGAAGGATTGGCTGACCGGCGTCGACTGCGCACCCGGTGCCGCAGTGCTGTGCGAGAACGTGCGATACAACAAGGGCGAGAAACAAGATGACGAGGCGCTGGCACGCCAGATCGCCGCGCTCTGCGACGTGTTCGTGATGGACGCCTTCGCCACCGCGCACCGCGCGGAAGCGAGCACCCATGGAGTGGCGCGCTTTGCGCCCATCGCCTGTGCCGGGCCGCTGCTGGTCGCGGAGCTGGAGGCACTGGAGCGGGCGCTGGCAACCCCGGCGCGTCCGATGATCGCCGTGGTGGCAGGCTCCAAGGTGTCCACCAAGCTCACCGTACTCGAGGCACTGCTCGACAAGGTCGACAAGCTCATCGTCGGAGGCGGCATCGCCAACACCTTCCTCGCCGCGAGCGGCGTAGCGGTCGGCAAGTCGCTGTGCGAGCACGATATGCTGGATATCGCCCGCAGATTGTCTGCCCATGCGAAGGCACGCAACGCCGAGATACCGCTGCCCGTCGACGTAGTCGTGGCGCGCGAGCTGGCGCCGACCGCGCATGCGGATGTGCGCGCGGTCAATCGGGTGGCCGCCGACGAAATGATCCTGGACGTCGGGCCGGATACGGCGGAAATGTTCGCGGCCATGCTGGAGTCGGCCGCGACCATCATCTGGAACGGACCGGTGGGCGTATTCGAGTACGATCAGTTCGGCGAGGGTACCCGTGCGGTCGCCAATGCGATCGCACGCAGCAAGGCGTTCTCACTCGCCGGTGGCGGCGATACGCTCGCCGCGATCGAGAAGTACGGCGTCGAGGAAGACATCTCCTACGTGTCCACCGGCGGCGGCGCGTTTCTCGAGTTCGTCGAGGGCAAGAGGCTGCCGGCCGTGGAGGTGCTGGAAGAGCGCGCCGCCGAGCGCCGGACATCCACGGCTGCCTAGCGGCGGGGTTGCCGCGGCTGCGCGCAGTTCTCTTCCCTAGTTATGGATACACAGCGCCGGACCAAGATCGTGGCCACGCTCGGTCCCGCCACCGACGAGCCGAGTGTGATCGCCGACATGATCAAGGCCGGGCTCGATGTGGCGCGCCTGAACTTCTCGCACGGGACGCGCGAATCGCAGCGCCGCCGCGTCGAGATGGTGCGCGAGGCCGCGCGCGACAGCGGCCGCTACGTCGGCGTGCTGGCCGATCTGGCCGGGCCGAAGATCCGTATCGAAAGCTTCCACGAGGGCAAGGTGCAACTCGCCGAGGGAGCGCCGTTCACGCTCGATACCGGGCTCGATCCGAACGCCGGCACCGCGACCGAGGTCGGCTGCGCATACACGAACCTGCCCGCGGATGTGCATTCGGGCGACACCTTGCTGCTGTCGGACGGGCAGATCGTGCTCGAGGTGGAGAATGTCGCCGGCACGCGCATCTCCTGCGTGGTGCGGTCGGGCGGCGAGCTGTCGAACCGCAAGGGGCTGAACCGCCAGGGTGGCGGCATTTCGGCGCCCGCGCTCACGGACAAGGACCTGGGCGACATTCGGCTGGCCGCCGAGCTCGGTATCGATTATCTCGCGGTGTCGTTCGCGCGCGATGCCGATGACATGCGTCGCGCGCAGTCGGAGCTGCGCCGCTGGCGCGGCGATGCCCGCGTGGTCGCCAAGATCGAGCGTCACGAGGCGCTCGATAATCTGTCCAGCATCCTGTCAGTGAGCCACGCCGTGATGGTGGCGCGTGGCGATCTCGGCGTTGAGATGGGCTACGCCGAGCTTACCGGCCTGCAGAAGACGATTATCCGTCAGTCGCTGGCGCGCAACCGGGTCGTGATCACCGCTACACAGATGATGGAATCGATGATTCAGAACCCGATCCCGACACGGGCCGAGGTCAGTGACGTCGCCAATGCGGTGCTCGACGGCACCGACGCCGTGATGCTGTCGGCGGAGACCGCGACCGGACGCTATCCGATCAAGGCCGTGCAGGCGATGGCGGAGGTGATCCGCGGCGCCGAGAAGTACCAGCTCGGGGCTCCGCGCAGGATGGGGCGCGCAGAGGAGGAGTTCGGCAACACCGAGGAAGCCATCTCGAGGGCGGTCATGTATACCGCCAATCACATGCGCGTGCGCGCGATCGTCGCGCTGACGGAGTCGGGGATGACCCCGTTGTGGATGTCGCGCATCCGCTCCGACATTCCGATCTACGCCTTCACGCGTCACGAGGCCACCCGTCAGCGCGTGACGCTGTATCGTGGCGTCTACGCGGTGCCATTTGATCTCATGCAGCTGGACACCGGGGCGCTCTACAGCGCCATCTTTGATCGCTTGCTCGAGCTCGGACTGGTCGATGTGAATGACCTGGTGATTCTCACCAAGGGCGAGCAATCCGGCGTTTCCGGCGGCACCAACTCGTTGCAGATACTGCGCGTCGTCAGGCGCGCGGCCGCCGGCGCCGCGGTCTCCTAGGTTATGGACTCGACCGTCGCTCGCTGTGTAGTCTCAATCTAGCGACGCTGCGGCTGCGGTATACGCCGCGGTCGGGTTGGTGTCGAAGTTGGCGCCGGCCCGTGTCCGACGCGACCGGCGGGCATTCGTCGACTGCGCCTATTGTGAAAACGAGACACCAGTATATGCGGTGTTTAGCTGGACTTCGCTATCCTGTCGCCCATGGCCATTGAAGCCGCACGCACGGACCGGATGCCGGTCGGATCGTCGGTAGGCCTGATATTGCCGGGCGGGGGCGCCCGGGCGGCCTATCAGGTCGGCGTGCTGAAGGCGATCGCCGAGATGTTTCCTCGCGCGCCGAATCCGTTTCAGGTCATCGTCGGAACCTCCGCCGGAGCGGTATCGGCGGCGGTGGTAGCGACCGAGGCGTTCCGCTGGCGGCGCGCAATCGCGGCGCTCGAGCGCGTGTGGGCGAACTTCCGTGTACCGCAGGTGTTCAAGGTCGACGCGCTGAGCACCTTGCGCTCGGGCGTGCACTGGCTGTTGTCGCTGCTGTCGGGCGGAATACTGCTCGCTCCCCCCCAAGCGCTGTTCGACAACACACCGCTGCGAGAGTTGCTCGCCGCCAACGTCGACTGGCGCAATCTCCAGCGCAGTATCGACGGGGGACATCTGCGGGCGCTGGCGCTGTGTGCGACCAGCTATAGCTCGGCCTCGTCGGTGGCATTTTTTCAGGGCCGCAGCGACATCGAGGAGTGGTCACGGCAGCAGCGCGTCGGCCGCCGCACCCAGCTCACCCTCGATCATCTGATGGCGAGTCTCGGCGTGCCGTTTCTGTTCCCGCCGGTGCAACTCGGGGACGAGTTCTACGGCGACGGCGCCCAGCGGCAGCTGTGGCCGCTCAGCCCCGCGATCCATCTGGGTGCCGATCGTCTGCTGGTGGTGGGCGTGCGTTCGGAGGAAGCCGCCGGCGTGCACGCCCGCCGCCGCGCGAGCGCCCTGGCGCCCACCCCCGGCCAGCTGTTCGGTTACATGCTCGATACGCTGTTCATGGACCAGATCTACGCCAACATCGAGCATATCCAACGTCTCAATCAGGTCATCGAAGTGGCCCCGAGCGCCGTGCCCGGCCTGCATAAGGTGGCCACGCTGGTGATCGCGCCAAGCGAGGATCCACGCGTGATTGCGACGCGTCACGTCCGCAGTCTCCCGCGCGGCCTGCGCGCGCTGCTGCGGGTGATGGGCGCGCGCGGCGCCGCCGGTGCGCAACTCACCAGCTACCTGCTGTTCGAGTCGAGTTACACGCGCGAGCTGATCGAGCTCGGCTACCGCGATGCCACGCGTCTGCGCGGCGAGATCGAGGGCTTCCTCGGCGGAGCACCACTCGCGGCGACCACGCTGCTGCCGGCCCTGCATCTGGCACCTGGGGATGAGAGCGGAGCCGACCTCGGCCAGGCAGCGGCCGAGGCGTGAGTCGAGCGAGACGGCGCAGCCGAGCGCTCGCCGGCTGTCGCGCTAGCGGGTGGTGCTGAGTGCGCGCAGGCTCTTGATCGTTTCGGATAGCGCCGAGTGGCGCACCGTGACCTGCGGCCAGCGCGGCGCGATGCGCGCCGCCAGTTGTTCGGCGATGTAGACCGAGCGGTGCTGTCCGCCGGTGCAGCCAACGGCCGCGGTCAGATAGCGGCGGTTAGCGGCCTGATGCTCGGGAATGCGCGCCTCGACGAAGCGGGCGACGTCGTCGATGAATTGTCCCACGCCGCTGTGTGCCTCGAGAAAGCGTATCACCGCCTCATCGCGCCCGGTGAGCGCGCGCAGCGCCGGTTCCCAGTACGGATTGGGCAGCGAGCGCGCATCGAACACGAAGTCGGCATCGCCGGGGATGCCGTGTTTGTAGCCGAAGGACTCGAACAGCACCGTCATACGGTCGCGTGGCCGCTTGCCGACGCGGCGACTGATGAGCTCGCGCAGCTCGTGCACGCTCAGCTGCGAGGTATCCACTACCAGGTCGGCGGCGTGGACCAGCGGGTCGAGCAACCGGCGCTCGAGTGCGATCGCCTCGTGCAGGTTCACGCCCTGACGGCTGAGCGGATGTTTGCGCCGGGTCTCGGCGTAGCGGCGCAGCAGCTCCTCATCATTGGCAACCAGGAACACCAGCTCGCAACTGATGCCGCTGCGCTTGAGCTCGTCGAGCAGCATCGGCACGGTGCCGATCTCGGCGTCGGGATTGCGCGCATCGATGCCGATGGCGGTGCGCTGGTAGATGTTCGAGCCGCTGCGAACCGTATGCGAGATGAATGACTGCAGCAGCGCCGCCGGGATGTTGTCGATGCAGTAGAAGTCCAGGTCCTCGAGCGCGTGCAGCGCTACGCTCTTGCCGGACCCCGACAGCCCACTGAGAAAAATCAGGCGCACGAGCCTGGCCTGCGGCCGGTACGAGCCCCGGCCGCCGCGACGGCAAGCCGGGCGCTACAAGCGGGCGGTCTTCTGCGCTTGCTCGGCATGATGATCGGTGAGCTTCTCCTTGTGTTTGCGGACGCGACGCTCGAGTCGATCGGCGAGCGCGTCGATCGCCGCGTACATGTCGCCGTCGCTGGCGAGCGCGTGAATGGTCTCGCCGCTGACGTGCAGCGTCGCCTCCGCCTTGTGTTGCAACTTGTCTACCGTGAGCACGAAGTGACTATCGATCACCTGCTCGAAGTGACGCATGATACGCGTCAGTTTCTTTTCCACGTAGGAGCGCAGAGCCGGGGTAACCTCGAGGTGATGTCCGGTGACGCTCAGTTGCATGGCCTGTTCTCCGTATTGCCTGCGGTAGGTTCATGGTGACCGCTCCCCATCCGCGCCGGTCAGAGGTCGCTGTTGCGCCGGCGCTCGTTCGACGGCGCCAGGCCCATGGTCTCGCGATACTTGGCCACCGTGCGCCGGGCGACCGGGATGCCCTCGGAGGAGAGTATCTCGGCGATGCGGCTGTCACTGAGCGGCGCCGCCGGGTCTTCGTCGCGGATGAGCTTGCGGATCTTGGCGCGGATCGCGGTCGACGAGGTGCCGGCCCCGTCGCTGCCTTCGACATGACTTGAGAAGAAGTAGCGCAGCTCGAATACCCCGCGCGGCGTGTGCATGTATTTACCGGAAGTCACGCGCGAGACGGTCGATTCGTGCATGCCG
>JASHTF010000251.1 GCA_030040715.1 Gammaproteobacteria bacterium | reverse complement strand
GGCAACTCGGCCGCGGCACTGGCGGTATTGCTCGACTATCAGCGCTTTGGGGGCGAGGATCCGGCCCTGCTCAAACAGCTCGCGACGCTGCAGCAGCAGGGTGGGCAGGACGAGGCGGCTGCCGCGACGCTCGAGGCCGTCAATGAGATCTATCCGGTCAACGACGAGCAGTTGCACCTGCGGCTCGGGCAACTGTGGCTCGCGCAGCACGACAGCTCCGGCGCGATCCGCGAATTCACGGCGCTGCTTGCGCTGCGCCCGCTCGATCAGGCGGGTGCGCACTACCATCTGGCGCAGGCTTATCTCGCCGCCCATCAACCGCAGGCCGCCGAGCAGCAGGTGCTGGCGGCATTGGAGGCGGCTCCGGGCTACCGTCCGGCACAGCAGCTGCTGTTGCAGCTGGAAGCTGCGTCGGCACAGCCGGCGCCACAACCACAGTGAATCAGCGGCGCGCGGATCGGGCCACACCATGAATTCATCAGACCAGAGTAAGGACAACGACGAATGAGCACGTGGGTCGCCGACACGGCGCCGGTCTCGGACGAGCTCGCCTCGGGCGAGTTGCGCGAGCTGATCCGGCGCTTCCAACAGGTACGCGATGGGATTCTCGCGCAGGTTCAGACCGTGATCGTCGGGCAGGAGGAAGTGCTCGACCAGATCCTGATCGCGCTGTTTGTGGGCGGACATTGTCTGATCACCGGGTTGCCCGGAACGGCTAAGACGCTCATGGTGCGCACCATCGCCGAGACGCTCGGGCTGGTGTTCAAGCGCATTCAATTCACGCCGGATCTGATGCCCTCGGACATCACCGGGACGGACATTATCGAGGAGGATCCAACCAGCGGCGGTCGCCGCTGGACGTTCGTGCCGGGTCCGATCTTCGGCAACGTCCTGCTCGCCGATGAGATCAATCGCACGCCGCCGAAGACACAGGCGGCGCTACTGGAGGCGATGCAGGAGCGCTCGTGCACGGTCCGCGGCAATATGTACCCGTTGCCGGCGCCGTTCTTCGTGCTGGCGACGCAGAATCCGATCGAGCTCGAGGGCACCTATCCGCTGCCCGAGGCGCAGCTCGATCGCTTTCTGTTCAACACGCTGCTCGACTACCTCAGCGCCGAGGAGGAGCTGCGGGTCGTGGACCAGACCACGGCCAATCGCAGCGTGCAGATCAAGCCGGTAACGAATGCAGCCGAGATCCTGCAATTTCAAGAGCTGATCCGCCGCGTGCCGATCGCCTCCAGCATCGGCGCCTACGTCGTCGAGCTGGTACGTGCCACGCGCCCTGGCACGCCGACGGCGCCGGAGTTCGTGCGCAAGTACGTCAACTTCGGCGCCAGCGTGCGCGCGGCGCAGTTCATCGTGCTCGGCGCCAAGGTGCGCGCGCTGGCGCATCACCGCTACCACGTCGCGTACGAGGACGTCACCGCGCTCGCCGCCGCGACGCTGCGGCATCGACTGCTGCTCAACTTCCACGCCGAATCCGAGCGCATCGATACCGATGAGATCATCCGTCGGCTGCTCGCACAGCTGCCGGCGCCCAAGGGCGCGCATTGACGGGTACTGCGGAGCGACCGCCATGGCACAGCGCTTTCTGGATCCGGACATGCTCGCCGCAATGTCCGGACTGGATTTGATCGCCCGCACGGTGGTGCAGGGATTTGTGGCGGGGCTGCACCGCTCGCCCGACTTCGGCTTCAGCCAGGAGTTTGCCGAATATCGCGCCTACAGTCCCGGCGATGACCTGCGCCACGTGGATTGGAACGTGTATGCGCGCACCGAGCGCGCCTACCTCAAGCGCTATCGCGGCGAGACTAACACGCACCTGACCGTGCTGCTCGATGCCAGCCAGTCGATGCAGTATCGCTCACACACGACCAGTAAGATGGACTACGCGCGCTATATCGCCGCCGCGCTGTTCTATCTGGCACTGCATAACCAGCGCGACGCGGCCGGTCTGATCGTGTTCGACGATGAGGTACGCAATTACCTGCGACCTTCGACGCGCTACGGGCAGCTCGCGCGGCTGTTAGGGGCGCTCGAGCTCGCGGAGCCGCGCGCACGCACCGACTTCAGCAAGCCGATGCGGCACTTGCAGCAGTTTCTGCGCCGCCGGGGACTGGTGGTGATCATCTCGGATTTCTTCGAGGCTCCAGAGCGTCTGGTGCGCACCATCGAGCCGCTGCGCTTCCGCGGCAATGAGGTGGTGCTGCTGCATGTGCTCGACCCGCAGGAGCTACGCCCGCAACTGAGTGCGCCTGCGCTGCTGGTGGACCTGGAGACGCGGCAACGGCTCGAGGTCACGCCGGACTACGTGCGCTCGCAATACCCGGAGAAGATGCGTGCGCACGTCGCGGCGCTGCGCGAGCGCTGCCAGGCTGCCAGGCTCGACTACTTTCTGGTGCAGACCGACCGTCCGCTCGATGCGGTACTGCGCGAGTACCTCACGATCCGGCACCAGCGCAACTGAGCCAGGGTTCACATGGGCATGCTGGCACCTTCGTTTCTGTTCGGTCTGCTCGCGCTCGGCGTGCCGCTCTATCTGCACCTGCTGCGACGACGCGCATCCGAGCCGCAGCCGTTCAGCTCGCTGCTGCTGTTTGAGCCGCGCACCCAGGTCGCCGTGCGCCATCGGCAGCTGCGTTATCTGCTGCTGCTGGCACTGCGCCTGGCGCTGCTGGCACTGGTGGTACTGGCGTTCACGCATCCGTACATCGAGCGGCCGCGCGCACTCGCCCCGACCTCGAAGCTCGAGGTATTGATCATCGACCGTTCCTTCAGCATGCGCGCAGGCTCGCGGCTTGCGGACGCCAAGCGCGAGGCGCTGGCGGTGGCGGCGCAGCGCCGCGCCACGGATCGGATCGAGGTCATGAGCTTCGGCTCGCAGCTGACGCTGCTGTGCCCGCCGACCCAGGATGATGCCACGGTGCGCGCTGCCATCGCGGCCGTTCAGGTTGATGATTCGCACGCCGAGCTGAGCGAGCTCGTCAGCGCGGCGCGCCAGGCGCGCGACCAGAGCGAGGCGGCGGTCGAGCTGCACGTGTTCACGGACCTGCAGGGCTCGAGCGTGCCGTCGAGCTTCAGCGAGATGGCGCTGCCCGATGCCGTCACGCTGCAGGTGCATTCGGTGGTGCAGACCGACACCCCCAACTGGACCGTGGTGGGCGTCACGGCGCCGGCGCAGGTCTGGGGTCGGACCCAGGACGTCAAGCCGGTCACGGTCGAGGCGATCGTGGCGGGATTTGCCACGCCGGCAGCCGAGCGCCTGGTTTCTCTCTATGTCAACGGCCGCAGTGTCGCCAGTCAGCGCGTGACGGTGCCGGCGGGCGGCGAGGCGCAGGTCCAGTTTCCAAATATCGTCCTACCGCATGGGCTGAGCCGCTGCGAAGTGCGTATCGATTCGGCCGACGCGCTGCCTGAGGATGACGGCTACCGCTTCGCGATCGAGCGCGCCGATCCACAGCAGGTGCTGTTCGTGTACGCAGCCGCCAATGCGCTCTCGGCGGCACGCTTGCCGACCCGCCCGTCGGAGCACTCGATACCGGGCGCTCCCTCCCGCCCGCTGCCACGCTCGGCGCTGTACGTTGCCGACGCGCTTGCGGCCGCTGACGGCTCTGCCTTCAGTCTGCACGCCGTCGCCGTCGAGGCCGCGGCGAATCTGTCGCTGAGCGGCTATGCCTTCGTAGTGCTGTCCAATCTGCCGTCGCTGCCGCCAGCGCTACAACAGCAGCTCGAGCACTATGTGCGTGCCGGCGGCAGTGTGCTGGTCACGCTCGGGACCGGCGCTGCCGGCGCGGCGCGTGCCGCGCTGTTCGATGCACCGATCGAGCGGGTGCAGGACTACGAGAGCGGCACGGTGAGCGGGGTGGAGCGGTTCGTGTCGGTGGCAGAGACCGACCCGTCTCAAAGCTGGGTGGGCAGCCCCGCACTCTGGTCGATCGCGAAGTTCTTCTATGTGGTGCGGGTCGATGCGACCGGCGCGCAGGTGCTTGCGCGCCTGACCGATCACACGCCGCTGCTGTTGGAGAAGCGGCGCGGCGAAGGCCGTGTGCTGCTGCTCACCTCCGAACTCGATGGGCTGAGCAACGATTTGCCGTTGCAGCCCGCGTTCGTGGCGATCGCCTCGCAGATCGCGCACCACCTCTCGGGCCTGCAGCCGGGCACGGGTGCGCGGCTGGTCGATTCGTATCTGCAGCTGCATGCGGCGGAGGGCGACGCCGCCGGCTCTGAGGTCGAAGTGATCGATCCGCAGGGGCGGCGCCCGCTGTCGTTGGCCGAGGCACAGCGTACGCCGGCGCTGCGGTTGAGTGAGGCGGGGTTTTATCAGCTCCGGCGGGCGAATGGACGCTCGCAGCTCATCGGGGTCAACGTCGATCCCCGTGAGTCGGACCTGCGCCGGATGTCCGCGGAGACGCTGGCGCTGTGGGAGCGCGAGTCTGCCGCGGCGGGTGGTGCGGTCGGCGACCGGGCGGCCACGGGTGCGGCG
>JASHTF010000250.1 GCA_030040715.1 Gammaproteobacteria bacterium | reverse complement strand
TGTTGCTCTCGCCAGGGAAGTAGATTGATACGTGGCATCAGTGCGGGCTCCGCATCAGTCGAAGCTGCGCAGCGCCAGGCCGCAAGCGGTCAGCAGCGCCGTGCCGTCGCGTTGCACCGCCTGGGCACGTGCGCGTGAAGACAGCTTCATCTGGCCGAGTGGATCGCCGCGATCGGCACTGATGCCGACGCGACTTTGAATCACATCGGCGACGCCGGGGATGTTGGCGCAGCCGCCACACACCAGAATCTTGTCGGGCTGCTCGCGTCCGGTGCCCGAAGCCAGATAGAACTGCAACGAACGGCTGACTTGCTGGGTCATATCGTCGATGAACGGATCGAGCACCTCGGCCTGATAGTTGTGCGGCAGACCGCCCTCCTTCTTGGCGCGGCCGGCCTCCTCCATCGACAGGCCATAGGTACGCATGATCTCCTCGGTGAGCTGTTGGCCGCCGAAGGCGAAATCGCGCGTGTACACCACCTTGAGATTGCGTAACACGCTGAAGGTGGTGCTGCTGGCGCCGAAGTCGACCACGGCGACGGTGTGGTCGATGCCACCATCGGGCATTTGATGCGTCATGAGGCGACAGGCATTCTCGAGCGCGAACGCCTCCACATCGACGATGCGCGCGCTCAAGCCACCGGCGGTCGCCGCGGCGCGGCGCTGCTCGACGTTCTCGCTGCGCGAGGCGACCAGCAGCACGTCGATCGACTCGGTGTCCTTCTCCGACGGACCCAGCACCTCGAAGTCGTACGCGACCTCGTCCATCGGGAACGGGATGTATTGATCGGCCTGCATCTCCACCTGCGCCTCGAGATCGGCTTCGCGCAGGCCACGCGGCATCTGGATCACCTTGGTGATCGCCGCGTCGCCGCTGATGGCGATGGCGGCCTCACGGGTCTTGGCTCCCGCGCGCTTGACAGCGCGGCGGATGGCCTCGCCCACCGCGTCCGGATCGACCAGCGTCTTCTCGTTCATCGCATTCGGAGGCGTCGGCTCGGCCGCGTAGGACTCGACGCGGTAGAGCCCACCGGCCATGGCGAGCTCGATCAGCTTGATCGACGAGGTGGTGATGTCCAGGCCCAGCAGCGGGCGCTGGTTTCGCGACAGTATAGGCAGCACGTTGTCCTAGCCTTACGTTTCCTAACCTTTAGTCTTAGTTGCGCTCGTTTATTCGGAACGAGTAGTCGAGTTCGCTGGCACCATATCAGGCAAAAGTTAAATGCATCGTGAGCCCGCTCACGGAATCGGCGCTCGTGAGGATTAACCTTAAACCGTGAACGGAATTAACGGCCGTGACGTAACTCTAAGTTTCGACCGTCTGCGTCCGGCGACGGGTGACGGCACCCGGAGGGGAGCACCCGTGCGGGTACCTGTTATGCTTAGGCGGCTACAGAGTGTGCGCGCGTGCGCGGGCAGCTCCGCACGTAGCCGCCCGCACTTTCGAAGACAGGCTATCGAGCGATGCCAGACTCGTCGGTGATGCTACGCACAATTCGCCTCGTGGGGCTCGGCTGCCTGGCGGTAATCACGCTGGTGGTGCTCGGCGCGTACGCGCTGCTGGCGAGCTACACCTATCTGGCGCCGTCACTGCCGACGATCGAGGCGATGCGCGCTGGGGTGCTCGCGGTGCCGCTGCGCGTCTATGCACGCGGCGGTGAGCTGATCGGCGAGATCGGTGAGAAGCGCCGCCTGCCGGTGGCGTATGAGGACATCCCAGCGCTGGTGCGGCAGGCATTCGTGGCCGCAGAAGATCAGCGCTTCTACGAGCATCACGGCTTCGACTACAGCGGTGTGCTGCGCGCCGCGTGGGTCGATCTGACCTCCGGCGACTTCTCGCAGGGCGCCAGCACCATCACCATGCAGGCCGCGCGCAACATGTTCCTCAGCTTCGACAAGACCGTCCGGCGCAAGCTGCAGGAGATCTTCCTCACCTACAAGATGGAGCACGAGTTCAGCAAGGAGCAGATCCTCGCGACCTACTTGAATGTGATCTTCCTCGGTCAGCGCTCCTACGGAGTCGCCGCAGCCGCCGCAACCTATTTCGGCAAGCCGCTCGACCAACTATCGATCGCGGAAGCGGCGACGCTCGCAGGCATTCCTCAGGCGCCCTCGCACTACAACCCGATCATCAATCCGCGCGCCGCCGCGGTCCGCCGCCGCTACGTGCTGGGGCAGATGCTGAAGCTGGGTGATATCAGCGCCGCCGAGGCACAGCGCGCGGGCGCCGAGCCCGTCGAGGCGCGCGATCACGGCATCCTGTACGACGCCGACGCGCCGTACGTGACCGAGATGGTGCGCGCCGCCGTGGTCGCCCGTTACGGCGAGGACGCGGTCAACGCCGGCTACAAGGTATACACGACCATCGACGGCCGCCTGCAAACGGCGGCGAATCGCGCCGTTCAGATTGGGCTCATCAGCTATGACCGCCGGCACGGTTATCGCGGCCCGTTACGGCGAGTGGCGCTCGATGCGCGCTCGGGTACACGCAGCTTCGACGCGGCGCTGGCGAATCTGGGTCCGATCGGCGACCTGCACCCCGCGGTAGTGGCGTCGGTCGCTGCGCGCAGCGCGCGCGTATATGTGCAGGGCAGCGGCTGGGCGCAGATCGATTGGGATGGACTCTCCTGGGCGCGGCCGCGGCTGTCCGACTCGCGCACCGGACCTGCGCCCGAGCGCGCCGCCGACGTGCTCCAGCGGGGCGACATCGTCGATGTCATCAGCGACGGCCACGGCGCGGCAGTGCTCGCTGAGCAGCCCGATGCCCAGGGAGCGCTGGTGGCGCTCGATCCCAACGACGGCGCGATTGCGGCGCTGGTGGGCGGCTTTGATTACTACACCAACAAGTTCAATCGAGCGACGCAAGCGCGGCGCCAGCCGGGCTCGGGCTTCAAGCCGTTTCTCTACTCCTGCGCCCTCGATCACGGATTCACGCCCGCGACCATCGTGATGGATGCACCGATCGTCTACGACGACACCGGGCAGGAGAAGATCTGGCGCCCGGAGAACAACGAGCACGGATTCGACGGTCCGATGCGCTTGCGCGAAGGCCTGGTGTTCTCGCGCAATCTGGTCACGATCCGCGTGGTGCGGCAGCTCGGCGTTGACACGGCAGCGGCCTGCGCCGCCAAGTTCGGCTTCAGTCCCGACGTCATGCCGAAGGATCTCACCCTCGCGCTCGGCAGCCTGCCCGCGACGCCGCTGCAGATGGCGAGCGCCTACGCGGTGTTCGCCAACGGCGGCTACCGGGTCGATCCCTACTTCATCGACCATATCGAGGACGCCTCGGGCAGCGTCGTCTATCAGGCCGCACCCAAGGAGGTCTGCGAGCGCTGCGATGCCGCGACCAGCAGTCCGGCGACTGCCGCCCTCACCCCGACCGCGGGCGTTCAGCCCGGCGGCGCCGTACCGCCGCAGCCGGGCGCGGCGACGGTTCCGCCCGGCGCGCCGAGCGCGGCCAGCCCCGCCTCCGGGGCACCCATGCCCGGAACATCCATGCCCGCAACGGCCACGCCTGGGGCGGTCATGCCGATTCCGGCGGCGGCAGTCGCTGCGGTTCAAGGCCCAGCCGCAGCGGGCGCCGTGAGCCCGCCGGATCGCGATCATGAGCCACTCAGTCTCGATCCGCCGCTGTTGCCGGCGAATCGCATTGCCCCGCGCGTGATTTCGCCCCAAAACGCGTGGCTTATGGACGACATGATGGCGGACGTCATCAAGCGCGGCACCGGCATTCGTGCCGGCCTCGCGCTCAGGCGCAGCGATATCTCCGGCAAGACCGGCACCACCAACGAGGCGCGCGATACCTGGTTCAACGGTTTCAACCGCAACATCATCGCGAGCGTGTGGGTCGGCTTCGACGATGAGGAGCCGCTCGGCGAAGGCGAGGAGGGCAGTCGCACTGCGGTGCCCATCTGGATCTCCTTCATGCGCGAGGCACTGCGCGGGCAGCCCGAGTTGTCACGGCCTCTGCCGTCGGGGCTGGTGACCGAGCGCATCTCCAAGCGCACCGGGCTGCTCGCCGGCTACAACGAGCCTGATGCCATGTACGAGACGTTCATGGAGGGCGACTTGCCGCCCGCCACGAATCCCGGCGTCACCCCGGCCGTCACGGGCCCGCAGAGTGGAAGCAGCAGCGGTGAGCCATTATTCTGACGGCAGTCCCGTGGTGCCGCGCGTCAGCTCAATGTCCTGTGGAGGGGGAGGGACCTCATGCATCGCGCATCACTTCGCAACGGCAACCCCCGTCCCGGGCATTCGCGCGGCGGCAATCTACGCCGGGCGCTCGCTCAGGAGGCTGCGCGCATCATGGCGCAGCACGGCATTCACGATTTCCTGACCGCCAAGCGCAAGGCCGCTGACCGCCTGGGCGTGACCGACTCGAGCGTGCTGCCCCGCAATACCGAGATCGAGGCGGCGCTGGCCGA
The DNA here is from genome assembly GCA_030040715.1 of Gammaproteobacteria bacterium. GTDB lineage: Bacteria > Pseudomonadota > Gammaproteobacteria > Steroidobacterales > Steroidobacteraceae > FEN-1191. Next base: position 5,916 of record JASHTF010000250.1, on the reverse strand, counting down.
ATACCAGCGGCTCTTCGGTGCACACACGCATCGACGCAGCCTCGAGGCGCAGCGCCGTGCCGCCTTGCACGCCATGCATTGGCTGTCTCAGTTCCAGCCACGGCTGGTCGGTTCGGTGCTGTCCGGCACCGCGACCGAGCACGCGGACATTCAGCTGCACCTGTTTGCCGATCGACCGGAGAACGTGGCGCTGCAGCTGCTCGATCGCGGCGTAGCCCACGAGATCACCGAGCGGCGAGTACGTCTCGATGGCGAGCGCATCAAAGCCTTTCCGGGACTGCGCTTCGCGCTGCGGGAGCAGCGCATCGAGGTCACCGTGTTTCCGCGCGATGGGATCCGTCAGGCGCCCGCAAGCCCCGTGGACGGCAAGCCGATGCGGCGCGCCGATGCCGACGAGCTGCAGAGTCTGCTCGACAGTGACCCGAGCGACGAGTCACTGAGCACAACGCCCACCATGCAAAGGTCCTAGTCGTTTGCGTGCTCAGGCGCCTGCCTTGTCACGCTCGGGTCACTAGCGCTTGCGCAACGCGATCGGCACGTAATTGCGCTGCTGCGGGCCGGTGTACAGCTGCCGCGGACGGCCGATGCGCATCGCCGGATCGCTGATCATCTCCAGCCAATGGGCGACCCAGCCGACCGTGCGTGCGATCGCGAACATCACCGTGAACATCGAGCGTGGAATCCCAAGCGCGCTGTAGATAATGCCGGAATAGAAATCGACGTTCGGATATAGCTTGCGCGAGACGAAATACTCGTCCTTGAGCGCGATCTCCTCCAGACGCAGCGCCAGCTCGAACAATGGGCTGTCCTGGCGGCCGAGCTTGGCGAGCACTTCGTGGCAGGTCTCGCGGATGATCTTGGCGCGCGGATCGAAGTTCTTGTAGACGCGATGGCCGAAGCCCATGAGCCGAAAGTGACTGCTCTTGTCCTTCGCCATCGCAAGATATTTCGGGATGTTCTCCACGGTCCCGATCTGCTCGAGCATCGCGAGCACCGCCTCATTGGCACCTCCATGGGCCGGGCCCCAAAGCGCGGCCACTCCCGCCGAGATCGCCGCATACGGGTTCGCGCCGGTGCTGCCGGCGAGCCGTACGGTGGAGGTGCTGGCATTCTGTTCGTGGTCGGCGTGCAGCACGAACAGGAGGTCGAGCGCCTTGGCGGCGACCGGGTTGATCTCATACGACTCGCACGGTACCGCAAAGAACATGTTCAGCAGGTTCGAGCAGTAGTTGAGGTCATTGCGCGGGTAGATGAACGGCTGACCGAGCGCGTGCTTGTGCGCGGCCGCGGCGATCGTCGGCAGCTTGGCGATGATCCGATGCGAGAAGATCTCGCGGTGGCGCGGGTTATAGATGTCCATCGAGTCGTGATAGAAGGCCGACATTGACGCGACCACGGCCGACACCATCGCCATCGGATGCGCGTTGTGATAGAAGCCGTTGAAGAATCGCAGCAGCGACTCGTTGATCATGGTGTGGCGGGTGATGCTGTCGGAGAATGCCTGCAGTTGCGGCGCCGTCGGCAGCTCGCCAAGGATCAGCAGATACGCCACCTCCATGAAGCTGCTCTTCTCGGCCAGCTGGTCCACCGGATAGCCGCGATAGAGCAGCACTCCGGCATCGCCGTCGATGTAGGTGATCTTGCTGTCGCAGCTGGCCGTGACGCTGTAGCCGGGATCGAAGGTAAACACCCCTTGGTCCCGGGCGAGATGGGCGATATCGAGCACCTGGGGACCGATCGTGCCGGAGCGCACCGGGAGCTCGCTGGTGACGCCGGTAGCAGGGTTCCTGAGCTCGAAGCTGCTGCTGTTCATGGGCTCATTGCTCACGCTCGTTGTTGCGCTCATGGGTGCTCTCTTGCCTCGCTGATGCGCTCATTCCGTGCGGGTTGTTCGAAATCCCCAACACCGCAGCGCGCGGCGCTCAGCCCGTCAGCCTTACACGCTCGAGCGATGGAATCAAGGCATGGGTGTGCGAATGCGAATCGGGCGCAGCGCCTATCTCGACGTGCGTACTCAACTCGCGGTCGGGCGGCTGCGACGAAACAGGCGAGCGACCCGTGGTCGAGCTACGCGCAAGCGTCGCTCACGCGCAGGCGTGGGACGGCGGGCGCGCCCTCAGCGTGCTGCGCCTCCGGTGGCACCGGCGTACTTCTTGCGGAACTTGTCGACCCGCCCCGCGGTATCGACGATCTTCTGCTTGCCGGTAAAGAACGGGTGGCAGCTCGAGCAGACCTCGACGTGCAGATCGTGGCCGACGGTCGATCGGGTCTTGAAAGTGTTGCCGCAGCTACACGTGACCGTGATCTCTTTGTACTGCGGGTGAATCTTCTGTTTCATGGCTGACATCCTCCGCTGCAAGGCGCGGCACGGGGAGCCGGCGGTGATACGACGCTCCGTGCGGCGGAGTATCGGACTATGGAAAACGGGGCGCGCAGTCTAGCCATGTCGGCTCGCTCCCACAAGGTGTAGGCGCGATGCGGTTTATCCTACGCAATGATGCGCCGCATCGCGGCACGCGATATCCACAATTTCTGTGGATAACTGTGTGGGTAAAGCCTCGCGCGTAGGTTCTCCAGCGCGCCAAGAATGCATTTGTGTCAATTTGAACAAAAAATGACCACACCTATACGGCCTATCTAATCAATAGCTTAGATACCTATCATCGTGCAAATTAAACAAAATGACATGTAATCGGCTAATTTGTAGGTAGGCCAACCGCGCGCTGTGAATAAAGCCGCCGCGTCTTTGCGGCGCCGGCTGCGCCGGAGTGGCCAGCCGCGCGCGGTCTGTGGGACGGCTCCTACACGCGGGCAAACAGCCCTAGCTTTCTGGAAGCAACTCCGCGAGCACCTCATTCAATAAATCAGCCCCGCGGGCGCTCGCGCGCCAGCGTGTACCGGTGCATTCCAGCAATCCGCGCCCACGAGACCGCGCGAGGATAGTGGCGGTCGCCTCGAAACCGAGTCCGGTGCGCGCCTCGAATTGTCCTTCATCAAATCCCTCCGTCAGGCGCAGCGCATTCATCAGGTACTCGAACGGCAGATCGCGCTCGGGAACAATGCGTCGTGTACCGGCACTACCGGCGGCCGTCGCTGCCAGATAACGCCGCGGCTCGCGCACCTTCTCGGTGCGCTCGATGATGAGACTGCCATTCACGCTGCGACTGCGCTTGCCGTGGGCGCCGGCGCCGATGCCGAGATAGTCCCCAAACTGCCAGTAGTTCAGGTTGTGTCGGCAACGTGCGCCGGCTCGAGCGTAGCCGGACACCTCGTATCGCAGTATCCCCGCCGCCCCCAATCGCTCTGCGCACGCCTGCTGCATGTCGGCACAGCGGTCGGCGCCCGGTAATCCCGCGGGAGGACGCGCGGCGAACACCGTACCGGGCTCGAGGGTGAGCTGATAGTGCGAAACATGAGCCGGAGCGAGCGCCAGTGCGGCGTCGACGTCCGCCACCGCCTCGGGGATGCCCTGCCCGGGCAGCCCATACATCAAATCCAGATTGAAGTTGGTCAGACCCGCTGCGCGCAGCTCCTCCACCGCGCGCCGCGTCTCGGCAGCGCAGTGGATGCGGCCCAATCGGCGCAGCTGCACATCCGAGAAGCTCTGGGCGCCCAGCGAGACGCGCGTGACGCCGGCCGCGCGATAGTCGGCGAAACGCCCGCGCTCGATCGTTCCGGGGTTCGCCTCGAGCGTGATCTCGGCGTCGGCGGCGACCGTAAGCTCAGCGCTGATACTCTCGAGCAGTTGCCCGAGCGACCGCGGGGCGAACAGGCTCGGCGTGCCGCCGCCGAAAAAGATGCTCTGCACGCTGCGGCCACGCACGGTGGAGGCCTCTTGCGTCAGATCAGCCAGCAGGGCCTCGAGGTAGCGTCGCTCGGGCAGCTCGCCCTGCAGCGTATGAGAATTGAAGTCGCAGTACAGGCACTTGCGCACACACCAGGGGAAGTGCACGTATAAGGACAGCGGCGGCAGCGCGTGTGGCCGCGCGGCCGGGGCGCGACCAGGCTCGGGCGCTAGCGCGCCCATGATTCTTGGTCCGCGCGCCCGAGGCCGCGGACCTGCAGCTGCGCCATCAGGTCGTATGCTGCGCGGGCACGGTGGCTGAGCGCCTGCTTGAGCGTGGGCGGGAGCTCGGCGACGGTTTGGCTGTAGCCCTCAGGAATGAACAACGGGTCGTAGCCGAAGCCACCACTGCCGGCAGGCGCCAGGGCGATCCGCCCTTCCCAGCTCCCCTGCCCGAGCCGCGGCGCCGGATCCTCGGCGCTGCGAACGAGCGCGAGCACGCAGCGATAGCGTGCAGTGCGCGCCGCGGGTGGCACCCCTGCAAGCTCAGCGAGCAGCCGCGCGTTGTTGGCAGCGTCACTCGCGCCGACCCCGGCGTAGCGCGCGGAATAGATGCCCGGCCTACCCTCGAGCGCATCGACCTCGAGACCAGAATCGTCGGCCAGCGCCGGCAGGCCGGAGCCTCGCGCCACGTAACGCGCCTTCTGCTCGGCATTGGCCACAAAGCTGTTGCCGGTCTCGGGCGCGCTAGCGAGGCCGAACTCGCGCGCGAGCCTCAGATCGAAGCCGAGCGGCGCGAGCAGCCCCGCCAGCTCGCGCTGCTTACCTACATTGCTCGTGGCGAGCACGATCTCCATGCGTTCCACACCGAGCTGGCGAAGACTGACTTGGCTCAGACCGCGCTGGCGGCCGCTCGCTCAGCGCCGCCCTCGAGCGCCTGGGCCTGCAGCGCACACAGCTGTCCGATGCCGCTCGCTGCCAGATTGAGCAACGTGTCGAACTCGTGGCGCCGGAACGCGTGTCCTTCGGCCGTGCCCTGCACCTCGACGAAGCCGCCGCCATTGTTCATGACGACATTCATGTCGGTCTCGGCTTCGCTGTCCTCGGCATAGTCGAGGTCGAGGAGCGGCTCGCCGCGCACGATGCCAACCGAGACCGCGGCGATCTGTCCATGCAGGGGCCGGGAGGCAATCACGCCGCGCGCCAGCAGGCTGTCGCAGGCGTCCGCCAGCGCGAGGAAACCGCCGGTGATGGCTGCAGTGCGCGTACCGCCGTCGGCCTGCAGCACGTCACAATCGATGGTAATGGTACGCTCGCCGAGCGCCTGCAGATCCATCGCCGCGCGCAGTGAGCGACCGATCAAGCGCTGGATCTCCTGGGTGCGTCCGCTCTGCTTGCCGCGCGCCGCTTCGCGCGGGCTGCGGGTGTGGGTTGCACGCGGCAGCATGCCGTACTCGGCGGTTACCCAGCCCTGGGACCGCCCGCGCAGAAACATCGGCACGCCCTCCTCGACGCTCGCCGTGCACAGCACCCGGGTATCCCCGAACTCCACCAGCACCGAGCCCTCGGCGTGACGGGTGAAGCGACGGGTGAAGCACACCGGCCGCAGCGCATCGGCGCCACGACCGTTCTTGCGCACATACATGTCAGCGTAGCTCCTCGCTATCAATGCAACTCCTAGCCCAGCAGGCGCAGTGCGGCAGCAGAGGTATTGTCGCTCGCATCGCCGATATTGTTGAGCGCCTGCGCCGCCAGCGCTCGCAGCGCCTCGCGCAGCGGCACCTCGAGCGTGCCGAACGCGCTGCCGATGCTGCCGTCTTCCAGTCCGGACCAGAAGCCATCGGTGCACACCAGCAGCACGTCGCCCGGATGCAGCGGCTTGCGGGCGCTGAGGGTCATCTCCGGTAGCAATGCATCGCCGCCGAGACACGATTCGACGAAATTGCGCAGCGGATGGCTCTGGACCTGACCCGCACTGATCAGACCCTCGCGTACCAACAGCTCCACGTGGCTGTGATCGCGCGTGCGCTCGAGGACGCGCCCGCCGCGCACGTGATAGACGCGGCTATCGCCGACGTGCGCCCAATAAGCCGAGTTCTGTTGCACCAGACACACGGCGCAGGTAGAGCGGG